>NZ_JBHWVO010000012.1:145328-245015 GCF_042736635.1 Streptomyces sp. NPDC060035
GGCGGGGGGGCCGGCCTCGTGCGGGCCGAGTTCCGGCGCGCGGCGGGGGTCGCTCGCGCCTCACTCGGGGCCGGCCGGGTTGGTCGGGGGCGGGCGGCCCCCCCCCCCCCCACGACTGATCTCGATCGCCGGGCGGGCTCGATTCGGGGCTCCGCCCCGGACCCGTGTCCTCCATCGCCGGGCGGGCCGGGTGCATGCCGGGTGCCCGCGCCCTGGTGGCAGGGGCAGGACGCTGCCCAAGGGCGCCTGCCTACGGGTCGGCGACGCCCTCCAGGGCAGCCGCAGCCGTCGCGCCCGCGTAGCTGTCCGCCGGCTCTTCGGCCAGGAGGCGCGTCAGGACCTCTGCCGCGCGTGGGTCCCCGCGTCGTGCCAGACCCCGCGCCGCCTCCGCCACCGTGTCGGGGTCCGCGTCGTCCAGGCGCAGTGCCAGGGCCTCACGGATCTCCGGGGTGTCGTCGTCCGCGGCGGCCAGCGCCGTCGTCGCCCAGTCACGGACCCCCTCGTCGGTGTCCCCGCTCAGGGCGATCAGTGCCACGACGGCCTCGGGCCGGTCCGAGGCCACCGGGCCGAACAGCGCCAACGTCACCGCGCGCCGCACCATCCGGTCCGGGTGTTCCGCGTGGCGCAGGATCTCCGGCAGAGCGGCCGGGTCCTCGTGGTGGCCGAGGCCCAGTACCGCGGACTGGATCAGCTCCGCGTCCACGGCCTCCCGCGCCAGTTCCCGCAGCAGCGGCACCGATCGCGCGGTGAACGGCTTTGCTCCGGTACGGAATCCGAGCTGTGCGAGCACATCCGCACCGAAGGCCTGCCGCAGCGGATCTCCGCTCGCCGTCCACGCGGCCGCCGCCTGGAACGTCTCCTCGTCGCCGCGCAGCCAGAGCGCTTCGACCGACTCGTGCCAGTCGTCCAGCTCCGGGTCCACACCCCGCAGTGCGCGGGCCGCGAGCTCCTCGAACGGGGCCCGCAGACCCAGCTCGTTCTCCAGGAGCGTCGCGATCGCGCCGTGGCCGGTCTGCTGGTCCTGGGACGCGAAGGGCTCTCCGTCCCGCTGCAGTTCGACCGTGACCGTCACTCCGCCGTCCACCGGCGTGCGGCGCACCACCGTCGCGTATCCGCCGTCGATCCCGCCGCTTCCGGTGCCGTCGCCGTACAGCGCGAACAAGGCCCCGCGCAGTTCCTGCTCGATGTCCAGCCGCAGGAAGCGCCGGGCCTCCTCCAGCGCCCGGGTCAGGTCGGCCGCACCGTGCCGGAGCAGGGTGCGGACCGTGTGCACCGATCCCCGCCGGGCCGCGAGCACCAGCGGGGACTCACCCTCCGGGCCGGGCAGACCGGGATCCGCACCGTGGGAGAGCAGGATCTCCGCGATCCGCGCGTGTCCCAGGCCGACCGCCCACCGCAGCGCCGTGAAGCCGAACTCCTCGCGCAGATCCGGCTCCGCCCCGGCCGCGAGCAGCGCCTCGACGACCTCGCCGTGGCCGCCGCACGCCGCTCCGCACAGAGGAAGATCGCCCGCTTCCGGGCCGCTCGCCCGGTTGGGATCCGCACCCGCGGCGAGCAGCAGCCGCACCGCGACCGGCAGGTCCTCCACCGACGCCGCATACAGGGCCGTGGTCCCGTCCGTGTCGCTCGACTCGGACGAGGCGCCCGCGCGGAGCGCACGTACGACGGCGTCCTCACCCTCGTACAACGCCTCGAGAAGGTTGCCTGCGTCCCCGGCCGGATCTTTCGTCATACTTCGACCTTACGGCGCATCCGGATGCACCTCAGGTGTCGCACTCCAGGACCGTGCGGCACAGCCCGCACCGGGCCCGCACCCGGCCACGGACCGGGACCCGGATGCGCTGGTTGCAGGTCGGGCAGGCGAAGGAGACCCGCAGCCCCGCGTCGCCGTGCTCGAAGGCGTAGGGAACACCCGGGCCGGGCCCGGTACCCGGGTGGTCACCGGCACCACGCCGGTCCTTGGCGTATCGGCGCCGGCCCGACCACCCCGCGGCCGTCAGCGGTGGCTGCTGAAAGTCGCGCAGGGCCTGGATGCGGCCCTTGGTGTATGCCGCGTACGCCTGCGGGCTGGTGAACCACACGGACGGGTCCTCGTCGAAGACGAGCGCACGCTTGGCCAGCACGTACCCGAACTCCTCCGGCGTGAGATAGCCGAGCTTCTGGCTCGATGCGGCGTCCTCCCGGAAGGCGTCCAGCAGGAGCCAGCCGGCGCCGAGGTAGGCCGTCACCGTGTCGGTGAGGATCTCGTTGTCGCGGGTGCCGGGGAACTCGAGGCCCAGACGGTGCAGCAGGACATGCGTGATCTCGTGCGCGAGCGCTGCCCCGATGTCCCTGCGGTGCGTCCGGAATCGGTCGTTGAGCTCGATGAAGTACTCCGGGCCCGCAGCGAGTTCGACGCTCGCGGCGTGCTCCATCTCCCGGAAGCCGACGATCATCCGGGCCTGGGGCAGGTGCAGGTGCTGCACGAGGGCGTGTGCCACGCGCTGGGAGCCGAGGTACAGATCGTCCGCGTCGGAGAAGGCGGCGTCGGCGGGGACGAGGCTGGTGGCGTAGCTGTGCACACCGTCGTAGGAGATCCGCCGGTAGAGCGCGGTGATCGCGGACCGGACGGTGTCGAGATGCGGAAACCCGTGGACGACCGGACTGCCGCTGCTGCCGTTACTGCCGTCCCTCACGTCCGAACCCCCATCAGTGACGCTCAACGGACCTTCACCTTAGGCGGAGTCGCGGGCGAGGGGACCTGTGGACAGCTTGATGATCTTGGCTGGAAAGTCTGCCTTGTGGCAGCGGTGATCACTTCCCGATAATCGGAGCGCTCTTGTCGGGAGCATGTCGAGATCCATCTCGGCTGTGCCCCTGACCTGGGCCTGCATGCCCGCACGCCTGCACAGCGCAACCCCACCGCCCCCACACGAAAGCAGGCACTCCGTTGAAGAAGCTTCTGCGCGCCCTGAAAAGATGCTCCGTCATCGCCGCGGTGGCCCTCGCCACCGTCAGCCTCCAGCCCTCCGGCGCCACCGCAGCCCCCAACCCCGTCGTCGGCGGAACCCGCGCCGCACAGGGCGAATTCCCCTTCATGGTCCGGCTCTCCATGGGCTGCGGCGGCGCGCTCTACGCCCAGGACATCGTGCTCACCGCCGCGCACTGTGTGAGCGGCTCCGGCAACAACACCTCGATCACCGCCACCGGCGGGGTCGTCGACCTGCAGTCCGCGAGCGCCGTCAAGGTCAAGTCCACCAAGGTCCTCCAGGCGCCCGGCTACAACGGCGTGGGCAAGGACTGGGCACTCATCAAGCTCGCCAAGCCGATCAACCAGCCCACACTGAAGATCGCCACCAGCACCGCGTACAACACGGGCACCTTCACCATCGCCGGCTGGGGAGCCGCCACCGAAGGCGGCGGCCAGCAGCGCTACCTGCGGAAGGCGACCGTGCCGTTCGTCTCCGACGCCGTCTGTCAGCAGGCCTACGGCAGCGACCTCGTCCCGAGCGAGGAAATCTGCGCCGGGCTGGTCGACACCGGCGGCGTGGACACCTGTCAGGGTGACTCCGGCGGCCCCATGTTCCGCAAGGACAACGCCGGAGCCTGGATCCAGATAGGCATCGTCAGCTGGGGTGAAGGCTGCGCACGGCCCGGTTACCCCGGCGTGTACACCGAGGTCTCGACCTTCGCCTCCGCCATAGCGTCCGCGGCAGCGGGTCTCTGACCCGCAGTCACCGCTGATCGCCCCCGGGGGTGCCCGTCCTGACGGGTGCCCCCGGGCCCAGCTCGACGAACGGCGCCCCGGCGTCCTCCAGCTCCAGCACCCACAGCTCGTTGGCGCCCTCGCGGAGCACCGGCCCGGGTACGTACAGCGTCCGCTGCGGCCCCACCGACCAGTAGCGCCCCAGGCAGAAGCCGTTCACCCACACGAACCCCCGTGTCCAGTCCGGCAGTTCGAGCCCCGCATGACCGGTCCCCGCCGCGCCCGTCACCTCGAAGAACCCCCGGAACAGACCCGTCCGGCCGGCCTCCCCGACACTCCCGAACCGCAGCCCGGCCACCGCCCCCGCGTCGTCGAACGCGTCCAGCCGCAGTGCCCGGGCCCGCACCCCGTGCAGGAACTGGCGTTCGTGGAGCACCCCGCCCGTGATGCCCTTCTGCTCACCCAGCCGCGGCCCGTAGTTGACCCGGCCCAGCGACTCCACCCACAGCTCGACCTCCGCAGGCCCCGCGACCGGTTCGTCGAGCACAGGGAGCTCCTCGGTGAGGACCCCCGCCCGCACCCCGTCCACGTACACCACCGCCCGGTCCCGCAGACCCGCCGCACCCAGCGGGTACGGTTGCCGCGGCCCCGGAACGTCCACCCGGTAGCGCACCAGGCCCCGGTCGACGCCGAGATCCTCGAACGTCGGCGGAACACCCGACGCGGCCGTCTCCGGATCACCCAGCGCCTCCAGTACTCCGGCCAGCGGAACCCCCTGCGTCAGCGTGACCCGCACCGGACCGGCCAGCCCCACCGGCTCCGGCGGCAGCTCCGGAAGGGGGCCGTCCGCGTACTGGGCCAGCACCTCCCGCAACAGCAGGAACTTCTCCGTGGGCCGTCCGTACTCGTCGACCGGAGCGTCGTAGTCGTACGACGTCACCGTCGGCGCAAGCTCCTGGTCCTGCAGCGGGCCGGAACGATTGGCTCCCGCCCAGCCCGCGAAATTCGTACCACCGTGCGCCATATAGATATTGACCGAAGCCCCGCACTCCAGGATCTCGCGCAGCGCACCCGCCGTCTCGGCGGGATCCCGTACGACAGGCTCGGCACCCCAGTGCTCGAACCAGCCGCACCAGAACTCCATACACATCAGCGGCCCCCGGCGCCGGTGCCGGCGCAGCACCTCGAACGCCTCGCGCGCCCCGGAACCGAAATTCGCCGTAGCCAGGAGACCAGGCACCGAACCACCCGTCAGCATGTGGTCCTCCGGCCCGTCGGAAGTGAACAGCGGCACCGTCACCCCGCACCGGCGCAGCAACCCCGCCAGCTCCTCCAGATGCACCCGGTCCGAGCCATAGCTCCCGTACTCGTTCTCCGCCTGCACCATGATCACCGGACCGCCGTAGGTGACCTGGCGCCGCACCACCTGCGGTAGCAGCTCCCCGAACCAGCGCTCCACCACCGCCGTGTACTGCGCATCCCGGGTCCGTACCCGCCTGCCGAACCGCCCCGTCACCCAGGCCGGCAGCCCACCGTTCTCCCACTCGGCACAGATATACGGTCCCGGGCGCACGATCGCCATGAGCCCCGCCCGGTCCGCCGCGTCCAGGAACCGGCCGAGCGCCCCCACATCCCGGAACCGGCCAGGACGCGGCTCGTGGAAATTCCACGGCACATACGTCTCGACACAGTTGAGGCCCATCGCCCGCAGCATCGACAGCCGGTGATCCCACTGCGCCTCATGCACCCGGAAATAGTGCATCGCCCCCGACAACAGCCGTACAGGCTTGCCGCCGAGCCGGAAATGGTCGTCCCCCACGGTGAAGTCAGTCATGGTGCTCGTACGCTCCTGAGTGCGGATCCCTGCCGGCCACCAGGTTCGCCCTCTGGTGCCCGGCCGGTCCATGGAGAAAGATCACTGCTCGTTGGACGCAACACCCGACAGGGAAGTGGGGGAGCCGGTGTACCAGACCTGGATGCGCTTCTTCACACCCAGCGCACTGCACCACCGCCTGGGACTGGCCTGCCTCGGCGTCGGTCTGCAGCACGGCGCCCTGCCCACCGTCGGCCCACGCACACTCGACCACCACGTCGCCGTCGTCATCACCTCGGGCAGCGGCTGGTTCAGAGGAACGGACGGCCGAAGGCAGACCGTCCAAGCACCCAGCCTCATCTGGCTCACCCCCGGCACCCCGCACCACTACGGCGCCGACCCCACCGGCTGGGACGAGAGCTTCGTCGACTTCACCGGCCCCGCCATCACCACATACACCGAACTCGGCTACATCGAAGCGGACCGCCCCCTGGTCCCGCTCTCCGACACCGCAGGACCACGCGCCGCCATCGGCCGCATCGTGCGCGCCGCACGCCGCGGAAACCCGCTCCTCGACGTCGAGACGGGCGCCGCCGTCCATGAACTCCTCGTAGCCCTGCGCCGAGCCCGTGCAGACATCGGACCCGACGGCTCCCCCGTACTCCAGGCCCTGGCACGCGACGCGTTCCAGCCGCTCTCCGTCGCCGAACACGCGGCCCGGCACGGCATGACGCCGGCAGAACTGCGCACCGCCGTACGGCGCGGAGCAGGGTGCAGCCCCAAGGACTACCTGCTGACCATCCGGCTCGGACGCGCCAAGGAACTGCTCGCAGCCACCGACCTGCCCGTCGCCGCAGTTGCCCGCCGGGTCGGATACGACGACCCGGCGTACTTCTCCCGGCTCTTCGCCCGCCGCGTCGGCCAGGCTCCGGTCCGCTTCCGCGAACAGCAGGGCCGCAGCGTCCCCGGCGGCTGGAGCGACCGGATCCCCGACCCGGAACACCCGCCCACGATCGCACCCGCATAGGTACGTCTAAGCTCGTTGCCCATGACGACGAGCGACATCGACGAGTCCGTACGCGCCGAACTGAACCGGCTGCGCGAAAGCATCGACAACATCGACGCCGCAGTCGTCCATATGCTCGCCGAGCGATTCAAAGCCACCCAGCAGGTCGGCCACCTCAAGGCGGAACACCAGCTCCCACCCGCCGACCCGGCCCGTGAGGCCCGCCAGATCGCACGGCTGCGGCAACTCGCGGAGAGCGCCAGACTGGACCCCGCCTTCGCCGAGAAACTCCTCAACTTCATCGTGGCGGAGGTCATCCGCCACCACGAACGCATCGCGGAGGAATCAGCGGGAGAAACTCCGGCCCCCGGCCTCTGACACAGAACACCCCCACACCCTCCACGGAAGCCGGCACCCGGGCTCCGCACCCCGCGGAAGCGCCCCCGCAACCGTGCGACGGACCAGCACGCACCGCACCTGCCACCGTCGTCAGCCCTGCGAGAACGCCCCTGCACACCGCCCCAGCCGTACGGCAGCATGGGCGGCATGTCCGTACTGACGCGCAACGAAGCGCAGACCCGAGCCCAGCTCCTCGACGTACACCGGTACACCGTCGACCTCGATCTCACCACAGGCGAGGAGACCTTCGACTCCCGCACCGTCATCCAGTTCACCGCCCTCGCGGCCGGCGACACCTTCGTCGAGGTCAAGCCCCAGAACCTGCGCTCGCTCAGCCTCGACGGACAGCCCCTGGACCCCGAACGCCTCACCGAGAACCGCTACCCGCTGGACCGGCTCACCGCGGGCCCCCACGAACTGCGCATCGACGCCACCATGCGCTACTCCCGCACCGGTGAAGGCATGCACCGCTTCACCGACCCCGCCGACGGCGAAACATACGTCTACACCCAGCTCTTCATGGAAGACGTCCAACGGGTCTTCGCCGCCTTCGACCAGCCCGACCTCAAATCCGTCTTCGACATCACCGTCACCGCACCCGAAGACTGGACCGTCCTCGGAAACGGCACCGCCCACCAAGCCACCCGAGGCCGCTGGACCATCGCCGCCACCCCACCGATCTCCACCTACCTCGTCGCCGTCGCCGCAGGCCCCTGGCACTCCGTGACCACCGAACACGCCGGCCTGCCCTTCGGTATCCACTGCCGCCGCTCCCTCGCACCCCACCTCGACGCCGACGCGGACGAGATCCTCTCCCTCACCCGCGACTGCTACGACCGCTACCACGAGAAGTTCGACGAGCCCTACCCCTTCGACTCCTACGACCAGGCCTTCGTCCCCGAATTCAACGCCGGCGCCATGGAGAACCCCGGACTCGTCACCTTCCGCGACGACTTCATCTACCGCTCCGCAGTCACCGACACCGAACGCCAGACCCGCGCCATGGTCATCGCCCACGAAATGGCCCACATGTGGTTCGGCGACCTCGTCACCCTCACCTGGTGGGACGACATCTGGCTCAACGAGTCCTTCGCCGAATACATGGGCTACCAGACCCTCACCGAAGCCACCCGCTTCACCGACACCTGGGTCGACTTCGGCGTCGCCCGCAAGGGCTGGGGCTACGACGCGGACCAACGCCCCTCCACCCACGCCGTCGCACCCGACCCGGACGCCGTCCCCGACACCGCATCCGCGCTGCTCAACTTCGACGGCATCTCCTACGCCAAGGGCGCCTCCGCCCTGCGCCAACTCGTCGCGTGGCTCGGCGAAAAGGACTTCCTCGCCGGAATCAACACCCACTTCGCCCGGCACAAATTCGCCAACGCCACCCTCGCCGACTTCATCGACAACCTCGCCTCCGCCACCGACCGCGACGTCCATGCCTGGGCCGACACCTGGCTGCGCACCACCGGCATCGACACCCTCACCGCCCACGTCGAGGACACCGACCGCGCCTGGACCCTCACCGTCGACCACCACGGCAGCCGCCCCCACCGCATCGCCGTCGGCACCTACGACCACACCCTGGACACCCAGTCCGGCAACGGCCGGCTCGTCCTGCGCGACCGCTTCGACCTCGACATCCCGCACACCGGTGCACCCACCAGCCTGCCCGGCCGGCGCCCCGTCCTCGTCGTCCTCAACGACAACGACCTCACCTACGCCAAGGTCCGCTTCGACCCCGCATCCTGGGACACCGTCCTCACCGGCCTCTCCGGCATTCCGGACGCCCTCACCCGCGCTCTCGTCTGGAACACCGCACGCGACATGGTCCGCGACGGCGAACTCCCCCCCACCACCTACCTGACAGCCGCCCGCACCCACCTCCCCCACGAAACCGATCTCGCCCTCGTCAACGGTGTCCTCGGCTTCGCCGCCACCCAGATCGCCGGCCGTTACCTGGCCCCCCACGACCGCCCCGCAGCCCTCGCCACCCTCACCTCCCTCTGCCGCGACCTGCTCCGCCGCACCGAAGGCCTCACCGCCAAGGACTGGGAGCACACCCCCGACAGCACCCGGCCCGCCGGCGCCGACCCCGGCCTCCGGCTCACCGCCGTACGCCACTTCATCGACGCCGCCACCCACCCCGATGCCATCCAGGACTGGCTGGCCGACGGCACCGTCCCCGGCGGACCCGAACTCGACCCCGAACTGCGCTGGCGCATCCTCACGCGCCTCGCCGTCCTCGGCGCCACCGACGAAACCGCCATCGACGCCGAACTCGCCCGGGACCCCAGCGCCACCGGACAGGAAGGCGCCGCCCGCTGCCGTGCCGCCCTGCCCACCCCCGAGGCCAAAGCCGCCGCCTGGCGAGCCATGTTCAGCGACGACACCCTGTCCAACTACCTCTTCACCGCCACCGCCCAAGGCTTCTGGCAACCCGAACAGGGCGAACTCCTCCAGGACTACGTCGCCCGCTACTACCCCGACGCCACCGCACTCGCCGTACGCCGCGGCCCCGCCATCGCCGAAGCAGCCGGCCGCCACGCCTTCCCCGCCCACCACGTCGACACCGACAGCCTCCGGCTCGGCACCGACGCCCTGGACGACCAGGCCCTCACCCCCGCCCTCCGCCGCAAACTCACCGACCAGCTGGACGACCTGCGCCGCGCCCTCGCCGTACGCAACGCCCACTGACCCACCGCCACCGTGCCCGGCCCCCGAACCACAGGGGCCGGGCACAGCCATGCGAACAACGCACTCCTATAGCAGCCCCACCCCGCACACCCCACCCACACCACGGAGCAATACCCCTTTCGGGGTCAGATCGTTGGTCTCTTCGGCCGGGCTTCCCGAAACCCGGACAAGCTGGTACGCCCGCCCCCGCGCACCCGAAGGACCACCATGCCCATCCCGCCCCTCGCCGGAGGCACCGCAGGCCCCACTCACCTGCGCCCCCTCCTCGACACCGTGCTCACCGCACTGCACAACGGCGCAACCCGCCGCAACGGCCCCCTCCCCACAGGCGGCCCCGACACCGTCACCCGCCGGACACGCAACGCCACCGGCCCCCTCATCCCCGACCGCGGCACCGGTGCCCACCACGCCCTGCGCACCCTCGTCACCGCACTCGCCGAAGGCGCCGCGGACCCCGCACACCCCCACTGCGCCGCCCACCTCCACACCCCACCCCTCGCACTCGCCGCGGCAGCCGACCTCGCCGCATCGGCACTCAACCCCTCCATGGACTCCTGGGACCAGGCCCCCGCCGCCTCCACCCTCGAAACCGACCTCACCGCAGCACTCGCCGCCGAGATCTACCCCCACGCCCTCCGACCGGACTCGGTCATCACCACCGGCGGCACCGAGGCCAACCAACTCGCCCTCCTCCTCGCCCGCGAACGCCACGGACCCGTACAGACCATCTGCGCCGCCAACGCCCACCACAGCATCACCCGCGCCGCCTGGCTCCTCGGTCTCCCCACGCCTGTCGTGATCCCCGCCCCCACCGGCGTCATGAACCCCGCAGCCCTCGACGAAGCCCTCACCCGCCTGTACGGCCCCCTCCTCGTCACCGCCACCGCAGGCACCACCGACGCCGGCCGCATCGACCCCCTCACCGAGATCGCCGAGCTCACCACCGCCCACGGCGCCGAACTCCACATCGACGCCGCCTACGGCGGCCCCCTCCTCTTCAGCCCCACCCACCGCACCAAGCTCCAAGGCCTCGACCGCGCCCACAGCGTGACCCTCGACCTGCACAAACTCGGCTGGCAACCCGCATCCGCCGGCATCCTCGCCGTCCCCGACCACCACCACCTCGACCCACTCCACCACCACGCGCCCTACCTCAACGCGGACGACGACACCGACGCAGGCCTCCCCGACCTGCTCGGCCGCTCGCTGCGCACCACCCGACGCCCCGACGCCCTCAAAATCGCCGTCACCCTGCAAGCACTCGGCCGCGACGGTCTCGCCGACCTCATCGACCGCACCATCGCCGCCGCCCATCACCTCGCCGGCATCATCACCAGGACCGCCGCACTCGAACTCCACGGCCCCCCCACCATCAGCACCGTCCTCTTCCGCCCCACCGAGGCCGACGACACCACCGTTGCCGCCATCCGCCGCACCCTCCTCACCCGCGGCGTCGCCGTACTCGGCCGCGCCCGCGCCGACGGCCGCCTCTGGCTCAAAGCCACCCTCCTCAACCCCCACACCACCCCCGAAAACCTCCACCAGCTCACCGAGCTCGTCACCCACGCCGTCACCGGCCTCGCAGAAGGCAGCACCCCCCGATGACAGACCGGCCCACCCCCGACCAGCCACACGACCTCATCGGCATCGGCATCGGCCCCTTCAACCTCTCCCTCGCCGCCCTCGCCCACACCATCCCCGGCCGCCCCACCACCGCCTTCTACGAACAACGCCCCGCCTTCCACTGGCATCCCGGCCTGCTCATCGACGGGGCCACCCTCCAAGTCCCCTTCCTCGCCGACCTCGTCACCCTCGCCGACCCCTCGAACCCCTGGTCGTTCCTCAACTACCTCCGCGCCCAGGACCGGCTCTACCCCTTCTACTTCGCCGAGCGCTTCCACATCCAGCGCGCCGAATACGACGCCTACTGCCGATGGGTCAGCGAACAGATCCCCGGACTCCACTTCAGCCACCAGGTCGACGCCGTCCGCTGGAACCCCGGCCGCGCCCTGTTCGAAGTCGACTTCACCCAGCTCGACGCCGACGGCGAAGCAGAAGCACTCGGCCGCGCCCACACCCGCCACATCGCCCTCGGCGTAGGCACCGAACCCTTCGTCCCCGAACCCCTGCGCCCACTCGCCGAGGCCCCGGACATCCTCGTCATCCACTCCGCGGACTACCTCCACCACCGCGAACGCCTCCTCGACGCCGCCCACATCACCGTGATCGGATCAGGCCAGTCGGGCGCCGAAATCTTCCTCGACCTCCTCCGTGCCCGCCCCCAAGGAGCCGAGAAGCTCCACTGGCTCGCCCGCACCCAGGCCTTCGCCCCCATGGAGTACTCCAAGCTCGGCCTCGAACACTTCACCCCCGACTACAGCCGCTACTTCCACGCACTCCCCGAAGCCGTACGCGACACACTCGTCCCCAGCCAATGGCAGCTCCACAAGGGCATCGACACCGACACCATCACCGCCATCCACGACGAGCTCTACCGGCGCACGCTCCACGGCGGCTGGCCCGACGCCACGCTCACCCCCGGCGTCCACGTACGCACCGCAGTGCGGCACTCCGGCACCCGGATCGAACTCCACCTCGAACACACCCAGCAACACACCCGCACCAGGCTCACCACCGACGCCGTCGTCCTCGCCACCGGCTACCGAGAACGCCCCCTCGACACCCTCCTCACCGGCCTCAGCCCCCACATCCGCCGTGACGCCTCCGAACGCCCCCACATCGACGACACCTACCGCCTCGGCCTCGACCCCGCCGTCACCGGCCACATCTACGTACAGAACGCCGAACGCCACACCCACGGAGTCGGCGCCCCCGACCTCGGACTCGCCGCCTGGCGCAGCGCCACGATCCTCAACGACCTCACCGGCGCCACCCCGTACCCGCTCCCGCAGCGCACCGCCTTCACCACCTTCGGACTCACCCCCCACCCCGCACCGAAGATCCCCCAGCAAGGCCCCACCCTCATCCCCCTCGCACGGGGATAACCGCACAGGGACAACGCAGCCCCTCGGGACCCCGAACACGCCGATGGGGCCACCGCGAACCCCGGACCCGGACAACCCACGGACCCAGGACCACGACAGCCCCACCGGCACACACAGATCAGAAAACCGGCACACCGTCCCGCGTCAACCGCCAGTCCACCGATGCGAACTCCGCCGGATCCACCGACCCCTTCGCCCGCACCCAGCCGATGATCGTGTTCCGGATCTCGTCCGAATTCGCCCACAACTGCTTCGCACCCGGAACATGCGGGAAGTTGCCCCCACCGCTCGCCCGATAATTGTTCACCGCAAACACGAACTGTGCCGCCGGATCCACCGGCTTCCCCTCGAACGACAGCCCCACGATCCGGGAACCCACCGGCTGCGCGATATCGATGTCGTACGACACCCCCGACACCACGTCGTAGTTGTAGTCCGGAATGCCATCAGCATTCGTCAGCTTCGACGTATCCACCGGCGCACCCGAAGCCGTCCGCACGTAATACTGCGCCGAATACTCCAGATAATCCTTCAGCTGCGAACCCGTCAGCAACCGCGCCTCAAGCGTGTTCTCGAACGGATACAGTCCCGCAGCATCCTTGATCGTCACCTCACCCGCCGGAATCGCCGCCGTACGCGAGAAGCACGCCGCCTGCGACAGCACCGGCAGCGCCGCATACTCCCCGCCCACCAGCGCCGCCTTCACCGTGTCCGCCTGCACCAGGTTGATCAGATCGATGACCGGCTCGTCCTTCCACGGCGCATCCACCGTCGACATCGCCACCACCGAGGAACCGATCACCTGATTCACATAGGCCACCACCTTCGTGTGCTCATCCCCGAGCAACGACGTGATCCGCGGATCCTCCGCCACCGTGTTCGAGTTCAACACCTCGGCGCCGACCTTCTCCACCGTCCAGCGGCCCTTCTCCCACACCAGGTCGAAGTCGAACAACGTCAACCGCTGCCCCCACTTCAACGGCTCCGAGAGAACAACCTGCTTACCCGTCTCCTTGTTCGTCACGAAGTACTCGGGAATCTCCGAGTGCGCATGGCCCACCAGAATCGCGTCGATACCCGGCACCTGCTCCGCCACCAGACCCGCCGCGTTCTCCACGTACGGCAACTGATCCCCGTACGACGACGTACCCGACGAACCCGAATGCGCCGAAACGATCACCACATCCGCACCCATCGAGCGAAGCTTCGGCACCCACTTCGCCGCCTGCTCCTCAAGGCCGGGGAACACCATCTTCCCGCCCACATTCGCCTTGTCCCAGATCGCGATACCAGGATTCGTCAAGCCGAGCACGGCCACCCGCACATCACGACCGTGCGGCGTACGCAAACGCTTGATCACATACGGCGCGAACGCCGGCCGCAACGTCTTCGCATCCAGCGCGTTCGCACCCAGCAGCGGGAAATCGCACTGCTCCTCGAACTTCCGCAGCACCGGAATGCCGTAATTGAACTCGTGGTTGCCGAGCGCCGCGGCGTCGTACCCGATCCTGTTCATCGCCTGCGCCATCGGATGCACCGGACCACGCTTCGCCGTGATCGGATCGATCTTCGCGTAGTAGTACGACAGCTGGGTGCCCTGGATCGTGTCACCCGCATCGATCAGCAGCGTGTTCCGACGCCCGCGCTCCTCGCGGATCTGCTCCACCAGCGTCGAGATCTTCGCCAGGCCCACATCGTTGTGCGCCTTGTCGTCGAACTCCTTGTCCGTGAAGTAGTCCCAATTGAAGACATTGCCGTGCAGATCCGTCGTCCCCATCACGGTGAACGAGTACCGCACGGCCGGACGGTCATGCCCGTGCCCCTTCGCCTCCGCGGCCCCGGCAGGCCCGGCCACAGCCCCGCCCGCCAGCGCCACACCGGCACCGGCGGCAGCCGATCGGCCCAGAAAGTTCCTACGGTTCAACGGCATTCCTGACTCCTCGTTCAATCGAACAACGCGCGTAGATTCTGACCCAGTCACCACGCCCCGCAACACCCCGTGCAGGTTTCGATCTGATGACCACGGGCCCGCGCACCCCGGCGCAGCCCCAGCCGGACGCTCATCGGAGCGACCCGCTGCACAATTCAACACTTGTCAATAAGCTTTCACTCAAAGGTTGTTGAGGAGTCACGCAGGGGCAAATACCTACCCGTAGGTAAGGTCTAGGCTCGAACCATGCGCCGAGCGAAAATCGTTTGTACCCTGGGACCCGCAACCGACACATACGACCAGATCAAGGCACTGGTCGAAGCGGGAATGGACATCGCCCGCCTCAACCTCAGCCACGGCACCTACGCCGAACACGAAGAGCGATACCACCACGTACGCAAAGCATCCGAAGAGACCGGACGCAGCGTAGGAATCCTCGCCGACCTTCAAGGCCCGAAGATCCGCCTCGGACGCTTCGCCGAAGGCCCCGTACTCCTTGAACGCGGCGACGACTTCACCATCACCGTCGAACCGATGGAAGGTGACCGCCACACCTGCGGAACCACCTACGCCGGCCTCAACGCCGACGTCACCGCAGGCGAACGCATCCTCGTCGACGACGGCCGCGTCACCCTCGAAGTCACCCAGGTCGACGGACCACGCGTCCACACCACCGTCATCGAAGGCGGCATGGTCTCCGACCACAAGGGACTCAACCTCCCCGGCGTCGCCGTCTCCGTCCCCGCACTCTCCGAAAAGGACATCGACGACCTCCGCTGGGCCCTGCGCACCGGCGCGGACATCATTGCCCTCTCCTTCGTACGCAGCGGACGCGACATCGACGACGTCCACCGCATCATGGACGAGGAGAGTCGGCGCCTCCCCGTCATCGCCAAGGTCGAAAAGCCCCAGGCCGTCGAGAACATCGACGACATCGTCGCCGCCTTCGACGGCATCATGGTCGCCCGCGGAGACCTCGGCGTCGAAATGCCCCTGGAACAGGTCCCGATCGTCCAGAAGCGCGCCGTCAAGCTCGCCAAGCGCAACGCCAAGCCGGTCATCGTCGCCACGCAGATGCTCGACTCGATGATCGACAACTCCCGCCCCACCCGTGCCGAAGCCTCCGACGTCGCCAACGCGATCATCGACGGCACGGACGCGGTGATGCTCTCCGGCGAGACCAGTGTCGGCAAGTACCCGATCGAAACGGTCCGCACGATGGCGCGCATCGTCGAAGCGGCCGAGGAGGACATCCTCGCCAAGGGCCTCCCGCCGCTCACCGACCGCAACAAGCCCCGCACCCAGGGCGGCGCGGTCGCCCGCGCGGCAGCCGAGATGGGCGACTTCCTGGGCGCCAAGTTCCTGGTCGCCTTCACCCAGAGCGGCGACACGGTCAAGCGTCTCTCCCGCTACCGCTCCCCGATCCCGCTCCTGGCCTTCACTCCGGACGAGGCCACCCGTGCACAGTTGAACCTCACGTGGGGCGTGGAGACGTTCCTCGGGCCGCACGTGGACTCGACGGACGCGATGGTGGCGCAGGTGGACGAGGAACTGCTGCGGATCGGGCGCTGCCAGAAGGGGGACGTCGTCGTGATCACGGCCGGCTCCCCGCCCGGAGTCGCGGGCTCGACGAACCTGGTGCGGGTGCACCACATCGGCGAGGACGACAGCCCGAAGTAGGGCGGCTCAACTCAGTATTTCGGCCCGACGTGAGCATCCATGAGCGCGACGGATGCCCGTCGGGCGACGGAGACGTTGTACTTCTTGCCCGCGCGGGTGCAGTGGGTCCACTCGATGCCGAGCTTGTCGAGGGTGTCCGTGTAGAGCTCCCGGATGTCGTCCGAGACGTTGGTGAACCAGTACCGCGGGTACTCGTACCGCTTCCGTACGCCGCCGACCATCCGGGTCGTCCAGTTCATGTTCCGGCAGCCGTCGGAATGGATGAGGCCGCGGATGAAGTCCCAGGGGTGGGCGTCGACGATTTCCTGCTGCCATGGTTCGAGGATGATCGGGCGCTCGTGCTTTCTGCCGGGACCGTGCTGGGGGAAAAGACACCACAGATGCTTGGAGTACATCTTCACCTCGCGACACCCCTTCCGACGCACCCGGCACACGGAGTTTTCGGGGAAGACGGTGCGCATGGCGCTCTCGCACCGGTCCATGAGGCCGGGCCAGGAATCGGCGCAGGTGATGGACAGGCTGGGCGTCTTCATGGCTCTGTTCTGGATGATGTGCCCATCTCCGAGATAGAGGCCGAGAAGGTAGGCGTAAGCGGCCTGGTCCAGCTCTCCGTCGCATCGAGGGCAGGGATAACGATGGGCTCCGGGGCACTCTCCGCGCTTGGCGCGGTCCATGTGCTTCCAGTAGCTGATGGTGCCTGTGGGAATGTTGAGCTTGCGGGCCACATCGGCATTCCTGACACCGTTCCGGAGCATTGCGACTGCCCTGTGCCGGACTTCAGGTCCATGGAAGTTCATATGACCACCATGAGTTACTGCGAGTCGCCTTGCGTAACGCAAAGCGGATGTTCACGAGAACGTGAACATCCGCTTTGTTTGTTGTGCCGGGTATGGGATTCGAACCCACATGTCCTTTCGGACAGAGGTGTTTGAGACCTCCGCGTCAGCCAGTTGCGCCAACCCGGCTTGGTAGCCGGTCAGAAGTGTACCTGGTGACCAATGGGCGCGGCAGGTAGGTAGGCTCGTGGGAGCAGTATCTGCCCCATACCGAGGAGCCCCGTGACCACCCCCGAGTCGCCCCAGCCCGTAGACGCCGCCGACGACGACAAGTCGCACGTCCCGCCGCTGACGACCCGTGTCGTCATCGCCGAGGACGAGGCGCTCATCCGTCTCGACCTCAAGGAGATGCTGGAGGAGGAGGGATACTCGGTCGTCGGTGAGGCCGGCGACGGGCAGCAGGCCATCGAGCTCGCCCGGGAGCACAAGCCGGACCTGGTCATCCTCGACGTGAAGATGCCCGTACTGGACGGGATCTCCGCCGCCGAGAAGATCACGGAGGAGTCCATCGCCCCCGTGCTGATGCTCACCGCGTTCTCGCAGCGCGACCTCGTCGAGCGGGCCAGGGATGCCGGCGCGATGGCGTACCTCGTGAAGCCGTTCAGCAAGAGCGACGTCGTGCCGGCCATCGAGATGGCCGTGTCCCGGTTCTCGGAGCTGAAGGCGCTGGAGAACGAGGTCGCCGACCTCTCTCAGCGGCTGGAGACCCGGAAGCTGGTGGACCGGGCGAAGAGCATTCTGCAGACGGATTACGGCCTCTCCGAGCCCGCCGCGTTCCGGTGGATCCAGAAGACGTCGATGGACCGCCGGCTGTCCATGCAGCAGCTCGCCGAGGCGCTGATCGAGGACGCCGAGGAGAAGAAGAAGGCGGCCGAGTAGCCCCGTACGGACCTATGAAGGAGGCCCGTACCCCGGATCGATCGGGGTACGGGCCTCTTTCGCGTGCGGGAGCGGAGGGTGTCAGTCCTCGCCGAGGTAGGCCTTGCGGACCGACTCGTCGTGGAGCAGGTCGCTGCCGGTGCCGGTGAGGACGATCTTGCCGACCTCCATGACGTGGCCCTGGTCCGCGAGGGAGAGGGCCGCCTGGGCGTTCTGCTCGACGAGCAGGATCGTGGTGCCCGCCGCCTTGAGCTCGACGATGGTCTCCATGATCTTCTGCATCATGATCGGCGAAAGTCCCATGGAGGGCTCGTCGAGCATGAGCAGCTTGGGCTGGGACATGAGTGCGCGTCCCATGGCGAGCATCTGCTGCTCGCCGCCGGAGAGGGTTCCCGCGGCCTGCTTCCGGCGTTCCCCGAGGATGGGGAAGAGGTCGTAGGCGCGCTGGATGTCCTTCTCGATGCCTGCCTTGTCGGTGCGGAGGAAGGCGCCGAGCTGGAGGTTCTCCGCGATGGTGAGGCGGGGGAAGATGTGGCGGCCCTCGGGGGAGTGGGCGAGGCCCAGAGCCACGATCTTGTGGGCGGGGATGCCGCTGAGGGGCTTCCCGTCGAAGAGGATCCGGCCGCCGGAGGGCTTGAGGAGGCCGGAGAGGGTGCGCAGGGTGGTGGTCTTGCCCGCACCGTTGGTGCCGATGAGGGTGACGACCTGGCCGGCTTCGACGCTGAAGGAGATTCCCTTGACGGCTTCGATCTTGCCGTAGGCGACCCTGAGGTCCTCGACCTCGAGCAGTGCGGTCACTGGCCTTCCCCTTCTGTGCTGGTGGTGCGCTGTGCCTTGTCCGCCGCGACGACTTCGGACTCGGGCGTTGCTGCCTCGGCCCGGGCCTCCTCGGCCTCGGGTGCGGCCTCCGCCTCGGCTTCGGCCTCAGGCGCGGCCTCGGCCTCGGGGGTCGCTTCGGCCTCGGCCTCGGGGGTTGCCGCGGCCGCGGCCTTGGGCTCGGCCTCAGCCTCGGGTGCCTGGGCGGGGGTGTCGGCCTTCTCGGGGGTGTCGGCCTCGAAGGGCGTGCCGAGGTAGGCGGCGACGACTCGCTCGTCGCTCTGGACGACGGAGGGCGTGCCCTCGACGAGCTTCTCGCCCTGGACGAGACAGGCGACGCGGTCGCAGAGGTTGAAGATGAAGCGCATGTCGTGCTCGATGACGAGCACGGCGATGCCCATGTCCCGGATGGCGAAGATGAGCTCTTCGGTGACCCGGGTTTCCTGCGGGTTCATGCCGGCGGTGGGCTCGTCCAGGAGGAGGAGGCCGGGGTCGCTGGCGAGGGCGCGCGCGATTTCCAGCTTGCGC
This sequence comes from Streptomyces sp. NPDC060035, assembly GCF_042736635.1. Lineage (NCBI taxonomy): Bacteria > Bacillati > Actinomycetota > Actinomycetes > Kitasatosporales > Streptomycetaceae > Streptomyces > Streptomyces sp. NPDC060035. The sequence continues at coordinate 164,606 of NZ_JBHWVO010000012.1, forward strand.
TGGTCTCCGTAGGGGAGGTTGCGCGCGAGGTGGTCGGCCTTGTCCTGCAGGCCGATGAACTCGAGGAGTTCCATGGCGCGTGCGTGGGAGGCGGCTTCGGCCCTCTTGAACCCGGGGCCGCGCACGAGGGCGGACCAGAGGCCTTCCTTGGTCCTGGTGTGGCGTCCGACGAGGACGTTCTCCAGGACGGTCATGTTGGCGAAGAGCCGAATGTTCTGGAAGGTGCGGGCGATGCCGGCCTGGGTGACGAGGTGGGGCTTGGGGGGCAGGACGGTGCCCTTGTAGCGGACCTTGCCCTCGGTGGGGATGTAGAGACCGGTGAGGCAGTTGAAGAAGGTGGTCTTGCCCGCGCCGTTGGGGCCGATGAGGCCCACGATCTCGCCCGCGTTGACGGTGAGGTCGACGTTGCGTACGGCGGTGAGGCCGCCGAAGCGCATGGTGACGCCGCTGGCGTCCAGCACGGGCGTGGTGGTTGCGGTGGTGGTCGTCATGTCGTTCACGCCCCCGCCTTCACGGTGCCGACGCCGGATTCGGGCAATGTGCCCTCGGGCGTGTCGAGTTGGCCGGTCTCGTGGTACTCGAGCTGGGCCCGCCGGTTGGCGATGAGGCCTTCGGGGCGGAAGCGCATCAGCAGGATGAGCGCGAGGCCGAAGCCGAGGAGCTGGTAGTCCTGGAGGAACTGCAGCTTCGCCGGGATCATGTACAGGAGCGTGGCGCCGAGCAGGGGTCCGCTGATCGTTCCCATGCCGCCGAGGATGACTGCGGCGAGGAGGAAGGCGGAGTTGGGCGGCACGGGGCCGGCGAAGACGTACATCTCCGGGACGACGGTGCTCTGCACGTGTGCCTGGACGGTGCCGGCGAGGCCGGCGAGGGTGGCGCCGAGGGCGAAGGCGATGAGCTTGACGCGGAAGCCGTTGATGCCCATGGCGGTGGCGGCGGTCTCGTCCTCGCGGATGGCGACCCAGGCGCGGCCGATACGGGAGCTGCCTGCGCGGCTGAAGACGAGGACCACGAGGATCATCGCGAGCAGCATGAGCAGGTAGTAGTTGGCGTATCCGCCGAGTTCGAAGCCCAGGACGGTGTGGGAGTCGCCGAAGTCGTATCCGAAGAAGACGAGGTCGGGGACGTTGGGTACGCCGTTGGGGCCGTTGGTGATCTGGGGCCCGGATACGCCGTCGAGGTTGCCGACGGTGATGCGGAAGATCTCGCCGAAACCGAGGGTGACGATGGCGAGGTAGTCGCCGCGGAGGCGCAGGGTGGGCGCTCCGATGACGACGCCGAAGATCAGGGAGACGGCTGCTCCGGTGAGGACCGCTGCCCAGAAGGGGAAGTGGACGTCGAAGGCGGAGGCGGTGGTTCCGGAGACGAGTGCGGCGGTGTAGGCGCCGACACCGAGGAACGCGACGTAACCGAGGTCGAGGAGCCCGGCGAGGCCGACGACGATGTTCAGCCCGAGTGCGACGGTCGCGAAGATGAGGATGTTGACCGCGATGAGGGTGTACTGGTCGGTGTTCTGGGTGAAGGGGAATGCCGCGGCGGCGACGAATGCGGCGGCTACGGCGATGGGGCGGTACTTGGTGGTGAGTACCGAGAGCCGGGCCATGATGCCGGATTTGAACAGGGCGCCGACGGCGAAGCCTGCGGTGATCATGTAGCCGGTGAAGAGTTCGGCGTATTCGGTGTCGATGCCGTAGGTGACGACGAAGAGGCCGGTTCCGAAGGCGGCGACGATGATGAGGATCTCGGCCCAGGAGGGGAGTTCCTTGGGGCGCGTTGCCTTGCGGGTGTCGTCGGGCAGGCGGAATGCGACGAGGGGGATGGCGGAGGCCACCGCTGCGACGAAGCCGCCGGGCTCGAGGTTGACCACGCCACCGAGGTCGACGGTGATGGCGATGACGGTGAACCAGGTGGTGGCGAAGGCGCCGAGGGCCAGGAGCTGGAGGGCCTTGGTGGTGCCGGTGGGGGCGAGCCAGCGGAGGCCTCGGATGTCGAGGGCGGCGAGTGCGTACAGGAGTACGAGGATGCCTGCGACGAGGGTGAGGACCTGGAGGCCGCCGGGGTAGCCGTAGACGGTGAGGTCGCCGGGGAATTCGTCGGTGTAGGTCCAGGACATGAAGGTGCTGGCGATGGTCGCGATGCCGCCGAGGGCGGTGAGGCGGCGCAGGCCGGCGGTCCGGGAGCCGATGCCGACCGGAACGGCGGCGGTGGTCTTGGTGGTGTCGGTTGTCATGGCACTCACGCCCGATCCGCGACGCGCTCGCCGAGCAGGCCTTGTGGCCGCACGAGGAGGACGACGATGAGAAGTACGAAGGCCCAGACGTTGGCCCAGGCGCCGCCGCCGAGCTGCTGCATGCCGGGGATCTCTTCGATGTAAGCGATCGAGAGGGCTTCGGCGAGGCCGAGGACGACTCCGCCGACCATGGCTCCGTAGATGTTGCCGATCCCGCCGAGGACTGCGGCGGTGAAGGCCTTGAGTCCGAGGAGGAAGCCCATTTCCCAGCCGATCTGGCCCTTGTCGATTCCGTAGGCGACGGCTGCGACGGCTGCGAACGCGGCTCCGATGGCGAAGGCCATCACGATGATGCGGTCGGTGTTGATGCCCATGAGCTTCGCCGTGTCGGGGTCCTGCGCGGTGGCCTGCATGGCGCGGCCGCTGCGGCTCTTGGAGACGAACATGCCGAGGGCGAGCATGCACAGGGGCGCGAGGACGAGGATGAAGGCATCGGCGCGCTGGATGTACAGGTTGTCGAACAGCTGGAAGGAGCCGCCGTGGAATTCGGGGAAGCTGAGGGGCTTCTTCGCGTCGGGGTAGAAGCCCCAGACGAGCTGCTGCAGGACGATCGAGAGGCCGATCGCGGTGATGAGCGGGGCGAGCCGGGGGGCGCCGCGCAGTGGTCGGTATGCGAAGCGTTCCGCGGCTGTGGCTATGGCGACGGAGGCGATTGCGCCGCCGACGATCATGAGGGGTATGGCCACCAGAAGCGACGTTCCGCTGGGGAGCGCCATGTAGGTGGTGAGGGCGCCGAAGCCCCCGATCATGAAGATCTCGCCGTGGGCGAAATTGATGAGCTGGACGATCCCGTACACCATGGTGTACCCGATGGCTATGAGGCCATAGAGCGCGCCGAGTGCGAGACCGTTGGCCAGCTGTTGCGGCAGTTCGTTCACCGCAGGGCCTCCGATGAGCTTGTCGGATATGACACCGCGCGAGGGCGCTGTTTTCGCCCTCGCGCGGTTATGAGCAGGTGGGACGGGGATTAAGCGGTTCAGTCCTCGAACGTGGCGCTCTTGACGTCCTTCCAGGCACCCTTCTGGACCTCGTAGACGGTGAGCTGCTTGTTCGTGGTGTCACCGAACTCGTCGAAGGCAACCTTGCCGGTCACGCCGTCGAAGGAGACCTTGGCCATGGCCTCGACGACCTTGGCGCGGGCGTCCTCGGGGAGCTTGCCGTCGTTCGCGGCGACAACGGCCTTGACGGCCTGGATGATGGCCCAGCCTGCGTCGTAGGAGTAACCGCCGTAGGCCGCGTACGGGTCGCTGTACTTGGCTGCCGCGTAGTCGGCGATGAACTTCTTGGCGGTCGGGAGGGCTTCGACCGGGTAGCCGATGGAGGTGGCGAGGTCGGTCTCGTTGGCCTCACCGGAGGCGCTGATGAAGGCGGGGTCGTAGATGCCGTCGCCACCCATGGTGGGGATCTTCGCGCCGGTCTTCTTGATCTGGTCGGAGAGAAGGCCGCCCTCGGGGTACTGGCCGCCGAAGTAGACGGAGTCGGCGCCGGAGCCCTTGACCTTGTCGGCGGTGCTGGAGAAGTCGGTCTCCTTCACGGTGACGTGGTCGGTGCCGACGACCTTGCCGCCGAGGCGCTCGAACTCCGCGGAGAAGATGGCGGCGAGGCCGGCGCCGTAGGTCTGCTTGTCGTCGACGACGTAGACCTTCTTCTTCTTGGCGTCGTTGTACAGGTACTGGGCGGCGAACTTGCCCTGGACGACGTCGGTGGCGCAGGTGCGGAAGTACGTCGCGAAGGGGCGCTTGAAGTCGCCCTTGCCCCAGTTGTCACCCTGGCTGAGGGCCGGGTTGGTGTTGGCGGGGGAGACCTGGACGAGGCCGGCCTTGTCGAAGTCGCCCTGCATCGACTGGGCGACGCCGGAGTTCAGCGGGCCGACGGCTCCGATGACGTCCTTGTTGCCGACGAGCTTGGCTGCGTTGGCCTTTCCGGAGGCGGGCACGGCCTGGTCGTCGAGGGCTTCGATCTTGAACTCGATGCCCGGGACTTCGTTGTTCTTGTTCGCCGTCTTGGCGGCGAGGTCAACGGAGTTCTTGATGCCCTGGCCGAGTGCGGAGAGGGAGCCGGTCAGCGGGGCGTCGACGCCGATGACGACGGTGGTCTTGCTGCCGCTGCCGTCGTTCTTGCCGCTGTCGTCGCGCGATCCGCAGGCGGTGAGGGTGAGTGCACCGGTGGTGAGCACTGTGGTGAGGATGATCAAAGAACGGTGTCGCACGAAAGGTCCTTTCCCTGGCGCGGCCTCCTCTGCATGAGGTGCCGTGGATTCGCCGGGCCGTACTGGTCGATACAGGGCCGTGCAGCGACGCGCCCGGCGGCGCGGTGACTGGCCGTGACTCTAAGGGCAGGTGAGGGGGTGCGGGACAAGTCCGCTGATGATGTGACTGTCTTGTTATGCCATGGGGAAGGGTTGGTGGGCGCAGTGTGGACATTTACGGCTTGTGAAATGACCGCATGCTGAGAACGTGCAGCTCTGCTAAGGCGCTTGAGGCGATCTTGGTGCTGTCGCACGAACCGGGGCGCAAGGGGCGCGGCGAGGCTGTCCCTCCGAGATGGGGGCGCGGCGCGCGGTCTTTTTCGTGTATTGCACACTTGTTACGCAGTGTTACATCTGGGTGATGCGTTCGATTCGCTGCGGTGATCGCCGCGCTGCTGAAGTGGCTCATGGAACGTGCGCCGTGGTCAAGGGTGTTGACCGAGAGTGTCGGTCAACATTCGTCTCCCTCCCCGGATATGGGTCTGCCCGGTCCGGAATGCGGTGCGTTCTCCGGGCCGGGCAGGGGGTGTTGGGGCAGGTGGTTCAGTCGGCCGCGGGGCGCGGTACGTCGCGGAGCAGGCAGGTGAGGCGGGCCGTGCAGACCCGCTTGTCCTGCTCGTCAGTGATGACGATCTCGTACGTGGCCGTGGACCGGCCACGGTGTACGGGGGTGGCGACGCCCGTGACGAGGCCGTTGCGGACCCCGCGGTGGTGGGTGCAGTTCAGGTCGACGCCGACGGCGATCTTGGTGGCGCCGCCGTGGAGCATGGTGCCGATGGAGCCGAGCGTCTCGGCGAGGACGGCGGAGGCGCCGCCGTGGAGCAGCCCGTAGGGCTGGGTGTTGCCTTCGACGGGCATGGTGCCCACGACGCGCTCGGCGGAGGCCTCGATGATCTGCACGCCCATGCGCTCGCCGAGGTGTCCGGCGGAGAAGAGTGCGGGTAGGTCGACGCCGAGTGCCGCGTACTCGTCGATGATCTCCTGGGGGAACGTGGGTGCGGTGTGCTCGCCCATGGGGTCCGGCTCCGTTCGTCTGCGGTCGTTCGTTGCTGTGTGCACTGTTCTTACCAGACGGCTGAGCGAACGCTTAGCCGCGGTGGGATCAGGCTTTCTCGAAGCGGATGACGACGGACTTGCTGGCCGGGGTGTTGCTGGTGTCGGCGGTGGCATCGAGCGGGACGAGCACGTTGGTCTCGGGGTAGTACGCGGCGGCGCAGCCGCGTGCGGTCGGGTAGTGGACGACACGGAAGCCCGGTGCGCGGCGCTCGGTGCCGTCCTTCCACTCGCTGACGAGGTCGGTGTACGAGCCGTCGGCGAGCCCCAGCGTGCGGGCGTCCTCGGGGTTGACCATCACGATGCGCCTGCCGCCCTTGATGCCGCGGTAGCGGTCGTCGAGGCCGTAGATCGTGGTGTTGTACTGGTCGTGGGAGCGCAGGGTCTGCAGCAGCAGCCTGCCTTCGGGGAGCTCGGGGTATTCGACGGGCGCGGCGGTGAAGTTGGCCTTGCCGGTGGCGGTGGGGAAGCGGCGTTCGTCGCGGGGGGCGTGGGGGAGGGCGAAGCCGCCCGGGTGTGCGACGCGGGCGTTGAAGTCCTCGAAGCCGGGTACGACGCGTGAGATGCGGTCCCGGATCGTCCCGTAGTCCTTCTCGAACTCCTCCCAGGGCGTCGTGGAGGCGGGGCCGAGGACGGCGCGGGCGAGCCGGGCGACGATCGCCGGTTCGGAGAGCAGGTGGGGGCTCGCGGGGGTGAGGTTGCCGCGGGAGGAGTGGACCAGGCCCATGGAGTCCTCGACGGTGACGAACTGCTTCTGCCCGGCCTGGATGTCCTTGTCGGTGCGGCCCAGTGTGGGCAGGATCAGGGCGCGGGTGCCGGTCACGGCGTGGGAGCGGTTGAGCTTGGTCGACACGTGCACGGTGAGCCGTGCGCGGCGCATCGCCGCTTCGGTGACGGTGGTGTCCGGTGTCGCGGCGACGAAGTTGCCGCCCATGGCGAAGAAGACCTTGGCGTCGCCGTCGCGCAGCGCCTGGATGGACCGTACGACGTCGTAGCCGTGGTGGCGCGGCGAAGTGATGGCGAATTCCTTGTCCAGGGCGTCCAGGAAGGCGGTCGAGGGCCGTTCGAAGATGCCCATGGTGCGGTCGCCCTGGACGTTGGAGTGGCCGCGCACGGGGCAGACGCCGGCGCCGGGCCTGCCGATGTTGCCCCGCAGCAGGAGGAAGTTGACGACTTCCCGGATGGTCGGCACGGAGTGCTTGTGCTGGGTCAGGCCCATGGCCCAGCAGACGATGGTGCGCTTCGAGGCGAGGACCATGGCGAGCGCCTCTTCGATATCGGCGCGGTCCAGGCCGGTGGCGGTGAGTGTCTGCGCCCAGTCCGCGGCGCGGGCCGCTTCGGCGAACTCCTCGTATCCATGGGTGTGTCCGGCGACGAAGTCGGTGTCGACGGCTCCTTCGGTGTCGAGGATCATCTTGTTGAGCAGCCGGAAGAGGGCCTGGTCGCCGCCGATGCGGATCTGCAGGAAGAGGTCGTTGAGGGCTGCGCCCTTGATCATGCCGCGGGCGGTCTGCGGGTTCTTGAACCGTTCCATGCCCGCCTCGGGCAGCGGGTTCACCGAGATGATCTTCGCTCCGGAGGCCTTGGCCTGCTCCAGGGCGGAGAGCATCCGGGGGTGGTTGGTGCCCGGGTTCTGCCCCGCGACGATGATCAGGTCGGCGTGGTGGAGGTCCTCCAGGCTGACGCTGCCCTTGCCGACGCCGATGGTCTCGGTGAGTGCGGATCCGGACGACTCGTGGCACATGTTGGAGCAGTCCGGCAGGTTGTTGGTGCCGAACTCGCGGGCGAAGAGCTGGAGCAGGAACGCCGCTTCGTTGCTGGTGCGGCCGGAGGTGTAGAAGAGCGCCTCGTCGGGGGAGCCGAGCGCGGTGAGTTCCTCGGCGAGGACCTGGAAGGCGCGTTCCCAGGTCACGGCCTCGTACCGGTCGGCGCCGGCGGGCAGATACATGGGTTGCGTGATGCGGCCCTGCTGGCCGAGCCAGTAGCCGCTGCGGGTGGCCAGGTCGGCGACGGGGTGTGCGGCGAAGAAGTCGGGGGTGACGCGGCGCAGGGTCGCTTCCTCGGCGACGGCCTTGGCACCGTTCTCGCAGAACTCGGCGGTGTGCCGCTTGTCGCCCTCGGGCCAGGCGCAGCCGGGGCAGTCGAAGCCGTCCTTCTGGTTGACCTTGAGGAGGGTCTGCGCGGTGCGTCGCACCCCCATCTGCTGCTGGGCGATCAGCAGGCTGTGGGCGACGGCGGTCATTCCCGCGGCGGCGTGCTGGACCGCTTCGACCTGCGGCGCGTCCTGGACCGGGTCACCGGTCGGGGGCTTGGTGGCCATGGTGCTCCCCTTCGAGCGCTTGCGAACCCGCGATACGTCCGTACGCGTCGTGGCGTCCTGTCACGTTTTCCCTGTGGGTGATGTGACTGCCTTCGATCCTGTCACGCACGGCTGCCGTCGCGTCCGGAGGGAGGCCGGGTGCTGCGGTCCTGTGCGGGACGCGTGGTACGGGTGCGCCCGAGCCGTGCTCGACCGGGGGACGAGCGGCGGCCGGTCCGCATTGTCGGTGGTCCGTGGCAGGATCGGGGGCGTGGCTGAGACGGCATCGAAGAAGACGGCAGACAACCGACCGCGCCTGCTCCTGATGGACGGGCACTCCCTGGCGTACCGGGCGTTCTTTGCGCTGCCCGCGGAGAATTTCACGACCGGTACGGGGCAGCCGACGAACGCCGTGTACGGCTTCGCGTCGATGCTGGCGAACACGCTGCGCGACGAGGCGCCCACGCACTTCGCGGTGGCGTTCGACGTGTCCCGCAAGACGTGGCGTTCGCAGGAGTTCCCGGAGTACAAGGCGAACCGTTCCAAGACCCCCGACGAGTTCAAGGGGCAGGTCGAGCTGATCGGTGAGCTGCTGGACGCGATGCACGCGGACCGGTTCGCGGTCGACGGCTTCGAGGCGGACGACGTGATCGCGACGCTGGCCACGCAGGCCGAGGCGGCCGGCTTCGAGGTGCTGATCGTCACCGGTGACCGGGACTCCTTCCAGCTGATCACGGACAACGTCACGGTGCTGTACCCCACCAAGGGTGTCTCCGAGCTGACGCGCTTCACCCCGGCGAAGGTCGAGGAGAAGTACGGGCTCACGCCGCGGCAGTATCCGGACTTCGCGGCGCTGCGTGGCGACCCGTCGGACAATCTGCCGGGCATCCCGGGTGTCGGCGAGAAGACCGCCGCGAAGTGGATCAACCAGTTCGGTTCGTTCGAGGATCTGGTGGCGCGTGCCGAGGAGGTCAAGGGCAAGGCGGGGCAGAATTTCCGGGACCATCTGGACGCTGTCCGTATGAACCGGCGGCTGACCGAGATGGTCCGGGACGTGGCGCTGCCGAAGACCCCGCAGGAGCTCGAGCGGGCACCGTACGACCGCACGGCGGTCACCGGGGTGCTCGATGTCCTGGAGATCCGTAACCCGAGCCTGCGCGAGCGGCTGCTGGCCGTCGACCCCGGTGCCACGGGGGAGGCCGAGGCGCCCGAGCCCGCGGCCGGTGTCGAGCTGGACGGCTCGGTGCTGGGTTCCGGTGAGGTGGCGTCGTGGCTCGCGGCGCACGGCGGGCAGCCGCTCGGCGTCGTCACGGTCGACACCTGGGCGCTGGGCACCGGCAGCGTGACCGAGATCGCGCTGGCCGCTGCCGACGGCGCCGCCGCCTGGCTCGACCCGACGCAGCTGGACGAGGCCGACGAGCAGGCGTTCGCCGCCTGGGTCGCGGACCCGCAGCGGCCCAAGGTCCTGCACAACGCGAAGAGCGCCATGCGGGTCTTTCCCGAGCACGGCTGGCAGATCGAGGGTGTCGCCATGGACACCGCGCTCGCCGCGTACCTGGTCAAGCCGGGCCGCCGTTCCTTCGCCCTGGACGCCCTGTCCGTGGAGTACCTCGGCCGTGAGCTGGCGCCCGCCGCGTCCTCGGACGGGCAGCTGGCGTTCGGCGCGGACGACCGGGCCGAGGCCGACGCCCTGATGGCGCAGGCCCGCGCGGTCCTGGACCTGGGCGAAGCGTTCACGGTCCGGCTGGGTGAGGTCGGCGCCACCGGTCTGCTGCACGACATGGAGCTGCCCACCTCGATCCTGCTGGCCCGGCTGGAGCGGCACGGCATCGCCGCCGACCGCACCCATCTGGAAGGCATGGAGCAGCAGTTCGCGGGCGCTGTGCAGCAGGCGGTGAAGGAGGCGCACGCCGCGGTGGGCCGCGAGTTCAACCTCGGGTCGCCCAAGCAGCTCCAGGAAGTTCTCTTCGGTGAGCTGGCGCTGCCCAGGACGAAGAAGACGAAGACGGGTTACACGACGGACGCCGACGCGCTGGCGTGGCTGGCCGCGCAGACCGAGCACGAGCTGCCGGTCATCATGCTGCGCCACCGTGAGCAGGCGAAGCTGCGGGTCACGGTCGAGGGTCTGGTCAAGACAGTCGGTGCGGACGGCCGTATCCACACCACGTTCAACCAGACGGTCGCGGCGACGGGGCGGCTCTCGTCCACCGACCCGAACCTGCAGAACATCCCGGTCCGTACGGACGAGGGGCGGGCCATTCGCCGGGGCTTCGTCGTCGGTGAGGGCTTCGAGACGCTGATGACGGCCGACTACAGCCAGATCGAGCTGCGGGTGATGGCGCACCTCTCCGAGGACGCCGGTCTGATCGAGGCCTTCGCCTCCGGCGAGGACCTGCACACCACGGTCGCCTCGCAGGTCTTCGGCGTCGACAAGTCCGCCGTCGACGCGGAGATGCGCCGCAAGATCAAGGCGATGTCGTACGGACTGGCCTACGGGCTCTCCGCGTTCGGCCTCTCCCAGCAGCTGAACATCGAGGCCGGTGAGGCACGCGGGCTGATGGACACCTACTTCGAGCGGTTCGGCGGGGTCCGTGACTATCTGCACCGCGTCGTGGAGGAGGCCAGGTCCACCGGGTACACGGAGACGGTCTTCGGCCGCCGCCGCTACCTCCCCGACCTGACCAGCGACAACCGCCAGCGGCGCGAAATGGCGGAGCGGATGGCGCTCAACGCACCGATCCAGGGCACGGCCGCCGACATCGTCAAGGTCGCGATGCTGCAGGTGGACCGGGCGCTGACCGAGGCGAAGCTGACGTCACGGATGCTGCTGCAGGTCCATGACGAAATCGTTCTGGAGATCGCTCCGGGGGAGCGCGAGCAGGTCGAGGAGATCCTGCGCCGCGAGATGTCGACGGCGGTGGAGCTGCGTGCCCCGCTGGACGTCTCGGTCGGTGTGGGCGCGGACTGGGAATCGGCCGCGCACTGACACGGCTGCCGCCTGCAGGGCCCCGTCGAAGGGGCGGGCCCTCAGACGGCATCCTCGTTCGCCGGACGGGTCCGTGCACCGGGCCTGTCCGGCGGCCGGGGGCCGCGCGGTTTCCGCAGCCGCATCCACGCCCCGTACAGCACGAGTCCGACCGCCAGACCTGCCCCGGCCCCGAAGCACGCGGTCGGGATGATGTCGAGCGGTGTGCTGATGTGCCCGAAGTACGCGTACCAGCGGGCACATCGGTGGACAATGCCGAGCAGTACGCACAGGGCGAGCAGGAGGCACGCCCACCGGCGCTCCGCCCGGCCGAGTACCGGTACGGACTCCGGGGCCGGCGTCGGCCCGGTCCGCCGCATGCCCGTGTACATGAACCAGGCCAGGACCGTCAGGGCCACGGCCGAACTCCCGTACTGGACGAGCTGGAACACCGGGAAGCCGCCGATGCTGCGGCCGAGCGCGGGAACCAGCTCTGTGCCCCACCGGTCGTGATGGGTGAAGGCGTCCCATACGACATGGGTGCCCGCGCCGATGGCCGCGGACAGGACGAACCACATGGCTTCGGGCAGGGCCGGAACCGCGCCGGGTTCCCGCCGCCGGCCCCGTACGAAGGTGTGCACACGCCCCTGCCACGCGGCGGGAATGAGCGCGACGAGCGGTTCGCGCAGCAGCAGCCAGAGCGCCACCAGGACCGTGGCGATGACCACGTCCACCGTGAACACACCCCACACCGCGTGTGTGACTGCGCCGAATTCCATCGCCCCGGGGATGACGGTGTCCGCGAAGTAGGTCATATCGGGTGCGAACGAACCCGCGACGAGCGCGGAGGCGACCAGCGGACCGCGGCCCGTCCCGGACCGGCGGATGCCCGGCAGTACGGCTGCGGCGTGGCTGAGCGTGAACGGCATGACGGCAAGTATGCGTGAGCCCTCATCACCTGCCCGAACCTGTCGTGCAAGGCGCTGACAGCTTCGTGAAAAATCAGTAAGAACCGGTCATGTGCCAGTGTTCGGGCCGCACAAGTTGCCGTAGGGTCGCCTGAGTCCTCGCGCTGGGGAGCGCGAACAGCCGTCGACGGGGAGGGACCAGAACGTATGGCAGCGCAATTCGGCCGACGGCTGCGCAGGGGGGCCACCACCACTGCGGTGGCTGCAGTCGCTGTGGCAGCTCTCTCCGCTTCGCAGGCCCCCGGCGCACCACTTGCCGGGGGCAGTGGCGACCCGGCAGCATCCGGTTCCACGTCGCCCGGCGACAGCGCGGCCACCGGCAACTCGCCGTACTACACGGACCTGCCGCCGCTCAACACGCCCAACAAGCCCGGTTCGTCCGTCAATCTACCGGTCACAGGCAGTGCGGAAGCGGGCATACCGGCCTCGATCCTGGCGGCGTACAAGAAGGCCCAGCAGGACCTCGCGAGCACCGACGCGGCCTGCCGACTGCCCTGGCAACTCCTCGCGGCGATCGGCAAGGTCGAGTCCGGCCAGGCCCGCGGCGGCAAGGTCGACGCCAACGGCACCACGTTCTCCCCGATCCTCGGCCCGGCCCTCAACGGCCAGGGCTTCGCGCTGATCAAGGACACCGACGGCGGGGCGTACGACGGGGACTCGACCCACGACCGCGCGGTCGGCCCGATGCAGTTCATCCCGCAGACCTGGGCCACCTGGGGCCAGGACGGAAACGGCGACGGACGCAAGGACCCCAACAACATCTACGACGCGGCGCTGGCCGCCGGGCACTACCTCTGTGCGGGCTCCCGCGATCTGGCCGTCGCGGCGGACCTCGACCGGGCGGTGCTGAGCTACAACCACTCGCGGGAGTACCTGCGGACGGTGCGCTCCTGGTTCGAGTTCTACAAGCGCGGCACCCATGAGGTCCCGGACGGCACGGGTGTTCTCCCCTCGGGTACCAGCAGCGGCTCCGGTTCCGGCTCGGGCTCCGGTTCCGGCTCGTCGCCGAACCCCACCCCGCCCCCGTCCGGTTCGCCCGGCAGCGGTGCGACTCCGAGCCCCTCGCCGACGCCGCCCGAGCCGGGCGGCAGCGGTTCCCCCAGCCCGTCGCCGACGCCGCCCCCCAAGCCGGCACCCACTCCCACGCCGTCCCGGACGCTGGGCAGCATCGAGAACGCGGGCACCGGCCCCCTCGCCGCCACGGCGGGCGAGGCGTTCGCCGAGCGCATCAAGGTGCGGGCCAGGAACACGCTCGGCACGCCGCTCGCCAAGGCCTCGGTCACCTTCACGATCACCGGCGACACCGACGCCCGCTTCTCCGGCGGGCGGAGCACGGTCACGCTGCCCACCGCGTCGGACGGCACCGTCACCGCCCCCGTCCTCAACGCGGGTGAGAAGACGGGCGAGTTCAAGGTGACGGCCCTGGCGGGCACCATCAAGCCGCTCACCCTTGCCTACGCGGCGGCCGTCGCCGCCCGGCAGGCCGACACGATCGCCCGGACCGAAGAGAAGGCCCTGACGGCCGCCCCCGGCGCCGAGTTCGCCGACACCCTCGAGGTCAAGGCGACGTACAAGGGCATCGGAGTGGCCGGCACCGCCGTCACAGCCACGATGATCACCGGCGGCGAGACGCCCGCCGAGAACGACAAGGGGCCCTTCTTCAAGGACGCGGACGGCAACGCGGTCAGGACCCTGACGGACCTGAAGGCCGACGCCGACGGAGTCCTGAAGCTCCCGAAGATCTTCGCCGACGACACCGCGGGCACCTTCTTGCTGCGTCTCACCACCGAGAGCGGCGCTACGCTCGTCGTCGAGCTCACGGTCGCGGCGCCCGCCGCCTGACCCGTACCGCCGACACAGCAGACCCCCTGCCGCACTGCGGCAGGGGGTCTGCTGCGCAGTACCGGACCTCAATCGCGCCGCAGCCGCGCCGAGGTGAAGCGCGTCGCCTCCACCGTCGTCGGGTCCTCGGGCCACGGGTGCTTCGGATACCGGCCGCGCAGCTCGGCCCGTACCGCCTTGTAGCCCTCCCGCCAGAACGACGCCAGATCGGCCGTCACCGCCGCAGGCCGTCCGGCGGGGGAGAGCAGATGGACCAGGACGGGCACCCCGGCCACCCGAGGCGTCTCCCGCAGCCCGAACAGCTCCTGGAGCTTCACCGCGAGGACGGGCTGCTCACCGCCGTACTCCACCCTGATCCTCGAACCGCTCGGCACCTCGATCCGCTCCGGGGCCAGCGCATCCAGCCGGGCGGCATCGCCCGTCGCCCACGGCAGCAGCCGCCGCACCGCCTGCCCGGCGTCGATCCGCGCCAGATCGGAGCGGCGCCGCGCCCGCGACAGCTCGGGCTCCAGCCACTCCCCGGTACGCGACAGCAGCGCGCCGTCCGACACATCGGGCCACGGAGCCCCCAGCTCCCGGTACAGGAACGCGAGCCGCAGCCGCAGCTGCTCGCTGTCGCGGGTCCACCGCAGCAGCCCGGTGCCCTCGCGCCGCAGACCGTCCAGCAGCGCCCCCCGCACCAGGTCGGGCGCCGGCTGCTTCAGCGCGCGCACCGACAGCTCGATGGCCCCGAGCCGCTCCACGGAACGGGCCACCACATCCCCGTCGACCCAGCGGACCTCCTCGCCGGAGAACCGCAGATGCCCGGCCGCCAGCCGCGCCGTGTCCTCGTCGACGACCGCCGCCAGCCGCACCCGGGCGGACGCCGCGTGCGCGGGACGGTCGGCGACCGCGACGGCCAGCCACGGTGCGCTGCGCAGCCGCGAGCCGTCCCGGAGCTCCGCCCCGGTCCCCGACGCCATCAGGAACGCGCCCTCACCCCGGGCCCGCGCCACCCGCTCCGGGAAGGCCAGCGCCGCCACCAGCCCTGCGGCCGCGTCGTCCGAGCCCGGACCCCCGCTGCCGGCCTTGCCGAGCGAGGACGACAGCCGCCGCACCTCCTGCCGCCAGCGCGCCGCATAGCCGTCCCCGCCCCGCCGAGCGGTACGCAGTGCGGCCGCCAGATCGTCCCCGTACTCCCGCGGCGGTTCCTCGCTCAGCAGCGCCACGACCTCCGCGGCCCGGCGCCCGCCCACCTCGTCCGCACCGTCCAGGAGGGCCCGCGCCAGACGCGGATGCAGTCCCAGACGGGACATCCGCACACCCCGGTCCGTCACCCGCCCCGACGCGTCCACCGCGCCCACCGCCGTCAGCACCTCCCGTGCCGCACCCATCGCCCCGGCCGGCGGCGGATCCAGCAGGGCGAGCCCCGAGGCGTCCGGATCGCCCCAGCACGCCGCCTGCAGCGCGAACGCGGCCAGATCGGCCACCTTGATCTCCGGGGACGGGAACCGGGCAAGCCGCCCGTCCTCGGCCTGCTCCCAACAGCGGTACACCGCGCCGGGCGCCTCGCGCCCCGCCCGGCCCGCGCGCTGCCGTCCGGCCGCCTGGGACGCCCGCACGGTGGTGAGCGCGCTCAGACCCCGCGCATGGTCGGTACGCGGCTCCCTGGCCAGCCCGGAGTCCACGACGACCCGCACCCCCGGCACCGTCAGCGACGACTCCGCCACGGACGTCGCGAGCACCACCCGGCGCCCTTGCGACGACCCGGCCAGCACCGCGTCCTGCACGGCCGCGGGGGCCCGCCCGTGCACCTGGAGCACCTCGGCGGCCGCTCCCGCGAGCTGCCCGGCCACCCGGCCGATCTCCCCGACCCCGGGGAGGAAACACAGCACATCGCCGTCACGCTCGGCGAGCGCCCGGCGCACCACGGCGGCCACGTGCGTCAGCAGCGCCGGATCGACCCTCATCCCGTGCGGCGGGCGCACGGAGCCCGCCGGCGGCGCCCACACCACCTCGACCGGATGGGACACACCCTGCGCCTCGACCACGGGAGCGCCGCCCAGCAGGCGGGCCCAGCCCTCCGCGTCCGTCGTCGCCGACGCCGCGACCAGACGCAGGTCGGGCCTGATCGCCTCCCGCACGTCGAGGAGGAACGCGGCGACCGTGTCCGCGTCCAGATGGCGCTCGTGGCACTCGTCGATGATCACGACATCGACCCCGGCCAGCTCCTGGTCGCGCTGCAGCCGCTGGAGCAGCACCCCGGTGGTCACGACCTCGACCACCGTGTCGCGCCCCACCACCCGCTCACCGCGCACGGTGAAGCCGACCCGGCCGCCCGGCTGCTCGCCGATCAGCCAGGCCATCCGCCGTGCCGCCGCCCGGGCCGCGATCCGCCGCGGCTCGGCCACCACCACCCGGCGGACCGGACCGCCACCGGTGAGGCCGGCGAGGACCAGGGGTACAAGGGTCGTCTTGCCGGTCCCGGGCGGTGCGCAGAGCACCGCGACCCCCCGGTCGTCGAGTGCTCGCTCCAGAGCGGGCACAGCGGTGCGTACGGGCAACTGGCCGAGGGCGTCGGTACGGATCACGCCCCCAGTCTCGTACGCCGGCCCGTCACCAGGTCCGGCGGTCCCGCTCGCACACGAAGATCGCGGTCCCGGGGATGAGGTGGCCGCGCAGGGGGGACCAGCCGCCCCACTCCTGGTTGTTCCAGGCGGGCCACTCGGGCTCCACCAGGTCGGTCAGCCGGAAGCCGCCCGCCACCACATCGCGCACCCGGTCACCGAGCGTCCTGTGGTGCTCCACGTAGACGGCGTTGCCCTGCTCGTCCTGCTCCACGTACGGGACACGGTCGAAGTAGGAGGCGGCGACCGAGAGCCCCTCCGGACCCGGCTCGTCGGGAAACGCCCAGCGGACGGGGTGCGTCACCGAGAAGACCCAGCGGCCCCCGGGCCTCAGTACCCGGTGGACCTCACGGAACACCTGTACGGGGTCGGCGACGAAGGGCACCGCCCCGTAGGCGGAACAGGCCAGGTCGAAGGAGCCGTCCCGGAACGGGAGCCTGCCCGCATCGGCCTCCACGAGCGGGACGTCGTCGCCGATGCGCAGCGCGTGCTGGAGCTGGCGGTGGGAGAGGTCCAGGGCCACCGGGCGGGCGCCCTGGGCGGCCAGCCAGCGTGAGCACTGGGCCGCGCCGGCACCGATCTCCAGGACGTCCAGGCCCTTCAGCCGGGGTGCGGGGCCCAGCAGGCCCGCCTCGGCCTCGTCGAGCCCCTCCGGACCCCAGATGAAGCGGTCGTCCCCCAGGAAGGCCCCGTGGTCGCTCTGGTACTCGTCGGCGTTCCGGTCCCACCAGCCGCGACTTGCCCGGCTGCTCTCCGATTCCCCGGCCTCCCGGCGAGTCGCTTCAGGATCGGACCCGTGGATCTCTTGGCTCATCGTGCCCGTCGTTGTAGTTTGCCTTCACCCGCCGCACACGGTGCCCACCCGGGCTGTACGGGTGAATACGGCCGCGTGCGTGCGGAACCGTGTCCTGGCCGATGTGGCCTCGGACAACATGAGTTGTGCCGGGAATGGGGTGTTGTGCCCCGCGTGTGCGCCTTCGCGCATTGACCGCTTCCGGCTGCCCCCGTATGCTACAAGTTGCGTCGCGAGCCTGCGCGCTTCAGACCTAGCAGGCCGCGCTCGCGTCTGTTGTATGTCCCCTCGGTTGTCGAGGCGCCTACCGGAATCCGGTGGGGTGCTTTCAAGGCTGTCCGGCTTCTTCAGAGGCGATACGGGCTTTCGGCGTAGCAGTAACTTCGACTCTCTGTCCGTACCGGAGCCCTTTCCCACATGACGAGCAGCACCGAGACCACCGCCACCACTCCGCAGGTTGCGGTCAACGACATCGGCGACGCGGACGCGTTCCTCGCGGCGATCGACGCGACGATCAAGTACTTCAACGATGGCGACATCGTTGACGGCATCATCGTCAAGGTTGACCGGGACGAGGTTCTCCTCGACATCGGTTACAAGACCGAAGGCGTCATCCCGAGCCGCGAGCTCTCGATCAAGCACGACGTCGACCCGAACGAGGTCGTCAAGGTCGGCGACGAGATCGAGGCCCTGGTTCTCCAGAAGGAGGACAAGGAAGGCCGCCTGATCCTCTCGAAGAAGCGCGCTCAGTACGAGCGTGCCTGGGGCACCATCGAGAAGATCAAGGAAGAAGACGGCATCGTCACCGGTACCGTCATCGAGGTCGTCAAGGGTGGTCTCATCCTCGACATCGGCCTCCGTGGCTTCCTGCCGGCTTCCCTCGTCGAGATGCGTCGTGTCCGCGACCTCCAGCCCTACGTGGGCAAGGAGCTCGAGGCCAAGATCATCGAGCTGGACAAGAACCGCAACAACGTGGTCCTGTCCCGCCGCGCCTGGCTCGAGCAGACCCAGTCCGAGGTGCGCCAGACGTTCCTCACGACCCTGCAGAAGGGTCAGGTCCGCTCCGGCGTCGTCTCCTCGATCGTCAACTTCGGTGCCTTCGTGGACCTGGGTGGCGTCGACGGTCTCGTGCACGTCTCGGAGCTCTCCTGGAAGCACATCGACCACCCCTCCGAGGTTGTCGAGGTCGGCCAGGAAGTCACCGTCGAGGTTCTCGACGTCGACATGGACCGCGAGCGCGTCTCCCTGTCGCTCAAGGCGACGCAGGAAGACCCGTGGCAGCAGTTCGCCCGCACGCACCAGATCGGGCAGGTTGTTCCCGGTAAGGTCACCAAGCTCGTTCCGTTCGGTGCGTTCGTGCGCGTCGACGAGGGCATCGAGGGCCTGGTCCACATCTCCGAGCTGGCCGAGCGCCACGTGGAGATCCCGGAGCAGGTCGTCCAGGTCAACGACGAGATCTTCGTCAAGGTCATCGACATCGACCTCGAGCGTCGTCGCATCAGCCTCTCGCTGAAGCAGGCCAACGAGGCCTTCGGTGGCGACCCGGCTTCGGTCGAGTTCGACCCGACGCTGTACGGCATGGCCGCGTCGTACGACGACCAGGGCAACTACATCTACCCCGAGGGCTTCGACCCCGAGACCAACGACTGGCTCGAGGGCTTCGAGGCTCAGCGCGAGGTCTGGGAGACCCAGTACGCCGAGGCGCAGACGCGCTTCGAGCAGCACCAGGCCCAGGTCATCAAGTCCCGCGAGGCCGACGAGGCCGCCGCTGCCGAGGGCGCTGCTGCCCCGGCCGCCGGCGCCCCGGCTGCCTCCGGCGGCAGCGGTGGCGGCGGCTCGTACTCCTCGGAGTCCGATGACACCTCCGGCGCCCTGGCGTCGGACGAGGCACTGGCTGCCCTGCGCGAGAAGCTGGCCGGTGGCCAGAGCTGACGCTCTGACCCCAGTCGCTCATCGGCTGTAGAGCTGTAGAGCTTGTCGGTAAGGCCCGCTCCCTTCGGGGGGCGGGCCTTACTCGTATCTGCGAACACGATTCTGCGAACCCGATGCTTCCAGCGCCTGTCCCGCAGCAGGGTTGTCCTACGGCGTGACGGCGATGTTCGTCAGTCCCTTGCCGCCGGTGACCGTGTTGCTGCTGTGGACGGTCGTGCGGCAGGTGGAGCTCTGGTTGGTGACGTTGATGGCGAGCTGCTTGTCGCCGCTGGTGCCGGTCAGGTCCGAGGCGTTGTTGCGGAACACCGTGCCGCAGCCCCAGCCGGTCTGCTGGCTGTGCGTCTCGTATCCGTTGTTCGTCGTGCGGGAACCCTTGTTGTCCTCGACCAGGACGTCGTTCCCCTTCACGTCGACCCAGGAGTCGTCGTAGTTGGCGCCGGTCAGCCCGCTGCCGTCGAAGGTGTTGCCGATGATCTGCGCCCCGGTCGTGCCTTCCTTGATGTCGATGTTCTCTCCGCCGACGCCGGGTCCGATGGTGTTGTTGAGGATCTGGACCGCGTCACTGCGGTCGGAGAGGTCGCCCGCGGACCCGACGTACACGCCCTCGCCCATGCCGCGCCCGTCGTGCCCCGTGTCGTAGATCCGGGAGTTCTTGATGACGCCGTCCTTGCTGGACTTACGGAAGTGGACGCCTTCCATGTCGAGGTCGTACACGGTCACGCCGTCGATGACGACACCACTGGCGGCGTCCGCCATGATCCCTTTCTGGCCGCCGGTGACGGTGATGCCCCGCACGGTCCAGTAGGAAGCGCCGTTGAGGTGCAGTCCGTAGCCGCCGCCGGCCGTGAGGACCGCCTTGTCGGAGCCCGTGAGGGTGATCCGGGCGGAGGAGGTGGCGGGGACGGTCGCCTTGAAGTTGCCCGTGTACGTGCCGTCTGCGAGCCGGATCGTATCGCCGGGGGCTGCGGCGGAGAGCGCCGCCTTGAGCTGGGCCGTTGTGCTCACGTCGATGACCGCCTCGGCCGCCGCGCTGCCGGCGAGGGCGAGGGACAGGCCGCCGGTGGCGAGCACGGTGGCCAGCAGGGTGGGGAGCAGTGTGCGGGTGCGCATGGGGGTGCCTTCCCGTCGAAGGGTTCAGACGTTCCACCATGTTCTCGTACATGAACATGGGGCGAGTTTCTGAATCTGCTGCCCAGTGACGGTAGGGATCAGATGTGGCCATGTCAAGGTCTGGACCATTGCCCGCACGGGCGGTGAACGGAGAGAAACATGCGGGATACACGAGTAACTGACGGCCTGTAACAAGCGCTTGCCAAGATCCCGACAACCTCAGGAACGAAGGTGAGCCAGGACATGACATACACGTCGAACACCTCTCGCATCTCGCAGACTTCCCCCGTGGCGGCCGGTGCCAGCCGTCGGAGTTTCCTGCGCAACGTCGGTATCACGGGCGGCGCGGGCGCCATGTTCGCCACCATGGGGGCGCTCGGTCTCGCGCCCACCGCGCAGGCTGCAGGCCGTGAACCCGCCTTCCGGGCGCCGAGCAGAGGGGACTTCACCCTGAAGGGGCGGGCGGCGGCGAAAGTCGTCGTGGTCGGCGGAGGCATCGCCGGTCTCGCCGCCGCATACGAACTGGGCAAGGCGGGCTACGACTGTACGGTCCTGGAGGCCCGGGGTCGCACGGGCGGTCGTAACTTCACCGTGCGCGGCGGGGATTCGACCACCGACACCTACGGCAACAATCAGACCGCGAAATTCCACGACGGGCAGTACATGAATGCCGGCCCCGGCCGGATCCCGCAGTGGATGGTCACCCTCGACTACTGCCGCGAACTCGGCGTACCCGTCGAGGTGTTCACCAACGTGAACGCCAATGCCTATATATACAACGAAACGGCGGGCATGAAGGCCCCGGTGCGTTACCGCACCGCGAAGGCCGACGTGTACGGCTACGTCGCCGAACTCCTCGCGAAGGCCACGGACAAGGGCGCCCTCGACCGGCAGGTCACCGTCGAGGACCAGGAACGGCTCCTGGAGTTCCTCAAGGACTTCGGGGACATCGGCGACAGTCTCGACTACACCGGAAGCCCCCGCCGCGGCTACCGCGTCGACCCGGCGGCGGCCGGCACCCCGGGCGAGGAGCTCGGCTCCGTACCCACCGCTTCCGAGGTGTTCGCGAGCGGAGTCGGGCGGTACTTCTCCTTCGAGTTCGAGTACGACCAGGCCATGCTGATGTTCCAGCCGGTCGGTGGCATGGACCGGATACCGGCCGCACTCACCCGGGCCGTAGGGGAGCGCCGGATCAGGACGGGCGCAGCGGTCACCGACATCACCGACACGGCGCACGGCGTGACCGTCACCTACACCCAGTCGGGACGCACCCGGACCATCGACGCCGACTACTGCATCGCCGCACTGCCGCCCAACATCCTTGCCAAGACGGCTCACAACCTCGGTCCCGCCGTCCAGAGCGCCCTGGAGGCGTGCAAGCCGTCCTCGGCCGGCAAGATCGGGCTGGAGTACCGCAGCCGCTGGTGGGAGAGCGACCACCGGATCTACGGCGGCATCACGGAGACGGATCTGGATCTGTCCCACATCTGGTACCCGTCCTACGGTCACAACGGAGACCGGGGGCTCGTCATCGGGTACTACAACTACGGCTCCCAGGCCGACTCGTACGCCGCACTCGCCCCGCGGGAGCGTGAGGCGCGCGCCGTCGCCCAGGGCGTCAAGATCCACGGTGAGAAGTACCGCACGGAACTCGCCACGTCGTTCTCCCACCACTGGCGCCAGACCCCCTATGTGGAGGCTGCCTGGCACTCCCTCTCCGGGGGCCCCGACGCTCCCGCGTTCGCACCGCTCAACGAGGCCGCAGGACACGTGTACTTCGCCGGCGACTACCTCAGCCACACGGACGCCTGGCAGCACGGGGCCTTCACCTCCGCGCGGAAGGCGGTCACCGCGCTCCACAGCCGTGTTCTGACGTAACCACCCGCGAAAGGGTGCGGGCGGGAATGCCGGTGCCGTGCGGGGTGTTCTTGTCGAGGAACACGAGGAGGAGCGGTAACCGTGCCAGATCCGCAGAGTTTGTACGAATGGGAGCCGAAGGGCCTGGACGTCGTCGACATGGCGCTCGCGCAGGAGTCGGCCGGCCTGGTCATGCTCTACCACTTCGACGGATACATCGACGCGGGCGAGACCGGCGAGCAGATCGTCGACGGCCTGCTCGAGACACTGCCGCACCAGATCGTGGCCCGCTTCGACCACGACCGACTCGTGGACTACCGCGCGCGGCGCCCGCTGCTGACCTTCCGGCGGGACCGCTGGACGGCCTTCGAGGTGCCGACGCTGGACGTGCGGGTGGTCCAGGACGCGACGGGCGCGCCGTTCCTGCTGCTGTCCGGCCCCGAGCCGGATGTGGAGTGGGAGCGGTTCGCCGCCGCGGTCGAGCAGATCGTCGAGCGGCTCGGTGTCCGCCTCTCGGTCAACTTCCACGGCATCCCGATGGGCGTCCCGCACACCCGCCCGGTCGGCATCACCCCGCACGGCAACCGCACCGACCTCATGCCCGGTCACCGCAGCCCGTTCGACGAGGCGCAGGTCCCCGGCTCCGCCGAGGCCCTCGTCGAGTACCGGTTGATGGAATCGGGTCACGACGTCCTCGGCGTCGCCGCCCATGTCCCGCACTACGTCGCCCGGTCGTCCTACCCGGATGCGGCGCTCACCGCGCTCGAGGCGATCACCGCGGCGACCGGACTGGTCCTGCCGAGCGTCGCGCACAGTCTGCGTACGGAGGCGCACCGTACCCAGACGGAGATCGACCGGCAGATCGGCCAGGGCGACGAGGAGCTCGTCTCGCTCGTCGAGGGGCTCGAGCACCAGTACGACGCGATGGCGGGCTCCGAAACCCGTGGCAATCTCGTCGCGGAACCGGTGGACCTGCCGTCGGCGGACGAGATCGGCCTCGAGTTCGAACGTTTCCTGGCAGAGCGCGAAGGCGACTCCTGAGGGCGGCTCCCGGCCGCTCGCGGGACACCTCTAGGCTCGGCGCATGCTGAAAGTGGGCCTGACCGGCGGGATCGGCGCCGGCAAGAGCGAAGTGTCACGGCTGCTCGTGAGTTACGGCGCCGTACTGATCGACGCCGACCGGATCGCGCGTGAGGTCGTCGAGCCCGGTACACCCGGGCTCGCGGCCGTCATCGAGGCCTTCGGGCCCGGGATCCTCACGCCGGACGGTGCACTGGACCGACCGGCACTCGGCACGGTGGTCTTCGCCGACCCCGAGCGCCTGGCCGCACTGAACGCCATCGTCCACCCCCTCGTCGGCGCCCGGTCCGCGGAGCTGGAGCGGGCGGCCGGACCCGACGCCGTCGTCGTCCACGACGTGCCCCTCCTCACCGAGAACGGCCTCGCCCCGCTCTACGATCTGGTCGTCGTCGTGGACGCCACCCCCGAAACGCAGCTCGACCGGCTCGTACGGCTGCGCGGGATGACGGAGTCCGACGCGCGCGCACGGATGGCCGCGCAGGCAACACGCGAGGAGCGAAAGGCCGTCGCCGATCTCGTCGTCGACAACGACGGGCCGCTGGAGGCTCTGGAGCCGCAGGTCCGCACGGTCTGGTCGGAGCTGACCGCGCGGGCCGCCGGAGGCTGAGCCCGTGCCGGGCGCGGAATACCAGGATTCGGCCGGATGTTCACATGCCGCGGACGTTGCAGTGCCGCAAGCCAGGGGAAGGATGTCGGCGTGCCCGAGAGAAACCCGGAGACCCATGTCATCGACTTCCGCGCGGCGGAGCAGCTGCTCGCCGCCCGGGATCCGAGGGGCGCGGTGAAACTGCTCGACTCGGTGATAGCTGCCCATCCGGAGAACACGGCGGCCCGGCTGCTGCGTGCCCGTGCCTTCTTCGCCGCAGCCCAACTCCGCCCGGCCGAGCTCGAATTCGAGCTCGTCCTGGAGCGGGAGCCGGACAACGCCTTCGCGCACTTCGCCCTGGCCCGCACCTTCCAGCGCGCCGGCCGTCCCGAGCAGGCAACCCGCCACTTCCGGCTGGCAGCAGCGCTCGATCCGAAGCCGGAGTATCTGAAGGCAGCACGCTTCGACGAGCGCCCCTGACCCGGTCCCCGCCCTCCGGCCCTTCCCCGCACCGGCTGTCAGTGACGTGACCTGCCCTGCTCACCGCGGTCGGGTTCGTACGGCGGAATGTCCCTTCCCGGCTGGTAGTGCGCGCCCTGGCGGATGTGGTGGACGACGACGCAGAGGTCCGTGACCGTCACCGCGAGGAGCACGCCGCACGCCGTCGCCCAGCCGACGCGTCCGGTCAGCACGAACGCCATCAGGCCGAAGGCAGCCCAGAGCATGCCCCATAGACTCAGCCAGAGTCGCATCCGCAGGGGACTGCGCGCGGTGGACGGTTCACTTCCGGTACGCATCGGCATCGCCTCTCCTCCCAGCATGAACCCGCGGTGCGGTGTACGGAAACCGATGCCGGACGGACGAGGGGAGCGGGCTGTGGACGCCACAGGACAGGGGAACGCCGGCCGGGGAAACGCCGTGTGGGGTGACGTCGTAGCCCGCCGGGCCCGGGTGCGCGGCGCACTGCTGGGCGGTGCGATCGGGGACGCGCTGGGGAACCCGGTCGAATTCCTCTCGCTCAGCGGCATCCGCCGCACCTACGGGGAGCAGGGCGTGCGGGAGCCCGTCGCGGACGCGGACGGGGTCGTCGGGCGGATCACGGACGACACCCAGATGACGCTGTTCACGGTCGAGGGTCTGATCAGGGCCCATGCCAGGGCCAGGTCGAAGGGCGTCGGCGGCTCGGAGACCACCCTCGTACGCAACGCCTATCTGCGCTGGCTCGACACCCAGAACCACCCCTCCCCGCCGACGCGGGGCGTGCAGGACACCGTACGGACCGGATGGCTCAGGCAGCACCCCTGGCTGTACGCGCGCCGGGCGCCCGGCAACGCCTGTCTGACGGGGCTCGCGGTCGGCCATGTCCCCGGCCCCGGCGCGCCTCTCGACGTACCGGGCCCCGTCAATCCGCACTCCAAGGGCTGCGGCACGGTGATGAGGTCCGCCCCCTTCGGGCTGCTCGGTGCGGAGGCGCCGACGGGCTTCGAGCTGGCCGCCCGGTGCGCGCAGATCACCCACGGCCACCCCACCGGGGCGTACGCGGCAGGAGCGCTCGCCGCGATCGTCACGCATCTGCTGGAGGGCGACTCCCCGGCGGGCGCCGTCCTGCGGGCCATGGACCTGCTGGCCCGCCATCGCGGTCACGAGGAGACGACGGCCGCGCTGCGTGCCGCGGTCGACCTGGCCGCCCACGGCCGGCCGACCGCCGAGCGGGTGGAGTCGCTGGGCGCGGGGTGGGTCGCCGAAGAGGCCCTCGCCATCGCTGTCTACTGCGCGTTGGTGCTGCCGGGAGCGGACGACGTGGCCGAGGCGCTGCTGCTCTCCGTCAACCACTCGGGCGACAGCGACTCCACGGGCTCGGTCTGCGGCAATCTGCTCGGCGCGCACCACGGGGACGTAACGCTGCCGGCTTCCTGGCTCGCCTCGACGCAGGGCAGGACCGTGATCACGGAGCTTGCCGACGATCTGTGCATGGAGCTCGAGCAGCCGGTGGTGTGGCCGGACGACCGCTACCCGCGGTGCTGACGGGGTACCGTCCGCGACGGCCCGGGAACGGGGCAGGACTTCCATCCGTTCGGCCGGGTATGAGCGGACAACTGATACGTGAGGGACATTCCGGGACGGGGCCGGGCTCCATCGCACCGGACGGCTGCGCGGTCGAGCTGTACGCGCGGCTGTCCGCCGGGAACGAACCGGATGTGATCGAGGCGGCGGTGCCCGCCGGAGCGAGCATTCTCGAACTGGGCTGCGGGGCAGGCCGGGTGACGCATCCACTGGTCGAGCGCGGCTTCGAGGTGACCGCTGTGGACGAGTCGGCGCAGATGCTGGGACACATCAGGGGCGCACGCACCGTGCGGAGCCCCATCGAGTCGCTGGACCTCGGCGACGAGAGGTTCGATGTCGTCACGCTCGCGTCGTTCCTGGTGCACTCGAGCGATCACCGCGTCCGCGAGGGGCTGTTGCGGACCTGCCGTAGGTACGTCAAGGACGGCGGTGTCGTCCTTCTCCAGCGGGAGGGTGCCGACTACCGCACCGATCTGCCGCGGGAGCGGGAGGATTCGGCCGCGGGCTGCACGATACGCATTCTCTCGGCGGAGCCTCTGGGCGACGGGGTGAGCGAGGTGCGCGCCGAGTACGTATTCGAGGACGCGCGGTGGACCCAGACGTTCCGGTCGAGGGAACTCTCCGTGGAGCAGTTCGAAGCCTGTCTTGAAGCGGCCGGACTCGCCGTCGACCGTTATCTCACCGATGACGGGGTCTGGGTGCGTGCCCGCCCCGAGCAGCCCTGAAAGAAGGTGAACCGGGGGTCCGGAGCGCGATGAGTTCCGGACCCCGGCAGGGTCTACCCCTCTGTAAGCGCCAGGAAAGCGAAGCGGCCGGGCCGCCCCCCGCACCGGCGCATGTCATCCACGACGCCCTCGGAGGAGACCCTCATGTCCGAAACCACCGCTGCCGCCCTTTCCCCCGCCGCTCAAACCACCGCCTCGCCGCGCCGCGGCCGGGTCGCCGCCGTCCTGACCGCGGCCCGGATCGTCCTCGCGCTGTTCTTCGGATTCAGTGCGGTGGCCAAGCTCGTCGCCCATGAGTCCGCGGTGGAGTCCTTCGACCGAATGGGCTGGAGCAGCGGCGCGATGTACACGATCGGCGGCCTGGAGACGGCCGGCGCCGTGGCCCTTCTGATCCCCCTGCTGTCCGGGGTGGCCGCCATGGCCTTCGCCGGGCTGCTGGCCGGTGCGTCGATCGTTCAGCTGACGCTCCTGGACCCTGCGAACGCGGTCATGCCGGCGCTTCTCATCGCCGTGGTCGTCCTGATCGCCCGGGACCGGCGGGAGCGGACCGCTGAGCTGGTCGCGCTGGTCCGGGGGCGCGGCCGTACGCGGCGCCGCGGTCAGTGAACGAACCTGTAGCTGCGCCAGGGCAGGCTGCGCGGGGAATTGACGTCGGTGACCGTGGTGGCGACGTAGGTGGTTCCGCCGCCGCTGCAGTCGCGTGTGCGGTACAGGATCATGTCGATCAGGGTCCTGTTCATGACCTCGTGAGCGCCCGAGGGGGCCATCCTGTGGCAGCCATTCACCGAGGGGCTGTTCACGCTGACGACCCTGTCCCGCCCGGTCGTGTAGGTGACCGGTCCGACGGCGGTGCGCCCGAGGCCGGAGCAGCCCGTGAGGGCGAGAGTGAGCAGGGTCGCACCTGCTGCGATGCCGGTGCGGCGTCGGCGGTCGGTGGCGGTCGCGGTGACGGACATGGGCGGGTCCTCGTCTGCTCGTCCGGCTCATCGGTACATCACAGAGACGTGCTGGTGCTGGTCACCCTGCCCGTTCCGCGGAGCCCCGGCATCCGGTGCGCGGCCGGCCGGGCCACTGACACCCGGACAGAGGTTCGACGGGTGCACAGAGCGGGCATACCGTGGTAATAGGGCGTGATGGATGGGTGCTGGAACGCACTCTCGGACGCAGGGGGCCGTGATGGTCCAGGAACTGGTGATCGCAGCGGTGGCGGCGGTCTCGGGCGGCGCGGTGTACGCGATGGCCGCGGCCCGGGTGGTCAAGCAGTACGAACGCGGAGTGGTGCTCCGGCTGGGCAGGCTCCACGACCGTGTGCGCCCGCCGGGATTCACCATGATCGTTCCGGGTGTGGACCGGCTCCGCAAGGTGAACATGCAGATCGTCACGATGCCGGTGCCCGCGCAGGACGGAATCACCCGGGACAACGTGACGGTCCGCGTGGACGCCGTCATCTACTTCAAGGTGGTGGACCCGGCGAGCGCGGTGATCGCGGTGGAGGACTACCGGTTCGCGGTCTCGCAGATGGCGCAGACGTCCCTGCGGTCGATCATCGGCAAGAGCGACCTGGACGATCTGCTGTCCAACCGGGAGAAGCTGAACCAAGGACTGGAACTGATGATCGACAGCCCGTCGGTCGGCTGGGGTGTACAGATCGACCGGGTCGAGATCAAGGACGTGTCGCTGCCGGAGACGATGAAGCGGTCCATGGCCCGGCAGGCCGAGGCCGACCGTGAGCGGCGCGCGCGGGTCATCAACGCCGACGCGGAACTGCAGGCTTCGAAGAAGCTGGCCCAGGCGGCCCAGGAGATGTCCAGTCAGCCGGCGGCGCTCCAGCTGCGTCTGCTGCAGACCGTGGTCGCGGTGGCGGCGGAGAAGAACTCGACGCTGGTGCTGCCGTTCCCCGTCGAGCTGCTCCGGTTCCTGGAGCGGGCTCAGCAGGGGCAGCCGCCCGCCGAGGTGCCGCAGCCGCAGAGCCCGTCCGAGCCGTCCTCCGAGCCCCCCGTTGGGCAGGTCGTGCCGGAGCGGGAGCCGTCCGGGTACGAGGCGGACCGGCCTCCTTCCCGGTCCGAGGCTCTTCCCCGGTCCGAGTCCCTTTCGCAGTCCGAGCCTCCTTCGCACTTCGAGACCTATGCGCCGTCCGAGGCTCATGCGCAGGCCGAGTCCCATGCGCGGGGCGAGTCCCATGCGCGGGGCGAGGATCTTTCGCGCGCCGAGTCGCGGGCCGAGCGTCTGTCGGCGCTGGATCCCCCCGCGCCGGTCGATCCCGGGACGGCACAGCCGGACTCCGGGGAGGAGCGGCAGCCCGGCGGAGCGCACGCCAGGCCCCTCACCCGTCACTGACGGAGACGTCCGCCCGCCCCGGCCTTGTGGAAACACGGGCGCGGCGGGCGTTGTCGTACCCCCCGCCTAGACTCGCGAAGACAGGGAATCAGGCACTCGGACCGAGGCGGGAGGGGCGGTGGACATGGCACAGCAGACCAGGGACGCAGCCGTCGACCGGCTGGTGCGGTGCGCGGCGGTCTTCCTGCCGGCCGCACTGCCCCGGGACGGCCGGATCGCCTTCTGGAATCCCGAGGGGGGTACCGCTTTCGCCGGCGCCGACGAGCCGTTGGACGACACCGGGGAGCCGCTGTACACCGTCACCGAGCTGACGGTCGTCGGGCGGGGCGACACGGGCACAGCCGGGCGCCGCACGGTGCCCGCGGTGCTGCTGTCCGTCGCGGATGCCGTGCCGCTGCTCGCCCACGCCCGGCACCGTGCCTCCGCCCATCCCGCCACCCGCGCCTGGGGTGCGGCCGCGCTGCACGCGCTCACGCTGGTGGCGCGCGGCAGGCTCCTGCCCGGGCTGACGGCCGACGATCACGACGCTTGGCGGGCCGGGCCCCGCGACGCGGAGGACATCGCACATCTCAGGGCTGTCGCCGCCTCGATGCCCCCCGAGGGGCACGCAGTCCCGCTGGACGGATCGCCCCTGCGGGTCCCGGCCCCCCAGGCCCTGCTCGGAGCCTTCCTCGATGCAGTGGCGGACACCCTGCCCCGTACACCTGCCGCGGGCCATGCGATGGGCGCGCCGTTCGCCGCGCGCGAGGCCCAGCAGCTGCCCGGTGCCCGCGCCTGGGCCGTCGAGGTGGCCGCCGGACTCGACGCGGGGGTGCGCGTCTCCCTCCGGCTCGACCTTTCCGGTTACGAACTCTTCGACACCTCCGGCCCCTCCGGGGAGACGGATGAGGACGCACACCCCGCCGCGGCAGCCGCCCGCCACGCCGCCGCGGCCATCACCCAGGTGCACAGCCTGGCCGACCCGACGTACGTCACCGACGCGGCGACGTTGTGGAGCGGCGGCGCGGGGGAGCCCTTCGGGCCGCGGGCCAGGATCGACGCGGTGCTCGCCCTGCGCCGCGCCGCCCGGGTCTGGCCCCCGCTGGAGCGGCTGCTGGACCAGCCCGTCCCCGACGTGCTCGCGCTCACCGAGGAGGAGCTGTACGAGCTGATCGGCGACGCGGGACCGCGACTGGCGGCGGCAGGGGTGGCTGTCCACTGGCCCCGGGAGCTCGCCCGCTCGCTCACCGCCGCGGCCGTCGTCCGGCCCGCGCCGGGCTCGGCCACCGACGGCACCTCGTTCTTCGACGCCGAGCAGCTCTTCGCCTTCAACTGGCAGCTGTCACTGGGCGACGAGCAGCTCACCGAGGCCGAGATGGACACGCTGGCCGAGGCGCACCGGCCGGTGGTGCGGCTGCGTGACCAGTGGGTGGTCGTGGACCCCGCGCTGGTACGCAAGGCGCGCAAGCGGGAGCTCGGTCTGCTGGACCCGGTGGACGCGCTCGCCGTTGCTCTGACCGGCAGCGCCGAGGTCGACGGCGAACAGGTCGAGGCAGTACCGGCCGGAGCGCTCGCCGCACTCCGCTCACGCATCCTCGACGACGACGCGACCCTCCCGCCGCCGCCCGGCCTCGACGCCACCCTTCGCGACTACCAGCTGCGGGGCCTGGCCTGGCTGGACCGGATGACCTCGCTCGGCCTGGGCGGCTGCCTGGCCGACGACATGGGCCTGGGCAAGACCATCACCGTCATCGCGCTCCACCTGCACCGGGCCCACGCCGCCCCCACCCTGGTCGTCTGTCCCGCCTCCCTCCTCGGCAACTGGCACCGGGAGATCAACCGCTTCGCACCCGGCGTCCCCGTGCGCCGTTTCCACGGCACCGACCGCACGCTCACCGACCCGGACGGCGGCTTCGTCCTCACGACCTACGGCACGATGCGGTCCAGCGCGGACCGGCTCGCCGAGCACACCTGGGGACTGGTCGTCGCCGACGAGGCGCAGCACGTGAAGAATCCGCACTCCTCCACCGCCAGGGCGCTGCGCACCATCCCGGCCCCGGCCCGCGTCGCGCTGACCGGCACCCCCGTCGAGAACAACCTCTCCGAGCTCTGGGCGCTGCTCGACTGGACCACTCCCGGGCTTCTCGGCCCGCTCAAGGCGTTCCGGGCCCGGCACGCCCGGATCGTCGAGAACACCGGCACCGCGGCGGGCCTGGGCAACGAGGAGGCGGTCGAGCGGCTCTCCCGGCTGGTCCGCCCCTTCCTCCTGCGCCGCAAGAAGTCCGACCCGGGCATCGCGCCCGAGCTGCCGCCGAAGACGGAGACCGACCACCCCGTCTTCCTCACCCGGGAGCAGGCCACGCTCTACGAAGCGGCCGTGCGCGAGACGATGGCCTTCATCGAGCAGTCCGAGGGCATCGCCCGCCGTGGCCTGATCATGAAGCTGCTCGGCTCGCTCAAACAGATCTGCAACCACCCCGCGCAGTATCTGAAGGAGGAGCCGACCCGGCTCGTGGGTCGCTCGGGCAAGCTCGCCCTGCTGGACGAGCTCCTCGACACGATCCTCTCCGAGGACGCCTCCGTCCTGATCTTCACCCAGTACGTGTCGATGGCCCGCCTCCTCTCCGCCCATCTGGCCTCCCGCTCCGTCCCCTCCCAGCTTCTGCACGGCGGTACCCCGGTGCCGGAGCGGGAGCGGATGGTGGACCGCTTCCAGTCCGCCGAGGTCCCCGTCTTCCTGCTCTCCCTCAAGGCGGCCGGCACCGGGCTGAATCTCACCCGGGCCGCCCACGTCATCCACTACGACCGCTGGTGGAATCCTGCGGTCGAGGAACAGGCAACCGACCGTGCGTACCGCATCGGCCAGACCCAGCCCGTGCAGGTGCACCGGCTCATCGCGGAGGGCACCGTCGAGGACCGGATCGGCGAGTTGCTGGAGTCCAAGCGCGCCCTCGCCGATGCGGTGCTCGGGTCCGGCGAGGCCGCTCTGACCGAGCTCAGCGACCGTGACCTGGCCGACCTCGTCTCGCTCCGGAGGACACCATGAGCCCGGCAGCGGCCCGTCCCGCGGCCCGTCCCGCGGCCCGTCCCGGCCCCGACGATCTGCGGCGCACCTTCGAGGCGGTGCCCGCCCGGGCCTCCGAGTCCGCGGAGCCCTTCGCGGACAGCTGGTGGGGGAGGGCCTGGGTGGACGCCCTGGAATCCCTGTCGATGGACGAGGGGCGGCTCGCCCGCGGCCGCACGTACGCCGACGGCGGCCAGGTCGCCGCGATCACCGTCACCCCCGGCCGGGTCATCGCCTACGTCCATGGCAGCCGCCCCCGCCCGTACCGCGCGGAGCTGCGCCTGCGTACGTTCTCCGCCTCCGACTGGGACACCTTCCTGGACGCCGCCGCGGCGCGGCCCGGGCATCTGTCCGCGCTGCTCGACAAGGAGATGCCGCACTCCCTGATCGACATGGCGGGGGAGACCGGCATCCGGCTGCTGCCCGCCGCCGGTGACCTCGACCCGGACTGCTCCTGCCCGGACCGCGGCTGGCCCTGCAAGCATGTGGCGGCGCTCTGCTTCCAGACGGCACGGCTCCTGGACAGCGACCCCTTCGTCCTGCTGCTGATGCGCGGCCGGGGCGAGCGCGAACTCCTCGACGAGCTCGGCCGCCGCAACGCCGAACACTCCGCCCGCGAGCGCCCCGCCGTCCCGGCCATGCCCTCGGTTCCGGCGGACGAGGCTCTGGCCGACCGTTTCCTGCCGCCGCTCCCGGCGCCTCTGCCCGTGCCGCCGTATCCCGGGCAGCCGCCTTCCTACCCGGATCTGCCCGGGGCCCATGACCCGCTGTCCCTGGACCACCTCGCCTCGGACGCGGCGGCGCGCGCCCATGCACTCCTGACGACCGGGGACGATCCCATAGCCGGTCTCAGCACCTGGCAGGACGCGGTGCGCATCGCCGCGTCCCGGCCCACCGCCGGGCTCACCGCCACCACCCGGGCGCTCTACCGCGAGCTGGCCCACGCCACCGGCCGCAGCACCACGGACCTGGCCCGCGCCGTCGCCGCCTGGCGGCAGGGCGGCCCCGCGGGCCTCGCCGTCCTGGAGAGCCCGTGGGACCCACCGGCCGGCCCGTTCGACCGGGCCCGCCCCGCTCTCGTGGCGGCCGGTCACCCGCGTTTCCAGCCCTGGCACAACCGCCTGACGAACGCGGGCGGAACCCTCCAGCTCCGCTTCGGCCACGACGGCCGCTGGTACGGCTACGAATCAGACCGGGGCGAGGACGACTGGTGGCCCCGCGCCACCCCGGACACCGATCCGGTGGGCGCGCTCACCGCCCTGCGCGGCTGACGCATCGTCGGCTCTGCGTGGAGGAGCGGCAGGGCGTGGCGAAGGGCCGGGGGTTCAGAAGTCGGCGAGGGTACGTTCGTCCAGCCGGGCCACCGAGTCCTGGGCGTAGGCCTTCGCGTACGCGGCGCGGATCTGCTCGATCTGCGGGTCGCGCAGGCGCGCTTCCGACGCCGGATAGAGCAGGATCAGCTCGTACGAACGCTCCCGCTCGATCATCCCGTTGGAGTCACGCCACTGCCCACGGCCGTCCTGGATCGTGAGGCCGCTCGGGAACCCCGGCGTGACATACCGGTCGATGAAGGCGAGGAACTGCGGGTCGGTCACATCCGTTCCGCCGTCGGGGCGTTCCGTACCGAAGAAGAGCCGGGTCTCCACGTAGTCCGCGCCCCGCACGGCAGCGGCCGGGGCCGTCGGTGGTGCCTCGCTGCCGAGTGCGGCGTACGCGATCGGCGCGCCCGTGGCGAGTACGGCGCACGTGACCACGCCCGCCATGAGGGTGGTGCGCCGCCCGGAGCGCTCGGGGCCCGGCTTCGGGCGGTTGCGCAGACACAGCAAGGTGATCTCCCACGGGGCGGTCGGATGCCGGAACGGCGCCCACCGTGACACGGGGCCGGCACGACGACACGGCAGGACACCGGGATCCGGGCCCTACCACCCGTAATGGTGAGGTGTTACAGCCCCGCCGAACCCGTTGTCCTACCGCCGGGCAGGGACACCCCGCGGCCGGCGAAGAAGCGTTCGAAGACCGGTAGCGGCAGCTCGGCCGCGCGTGTATCCGCTGTCGTCCCCGACGGGTTGTGGAAGTGCACACCCGACCCGTCCGTCGTGCGCGAGGTCAGCAGGACCAGGTGTCCGCCCCGCCCCGGAGCCGGCAGCTCCGGGTGGCGGATTCCGTAGTGCACGGACGCCATCACGCTTCTGCCGTCGTCCAGCAGCCCGAGGATTCCGGCGGGCGAGAGGTACCGGTGGACGACTGCGTCGAGGCCGTGCGCCTCGGTCACGTACTCGGCGAACGGGGCGTAGACCAGGCCCCGGATCATCCCCTGGGGATCCTCGGTGTACGCGCCGTACTTCAGGGCCCCGTCGCGCAGCGCGAACAGGGTCGGAGCGCCGGTGCCGAGTGCCATGCGCAGGCAGGTCATACCGCACAGATGGCCTGCCCAGCGCGCGTACTCGGCGGGTGAGGCGGCGCCCGAATCCGCCCAGCCGGGGTCCTCGGCCGGATCGAGCCCGCCCTCCACGATCGCCCCCACCAGGCCGGGCGACGCGAACTGCGTGTGGACGGGGGTCCGGCAGGTCGCACAGATCACTGGCGGTATCCGCTCAGGAAGCGGCCGATGCGGCTGATCGCCGCGTCGAGATCGTCGGCGTGCGGGAGGGTCAGGATCCGGAAGTGGTCGGGGCGCGGCCAGTTGAAGCCGGTGCCCTGCACCACCTGGATCTTCTCCCGGAGAAGAAGATCCAGGACGAACCGTTCGTCGTCGACGATGTTGTGCACCTTCGGGTCGATGCGCGGGAACGCGTACAGCGCGCCCTTCGGCTTCACGCACGACACCCCGGGGATCTCGTTCAGCCGCTCCCAGGCCCGGTTGCGCTGCTCATGGAGCCTGCCCCCGGGGGCGACGAGTTCCCGGATCGACTGGCGGCCGCCGAGCGCCGCCTGGATCGCGTACTGGGCAGGGGCGTTGGGGCACAGCCTCATGGAGGCGAGCATGGTGAGCCCCTCCAGGTAGTTGCGGGCGTGCTGCTGCGGTCCCGACACCACCATCCAGCCGGAGCGGAATCCAGCGACACGGTACGTCTTGGAGAGCCCGCTGAAGGTGAGGCAGAGCAGATCCGGGGCCAGGACCGCCACCGGGTGGTGCTCGGCGTCGTCGTACAGGATCTGGTCGTAGATCTCGTCGGCGAAGACCATCAGCCCGTGCCTGCGCGCCAGATCGAGCATGCCTTCGAGGACCTCGCGGGGGTAGACGGCACCCGTCGGATTGTTCGGATTGATGATCACCATGGCCCTGGTGCGGTCGGTGATCTTCGAGGCCATGTCGGCGAGGTCCGGATTCCAGTCCGCGGCCTCGTCGCAGGTGTAGTGCACGGCCTTGCCGCCCGCGAGTGTGGTGACGGCGGTCCACAGCGGGTAGTCGGGGCTCGGGATGAGGATCTCGTCGCCGTCCTCCAGGAGTGCCTGTACCGACATGGAGATCAGCTCGGAGACGCCGTTGCCGAGAAAGATGTCGTCGACGTCGACGTCGGACAGGCCCATGGCCTGATAGCGCTGTGCCACGGCCCGGCGCGCGGAGAGAATGCCGCGCGAGTCGGTGTAGCCATGCGCCTGAGGGAGCATCCGGATCATGTCCTGGACGATCTCCTCGGGGGCCTCGAACCCGAAGAGCGCCGGATTGCCCGTGTTGAGGCGGAGCACACTGTGGCCCGCTTCCTCGAGGGCGTTGGCCTGTTCGATGACCGGGCCCCGGATCTCGTAACAGACCTCGTTGAGCTTGCTGGACTGCCGGAACTCCATGCGGTGCCTCCCCGACCCTGAATTGCGATACTTGGTTTTACCAAGCTTGAGCTTGGAAAGTCCAACAACATGTCTAGACTGCGTCGCATGCCACGTCAGCAGCAGCCACCAACACGCCCCGCCCGTCGCCGGAGTTACGACCAGTTCTGTGCCACCGCCCGGGCCCTCGACTCCGTGGGCGACCGGTGGACGCTGCTGATTGTCCGTGAACTGCTGGCCGGCCCGCGCCGGTACACGGACCTGCACGCCGACCTGCCCGGAGTCAGCACGGACGTGCTTGCCTCCCGGCTCAAGGACATGGAGCAGGGCGGCCTGGCCGTGCGCCGCCGGCTTCCGCCACCCGCCGCCGCTTCGGTCTACGAACTGACCGAACACGGTCGCGGACTGCTCCCGGTCCTCACCGCCCTCGCCCGGTGGGGAACGCCCGCGCTCACCGAGCGCCGTCCCACCGACGCGGTCCGCGCCCACTGGTTCGCGCTGCCGCTGCTGCGCGCCATGGACGGGCTGAACCACGCGGGCGTCGTCGAAGTCAAGCTGGAGGAAGGGGAGTTCCACATCCGCACCGGCGGGGACACACGAGGGGAAGAGGCGTACGGGTACGGTCCCGCCCTGCACCCCGACGCCCGCATCGTGCTCGACGCCGAGCTCTGCCTCGCACTGGGGCGCGGCGAACTGACGCTGGCCGAGGCCGTCGCGGAGGGCCGGGCAGAGGTGCTCGGCGAGGGCCCGCTCGCCACCGAACTCCGCGGAGGACAACAGTCGCGCCACCGGTGACGGCAGCCCCACTCGCGCGTAGCGTGGATCGTTCATCTGATCCGGCGGGCGAGGGAGTTGGCCATGGGGTTCGACAGCAGGATCGGCACGAAGCAGCGGGGCACGCTGCGCAAGGTCATGCTCGTGGGCGCCTGTGTGGCGGCGCTCGGTCTCGTCCCGGCAGCTGCGGTCGCGACGCCCGGCAGCGGTGTGAGCGGCACCGTCGTCGCCAAGGGCACGTCCGAGGGCAAGCTGAAGGTGAAGACCCCCAAGGGCCCCACGGATGTGACCTTCCGGACCATCACCGTGGAACCGGGCGGCTCCACCGGCTGGCACACCCACCGAGGCCAGCTGATCGCGGTCGTCAAGTCAGGGACGCTGACCCGGACCCTCGACGACTGCTCGGTCGAGGTGACACCGGCGGGGACGTCGTTCATCGAACCGTCCGGGGCCGACCACCGGCACATCGGGCGCAACCTCGGTACGGAACCCGTGGTGCTGTGGGTGACCTATCTGCTTCCCCAGGGCAGCGAACTCTCCGACGACGCCGACGCGGTGGACTGCCCGGTGGAGAAGTAGGTCCGGCTCCGGGCGGGCGGGGCAACATCCATACGGAAGACGGTGCGGCCGGGTGATGATGGATACGTGCGATTTGAACCGATCACCTGGGAACGCCTGGCCGAAGCACTGGCCGCGCACGCCGATGAGCTGAAACCGGCCGACGGCGGGTCCTGGCTCAGAATCGGCGTCGACGGCGCTCCGGCCGCCCGCCCCGGCGAGCCCGCCGAACGCGTCGCCGAGGCACTGCGGGCGCGCGGCCGTGCGGTGCTCACCGTCTCCACCGGAGGGTTCCTGCGTCCGGCGAGTCTGCGCTACGAGTACGGCAAGGAGGACCCCGACTCGTACGCCGACAGCTGGTTCGACACCGGTGCGTTGTGGCGCGAGGTGTTCCGTCCGCTGGAGCCCGGCGGCAGCGGACGGGTGCTGCCCGACCTCTGGGACCCCGTGACGGACCTGGCCACCCGCAGCCCGTACCGCGTCCTGCCCGAGGGCGGGGTGCTGATCCTGCACGGACCGCTGCTCCTCGGGCACTGGTTCCCGTTCGACCTCGGCGTTCATCTGCGCCTCTCGCCGGGTGCGCTGCGACGGCGCACCCAGGAGAGCGAGCGGTGGACTCTGCCCGCCTTCGCGCGGTACGAGGACGAAGTGGCGCCCGCCGACCACGCGGACGCGGTGGTGCGGGCCGACGACCCGCACCACCCGGCCTGGACCGGCATCGGAGCGTGACGACGACCGACGGGGTCCGGGGCGCCCTCGCGTGACTAGCCCGGGCGCGGTCCAGGGCGACCGCCGACCGTCGCGACCGCTTCGGCCCCCGCCCGGCAGCCGGCCGCAGCTGCTACGGCATCGTCGGCCCCGGCGATGAGGGCGGCGAGGAAACCGCCGGTGAAGGCGTCCCCCGCGCCCGTGGAGTCGACGGGGTCCCGTACGGCCGGGGCGGGTACACGTGCGGTCACCGTGCCCCCGGCCGCCAGCACGACGCCCCGGTCCCCGAGGGTGACGGCGACCCGGCCGGCGTGACGGCTCAGCTTGGCGGCCGCGTCCGCCGGATCCGGCAGACCGGTCAGTTCTCGGGCCTCGTCCGCGTTGGGAAGCAGCAGGTCCACGCCCTCGACCAGGTCCAGGAAAGCGCCGGCGCCCAGCCCGGCGAGGAAGCCCGCCGATGCCGGGTCCACACTCACCGGGATGCCTCGTTGCCGGGCCTCCCGCAGGGCGAGCTGCGCCGTCGCGCGGCTCGTCGCCGCGAAGAGGAGATAGCCGGAGAGATGGAGCCGGGCGATGCCGTCGAGCATCGACGCCGACCAGTCGCCGGGGGAGAGGCGCAGGACTGCGCCGCTGTCGGTGAGGAAGGTGCGCTCGGCCGCGGCGTCGACCAGGGCCACCACCGTGCCGGTCGGCGCCTCCGCGTCCACGGCCAGCAGGGGTCGCACCCCCGCACGCTGCAGCACGTCCCGGTGCCAGGCCTCGGAATCGGATCCGGCCCGCGCCAGCAGACGCACGTCTCGGCAACCCGAACGCACCGCCCAGCACGCGACGTTGGCGCCTGCCCCGCCCGGCAGCGTGCTGATCCGCGCGGCCGTGTCCGTACCGTGGACCACGGCCGAGCCGTGCCGGACGACCACGTCGGTGACCACGTCGCCGACGACGAGAAGGCCGCCCTCGGTCACCGCGCCGCCACCGCAGCGATCCGCGCCGCCAGCTGCACGTTCCCGCGCACGGCGGCCAGATTCGCTTCCAGGGATGCTCCCTCGGTCTCCCGCATCAGGTAGTCCAGCAGGAACGGAGTGACGGCCTGCCCCACGATCCCGCGCTCCCGGCAGGCGTCCAGAGCCTGCGCGAGCACCCGGTCGTGCACCTCGGGGTCCAACTGCTCCTCCTCCGGTACGGGGTTGGCGACGATCAGCGCCGCGGCGGGACCACCGAGCTCCTCCCGGGCCCGCATCACGTCCGCGACCTCCTGCGGTGTGCGGACCGTCCAGTCGACGGGTTCGCCCGAACTGCTCAGGTAGAAGCCGGGGAAGTGCTCCGTGCCGTAACCGAGCACGCCGACGCCGAGCGTCTCGAGGCGCTGGAGCGTGGCCGGCACGTCCAGGATCGACTTCACGCCCGCGCAGACCACCGTGATGCCGGTCCGGGCGAGCAGGCGCAGATCCGCGGACTCGTCCTGTGTTTCCGTCCACTCCCGGTGTACGCCGCCGAGCCCTCCGGTCGCGAAGATTCTCAGGCCGGCCCGCGCCGCCAGGAAGGCGGTCGCGGACACGGTCGTCGCCCCGCTCGCCCCCAGGGCGAGTGCGGGCGCGAGGTCGCGGTGGCCCAGCTTCCGCATCGCCGGATCCCCGGCCACCCGCTCCAACCGGTCGGTGGTCAGACCTACATGGGCCCGGCCGTCGAGCACGGCGACCGTGGCGGGCACGGCCCCGGCCTTGCGTACGAGCTCCTCCAGCTCCTCCGCGACCTGGAGGTTGCGGGGGCGTGGCAGACCGTGGGCGATGATCGTCGACTCCAGGGCGACGACCGGGTGGTGTTCGGCGAGGGCGTCCCGGACCTCGGCGGAGAGCACGGGTGCGTGGCGGCCGGTTTCCTGCGACGTGGATGCCGATGGGTTCCGATGCATGCCCCATCTCTGTCGCAGGCACGGCGCCCGCAAACCCGGAGCGGGGAGCCGCCGACCGCTCAGGCCCTCCCGGACACCAGAGACCGCTCAGGCCTTCCCGGACACCAGAGACCGCTCAGGCCTTCCCGGACACCACGGACGGCCGGTTCAGCGCCCGGCGCAGGGCGAGCGCGGCCATCGGCAGCAGCAGACAGGCGGCGGTCATGTTCAGCCAGCCGTAACTCAGCCGGGAGACGATCACGCCGGCGACCGCGCCCCCGATGCCCGCCGCCGCATTCATGGTGAGGTCCGCGAGGCCCTGCACCGCGGCGCGGGCGGCCTGCGGTACGGAGTCGGTGAGCAGCGCCGAGCCGGCGACCAGACCGGCCGACCAGCCGAGGCCCAGGACGAACATGCCCACGGCTGTCCGGCCATGCCCTGCGCCCGACGTACCGGCCAGCAGCGCGGCGAAGCACAGCAGCCCGGCGGCCAGCCCGATGACGGACAGCCTCCCCACCCGGTCGGAGAGCCAGCCCATGACGGGGGAGAACGCGTACATGCCCGCGATGTGACCGCTGATGACCATGCCGATCAGCTGGATGTCCGCGCCGTGGTGCCCGAGATGGATCGGGGTCATGACCATGATCGAGACCATGGTGGTGTGCGACACCGCGATGGTCACCAGCGCCAGCCGGGCCATCGGGGAGGCGCGCATCGCCGCGATGCCCGCCCGCAGGGAGCGCCTCTCGGTGGCCCCGGTGTCCTGCGGGGCGAGCGCGCGGGCGGTGAGCAGCGGATCGGGGCGCAGCAGCAGGGCGACCGCAGCGCCGGTGAGCAGGAATAGGGCGGCGGCCCAGGCGAACGGCCCGGCCGTCTCGGGCACGGAGGTGCCCCGGAAGACGTGGCCGGCCGGTGCCGCGATGTTGGGGCCGAGCACCGAACCGATCGTGGTGGCCCAGATGACGGTGGAGATCGCCCGGCCGCGGCGGTCCGGCTCGGCCAGATCGGCTGCGGCGAACCTGGCCTGGAGGTTGGCCGACGAGCCGGCACCGAAACCGGCCATGCCCAGAAGCAGCAGCGGGAAGCTGCCCACCACGGCGGCGGTCACCACCAGGGACGCGCCCACTGCCCCGATCAGATAGGCCAGAACGAGTCCGGGGCGCCTGCCCCGCGAAGTCATCAGGGCGGCCAGGGGCAGTGACAGCAGCGCCGCACCCACCACCGAGGCGGTCGGGGCGAGCCCGGACAGTGCCTCGGAGCCGCTCACATCCGCCGCCAGGATCGGGGCCAGAGCGATACCGATTGCCACGCCGAGGCCGCCGAGTATCTGGCTGCCGATGAGTACGGCGGACGTCCTGCGCTGCAGCGCGGGCAGGTCCGCCGCCGTGAACCGGGAGGTGGGGAGGGCTGCTGTCACCGCCGAAGTGTGTCAGCTCGTACGCCGGTGCGGGGTCCGGTTTCCGGCACCCGGTGTGCCCGGGGTGGACTGCGCCGGACAATCCTCAGAACAGCGGCTGCGGAAGTATCCCCTCGAGTGCCAGCAGCTGCCGCTTGGTCTCCAGCCCGCCACCGAACCCGCCGAGCCCGCCGTCGCTCTCCACCACGCGGTGGCACGGCACCACCACCGGCAGGGGATTGGAGCCCATCGCGGCCCCGACGGCCTGGGCGGCGCCCGGCTGCCCCACCCGCCCGGCCAGGTCCCCGTAGCCGACGACCGTCCCGTACGGCACGCCGGCTGCCAGTTCGCGGAGCACCTCGCGGTTGAAACCGGAGGTCAGCGACCAGTCCAGGTCCAGCGAGAACGCGCGCAGCCCGCCCGCGAAATACGCCGCGAGCTGGCGCTCGGGCTCGGCGAGCCGCACGGAGCCGGGTGCCTGCACGGGCTCCGCGCCCAGCCGCGTCCTCATGCGCCCGAGCGCCTTGTCCCGGATCGCGGGGCGCGCGTGGAAGACCACGCTCACCAGACCCGTGCCGGTGGCGGCAAGCAGGAGCGGCCCGATGTCGCTCTGCACGACGGACCACTCCACGCTCTGCTCGTTGCTGTCCATGCGACCACCGTACGGCCCGCCACTGACAACGCCCGGCCACTGACAACGCCCGCCCCCGGCACTGCCGGATCCCTCAGCGGGTGGCGTCCCGCACGATGTCGGGGTTGTTGGTGATGATGCCGTCGACACCGAAGCCGGCCACCTTCGCCGCGTTCGCCGCGTCGTTGACCGTCCAGGTGTTCACCTGCAGCGGCTTGCCGTGCGCGCCCTTCAGCTTCTGGACCGCGGCGACGTAGTCGGCGCCGATCGTCGTGTGGCTCGGATTGATCTGGTCGGT
The DNA here is from genome assembly GCF_042736635.1 of Streptomyces sp. NPDC060035. Taxonomy (NCBI): domain Bacteria; kingdom Bacillati; phylum Actinomycetota; class Actinomycetes; order Kitasatosporales; family Streptomycetaceae; genus Streptomyces; species Streptomyces sp. NPDC060035. Next base: position 206,425 of record NZ_JBHWVO010000012.1, read on the forward strand.
GAACGCCGCGTACGACGGCAGATCGGCCACCGCGGGGGTGCCCAGGAAGCCGGTGATGACGTCGGGGCGCTGCGCGTGAACAGTTTTCACACTCTCTGCACCGAAGCTCTGGACGATCAGCCGGTGCTTGACGTGACCGCGGTCGAGCCACCCCTCCTTGCGCAGGATCCGCAGGGTCTCCTTCTCGATCCCCGGGTAGGTCTCCGGGCTCTTGATCTCCAGGAGGAGCTTCTGAGAGTTGCGCTCGACACGGTGCAGATACTGCGTGAGCGTCGGCACCCGGGCCCCCGCGTACTGCGTACCGAACCAGCTGCCCGCGTCCAGTTCCGCGATCTCGGCAGCGGTGAAGTCCTTGACCGCCCAGGGGGCACGGCCGGGGAAAATCTGCTCGGCGTCGGTGGTCCGCCCGAGGGTGGTGTCGTGCACGACGACCAGCACACCGTCCTCGGTGAGCTGCACATCGTTCTCCACCCAGTCGATGCCGAGGCCGTCGGCCGCGTCCACGGCCGCGAGGGTGTTCTCCGGGGCGTAGGCGGAAGCGCCGCGGTGAGCGAAGACGACCGGGCTGTCATTCGCGCCCGCGGCCTGTGCCTGGGTGGCGGGCAGCAGTACGCAGCCGCCGAGCAGAGCGGCGACAGCGGTGGAGGCGGTTGCGGTGCGTACGGACACGTGTACTCCTCGCGTCGGGGTGTGGGCATGCAGAGACTTGCAGTCGGTACCCAACGGACGACAGGGCGGCGATGGCCACAATGTGAACGGATTGTTCGGTACCGGATCGTGGACCGGCTCCGGGGCGGATAAAATGCCTCTCCTATGTTTGCCTGCCGGGCCTTGCCCTCTAGGGTCACCCCCGAACCCGGGCTTCCGCGAAGGGCGTACCAGCATGCAGGGCACAGTTGATGGTTTCAGTTACGGCCTCGTGACCCCGGTCGCGGCATTCCTCATGGCATGCCTCGGCGCGGCTCTCGGGCTGCGCTGCACCACGCGGTCCTTGCGCACCGAACGCTCCTTCAAGGCCGGCTGGCTGGCTCTGGGCGCGACCTCCATAGGTTCCGGCATCTGGACGATGCACTTCGTGGCGATGCTGGGCTTCTCCGTCGAGGAGACACCGGTCGGCTACGACAGGCCGCTCACCTTCGCGAGTCTCGCCGTGGCGATCGTGATGGTCGGCATCGGCATCTTCATCGTCGGCTACCGGGGCGCGACCCGCATGGCGCTGGTCACGGGCGGCACCATCACCGGCCTCGGCGTGGCCTCCATGCACTACCTCGGCATGGCCGGAATGCGGTTCGACGGACAGTTCGCGTACGACACGGTCACCGTCTCGCTCTCCGTCGTCATCGCCGTGGTGGCCGCGACCGCCGCGCTGTGGGCCGCCGTCTCCATCCACGGTTTCCTGCCCAGCCTCGGCGCGAGCATCGTGATGGCCGTCGCCGTGAGCGGAATGCACTACACGGGCATGGCCGCGCTCAGCGTGCATCTGCACCCGGCCGTGGCGCAGGGGGCGGCGGCCGGTGACACGCCTGCCTCTCTGCTCATGCCGATGCTGATAGGGCCGGGCTGCTTCCTGCTCCTCGCCGGGGCGGTCGTGATGTTCGATCCGCTGGTGGTGATGGGCACTCCCGACGAGGCGGACCGCCGCCGCGGTGACCGCCCGCGGAGTACCGGTCAGGTTTCCGGCATCCCCGTCCAGCGGCGTCACACCTCGTACGGCACGGAGGCCCGCAGGGAGTACCGGCAGCCGCGGAATCGCTGATCCGGCGCCGTTGTCAGTGGCGGGTCGTACGGTGGTTGCATGCGGCCCGTTTCGAAGATCGAACGTTCGATGGCGCCTTTCGAGGTCATCAGTCCCTACCAGCCCAGCGGTGACCAGCCCGCGGCCATCGCCGAGCTGGAGCGGCGTATCCGCGCCGCCGAGAAGGACGTGGTCCTGCTCGGTGCGACCGGCACCGGCAAGTCGGCGACGACCGCGTGGATGATCGAGAAGCTGCAGCGCCCCACCCTGGTGATGGCACCCAACAAGACGCTCGCCGCCCAGCTGGCCAACGAGTTCCGCGAGCTCCTTCCGAACAACGCCGTCGAGTACTTCGTCTCGTACTACGACTACTACCAGCCCGAGGCGTACGTCCCGCAGTCGGACACCTACATCGAGAAGGACTCCTCGATCAACGAGGAGGTCGAGCGGCTGCGTCACTCCGCCACGAACTCACTGCTGACCCGGCGCGACGTCGTCGTGGTCGCCTCCGTCTCCTGCATCTACGGCCTCGGCACACCGCAGGAGTACGTGGACCGGATGGTCCAGCTCAAGGTCGGCGACGAGATCGACCGCGACCAGCTGCTGCGCCGCTTCGTCGAGATCCAGTACACCCGCAACGACCTGGCGTTCGCCCGTGGCACCTTCCGGGTGCGCGGCGACACCATCGAGATCTTCCCGGTGTACGAGGAGCTCGCCGTCCGGATCGAGATGTTCGGCGACGAGATCGAGGCGCTCTCCACCCTGCACCCGCTCACCGGCGAGGTCATCAGCGAGGACGAGTCGCTCCATGTCTTTCCCGCCAGCCACTACGTGGCGGGACCCGAGCGCATGGAGAAGGCGGTCGGCGGCATCGAGACGGAGCTGCAGCAGCGCCTCGCCGAGCTGGAGAAACAGGGCAAGATGCTGGAGGCCCAGCGGCTGCGCATGCGCACGACGTACGACATCGAGATGCTCCGCCAGATCGGCACCTGCTCCGGCGTGGAGAACTACTCGATGCACTTCGACGGCCGTGATCCGGGCACTGCGCCCAACACCCTTCTCGACTACTTCCCGGAGGACTTCCTCCTCGTCCTGGACGAGTCGCACGTCACGGTGCCGCAGATCGGTGCGATGTACGAGGGCGACGCCTCCCGGAAGCGGACTCTCGTCGACCACGGCTTCCGGCTGCCCTCCGCCCTGGACAACCGCCCGCTGAAATGGGAGGAGTTCCTGGGCCGGATCGACCAGACCGTCTATCTGTCCGCCACCCCGGGGAAGTACGAGCTCTCCCGGGGCGACGGTTTCGTCGAGCAGATCATCCGGCCCACCGGGCTCGTCGACCCCGAGGTCGTCGTCAAGCCCACCGAGGGCCAGATCGACGACCTGGTGCACGAGATCCGCAAGCGGACCGAGAAGGACGAGAGGGTCCTGGTCACCACCCTCACCAAGAAGATGTCCGAGGACCTCACCGACTACTTCCTCGAGCTCGGCATCCAGGTCCGCTACCTCCACAGCGACGTCGACACGCTGCGCCGCATCGAGCTGCTGCGCGAACTGCGCTCCGGCGAGTACGACGTCCTGGTCGGAATCAACCTGCTGCGTGAGGGACTCGACCTTCCCGAGGTGTCGCTCGTGGCGATCCTCGACGCCGACAAGCAGGGCTTCCTGCGGTCCGGCACGTCGCTGATCCAGACCATCGGACGTGCCGCCCGTAACGTCTCGGGGCAGGTCCATATGTACGCCGACAAGATCACCCCGGCGATGGAGCAGGCCATCGACGAGACCAACCGCCGCCGTGAGAAGCAGATCGCCTACAACACCGAGCGGGGAGTCGACCCGCAGCCGCTCCGCAAGAAGATCAACGACATCGTCGCGTCCATCGCCCGCGAGGAGGTCGACACCGAGCAGCTGCTCGGCAGCGGCTACCGGCAGTCGAAGGGGGCCAAGGCCCCCGTGCCCGCGCTCGGCGGAAAGGCCGCAGCCGGCAAGGCCAAGGGGAATGGTGCGGTGGTCACCGACCGGCCTGCCACGGAGCTCGCCGGAATCATCGAGGAAATGACGGACCGGATGCGGGCAGCCGCCGCCGACCTGCAGTTCGAGGTGGCCGCCCGACTGCGCGACGAGGTGGGCGAGTTGAAGAAGGAGCTGCGACAGATGAGAGAAGCGGGACTGGCCTGACCGGCGTGCACCGGGTGTGTTGCAAGAACGACACAAAAACGGCCCTTACCTGCTTCTGTCCTGAGCGGACTGCGTAGGGTGCGGGGAAACCGCACACGGACGGTTGCGGGGCAAGCGGAGAGGGGACAGCGCGTGACGGTCAATATGACCAAGGGTCAGGCCATCAGCCTGCAGAAGAGCGACGGGGGGACCCTGACCGCGGTACGGATGGGGCTCGGCTGGCAGGCGGCTCCGCGTCGCGGTCTGTTCGGCTCGCGCACCCGGGAGATCGACCTGGACGCCTCGGCGGTGCTCTTCGCCGACAAGCAGCCCGTGGACGTCGTGTTCTTCCGCCACCTCGTCAGCGACGACGGCTCGGTCAAGCACACCGGCGACAACCTGGTCGGCGGCGCCGGCTCGGGGGGCGACGACGAAGCGATCCTGGTCGACCTGCAGCGGATCCCGGTCCACATCGACCAGATCGTCTTCACGGTGAACTCCTTCACCGGCCAGACGTTCCAGGAAGTACAGAACGCCTTCTGCCGCATCGTCGACGAGACGAACGGCCAGGAGCTCGCCCGCTACACGCTCGACGGCGGCGGCCAGTACACGGCTCAGATCATGGCCAAGGTGCACCGATCGGGCGGCGGATGGCAGATGACCGCCCTCGGCAACCCGGCGAACGGCCGGACCTTCCAGGACCTGATGCCGTCCATCCTGCCGCACCTGTAGACAGGAACGGACTGCGGTCCGACGTCAGTACGAGCAGCTCCCGGAGGCATCTCGCCGCCGGGAGCTGCGCCCATGGCAGGGCACTACACCGAACGTCGAGGGGACAGGGCAATGACGGCCGAGCTGGTCCGGGGGCAGAACCACACCTTGCCCCAGACCCGTCTGGAGATCAGGGTGTCGGCGGGCTCGCCCGTCGTGGCCGGTGCCACGCTCGGGGACGAGCAGGGCACGGTGCATGGCGTCGAATGGATCGCCCATCCCGGATCGCCCCAGCTGCCCGGACTCGAGGTCTCCAGGCAGGCCGCGGCCGATCACCGGCTCGCAGTCGACCTGGAGGCACTTCCCGACGCGGTGCACCGCGTCACCGTGCTCCTGGCCCTGCCCTTGGGGGCGGGCAGGCCCGTCAGGTTCGGTGCGGTCGCCGCGCCGTTCGTCGCCGTCACCGGACTCGACGGCACCGAGATCGCCACCTTCACCCTCACGGGCCTGGACGCCGAGTCCGCCGTGACGGCACTGGAGCTCTACCGCCGGCAGGGTGTCTGGAAGGTCCGTGCCGTCGGCCAGGGATATGCCGCCGGGCTTGCCGAGATGCTCGCCGATCAGGGCCTGGCTCAGGCCGCGGAGCTGGCAGCCTCGATACAGGAGGCGGTCGCCTCCGGCCTTGCCCGTTCCGTGACACCCCCGCAGCCCCGCACCGCGGACGGCGAGCGCGTGCGTCACCCGGCCGGCCCGGTTCCGTCCACGGGCGGCGGTCAGCCTCCCACCCGGGGTTCCGAGCCCGCCGGTGAACCTTCCGCGCCGCTGGCCGCCGACCCCACGACCGGCAGCCCGATCGACTACGCGCACCCGCGCCGCCAGACCACCGCGCCGCCCCCGCCCCCTCCGACGGCCCCGCCCGCCGCGCCGGGACAGCCCGCGCAGCCTGTCGCCGGTGACGCCACCGGGTGGTCCATGGACGAGCGCCTCTACAACCAGATCTGGGGCATGTTCGAGGACCTGGCCCGGGCCACCGCCGCCTATCGCAGCGCCGTCGACTTCGCCGAGTCCCGGATGGACCAGGAGCTCGACAGGGCCCTGTCCGACCCGCGCAGCCGCATCGGCGGCACCGGTGACCGGGCTCGCGAGGAGGCGCGGGCCAAACGCGACGAGCTGACCGCGCGGGCGCGCGAGGCCCTGGACCGCGATCTCGCCCAGCTGGCCGCCGAGTCCGACGTCGTCGAGCCCGCGCTCCCCGCCGCGTACGCGGGCTGGGGCAACCCCGTCTGGCACGCCTACCGCGTGCCGATGGAGATTCCGATGGCGCTGCGGATAGGCGACCTCCACCTGCCCGAGCGCACCGACCTGCGCATCCCGCTGCTGGTGCGGCTGCCTCTGGAGCGCGGGATCTGGGTCGACAGCGGCCGTACGGCGTCCGAGGCCGCCGCTCTGACGGACAGCGACCAGTTGCGCCGTCTGGCTGTCGAAACCGCGGTCGCCCTGGCCGCCCGGATGCTCGCTGTCTATCCGGCGGACGAGTTCTCGGTGCACGTCATCGACCCGGCAGGCTCCGCCGCCGGTGCGCTGGCGCCCCTGGCCGGCTCCGGGGTTCTCGCGGGGCCGCCGGCCGCCGGTGCCGGGGGAGTGGCCTCGGTACTCGCCCGCCTGACGCGACGCGTCGACCTCGTGCAGATGGCGATCAGGGCCGGTGCCGCCGACTCGCTCCCGCCGGACCTGGACACGGGCGAGCAGCTGCTGATCGTCAATGACTTCCCGCACGGTTTCGATGACCGGGCCGTCACACAGTTGCGCTATCTGGCCGACGAGGGCCCCGCGGTGGGAGTGCATCTGCTGATGGTGGCCGACCGCGAGGACGCACGTGCCTACGGTCCGGTACTCGATCCGCTGTGGCGGTCGCTGCTGCGGATCACCCCCGTCGCCGATGACCATCTCGCCGACCCGTGGGTGGGCCACGCCTGGACGTACGAGCCACTGAGGCCGCCGCAGGGAAGCCGCGTCCTGGAGCAGGTTCTCGCGCTGGTGGCAGCCGCGCGGCGTACTACCGGCTATCGCTGAGCAACGGGCGCCGAGGGGGACCAGGAAAGCAGCCTGACCAGCTGTTTTGATGCTTCCTTGCCTGCGGCTTTACCTTTTCTTGGGAGTTCCTGTACTGTTCTTTGGGCGGAGGGGAGTACTCCCGATCGCGACGTTCCCGTCAGTACGGACTGTGACCGGTCCCGGGGCGTCGGCCCCGTGCGCAACCCGCGCACCCTGGGTGGAAGAGACCTCCGGCAGCGACGACGCTGATCTATAGCCGTAGCGAACTGCCGGAGGCGCAGTGGACGTTTCATGGACCCTTTGGGTGCTGACCATTATTGGTCTGGCCGCCCTGATCGCCGTCGACTTCTTCATCGGGCGCAAGCCTCATGACGTGTCGACCAAAGAAGCCGGAATCTGGACCGTCGTCTGGATCGCCCTGGCCGCGCTCTTCGGGCTCGGCCTGCTGATCTTCGGCGAGAGCCAGGCCTCGGGCGAGTTCTTCGCCGGCTTCATCACCGAGAAGTCGCTCAGCGTCGACAACCTCTTTGTCTTCGTCCTGATCATGGCGAAGTTCTCGGTGCCCTCACACCTCCAGCAGCGGGTGCTGCTCGTCGGTGTGCTGATTGCCCTGGTGCTCCGAGCGATCTTCATCGCCGCCGGTGCCGCGGTCATCGCCAACTTCTCGTGGGTCTTCTACATCTTCGGTGCGTTCCTGATCTACACCGCCTGGAAGCTCATCCAGGAGGCGCGGGCCGACGAGGAGGAAGAGGAGTTCGAGGAGAACCGTCTCCTGAAGTCGATCGAGCACCGCTTCGGTGTCGCCGACAAGTACCACGGGACCAAGCTCTTCATCCGCAACAACGGCAAGCGCGTCATGACCCCGCTCATGGTGGTCATGCTCGCCATCGGCACCACCGATGTGCTGTTCGCGCTGGACTCCATCCCCGCGATCTTCGGCCTGACCCAGGACCCGTACATCGTCTTCACCGCCAACGCGTTCGCTCTGATGGGCCTGCGTCAGCTGTACTTCCTCATCGGCGGTCTGCTGAAGAAGCTGGTCCACCTCAGCTACGGGCTCTCGGTGATCCTCGGCTTCATCGGCGTCAAGCTGGTGCTGCACGCACTGCACGAGTCCGGGGTGCACGTGCCCGAGATCTCCATCCCGTTCTCCCTCTCCGTCATCTGCGGCGTCCTGGTGATCACGACGATCACCAGCCTGATCGCCAACAAGAAGACGGCGGCGGCGGAGGCCGAGCAGGCGAAGGCGTCCGACGAGGAGAGCAAGAGCATCGGCGCCCAGAAGTAGCCCAGAAGTAGCCCAGAAGTAGAACCAGCGCACGAATCGGCGGCCGGGGCCAACAGGCACCCGGCCGCCGGTGTTCACCAGCCGCGCTCGCGCCACTCCGGCAGCCGGGGCCGCTCGGCGCCGAGCGTGGTGTCGTGTCCGTGACCCGGATAGACCCAGGTCTCGTCCGGCAGCGGGTCGAAGAGCTTGGTCTCCACATCGTGGAGCAGGCTCGCGAACGCCTCCGCGTCCTTGCCCGTATTGCCGACCCCGCCGGGGAAGAGGCAGTCCCCCGTGAACAGATGGGGCGCCCCGTGCGGGTCGTCGTAGACCAGTGCGATCGAGCCCGGGGTGTGGCCGACCAGATGGCGGGCGGTCAGCGCGACCGCGCCCACCCGGATCGTGTCAGCGTCCTCGACGAGCACATCGGTGGGGACCGGAATGCCCTCGGCGTCGTACCGTCCCGCGTACGTTCGTGCCCCGGTGGCTGCCACCACCTCGCCCAGTGCCTGCCAGTGGTCGCCGTGCCGGTGTGTCGTGACGACGGAGGTGATGCCGTCCTCGCCGATCAGCCGCAGCAGGGTTCCGGCCTCGTTCGCCGCGTCGATCAGGAGTTGCTCACCTGTGGCCCGGCAGCGCAGCAGATAAGCGTTGTTGTTCATGGGGCCGACAGCGACCTTGGAGATCATCAGATCCGTCAGCTCGTGCACATTTGCAGGTCCGCCGACCTTGACCGCTCCGCTGTACGTCATACATCTCAGCCTATAGCGGGGGCAGTGCGGGAAGGGGGCCGCCTTCCGCGGTGAGCCCGGAGCCGTCGCGACGCCCGCAGAGCCAGCCCAGGAGGTCGGGCGCGCTGCCCCGGACCACGACCGGTCCGATGTCTGCGCCCCCGCCCGTGGTCCAGAGGCGGCCGTCCTCGGCCACCGCTGTCGTGGGAGCCACATCGGGATGCCCGGCGAACCGCTCCGCCAGGAAGTCGTTCTCCCGGATCACGAACTCCTCCGGAAGATCCTCCAGCTCGTAGCCGATCCCCAGGTCGACATGGTGCAGCTCGACCTCGACCCAGCGGCGGAAGGGGACCCGGGAGGCGGAGTCCGTCACGCCGTTACGCATCGTGATCGTGCGGGACCAGTCGGCAGGCGCCGCGGCCGCGGCCAGGAAGCCGTCCCCGCTGCCGCGCAGGTCGGCGAGCTGCTCGGCGAGGGGCCGGGGCGCATCGCGGTCGATGTCGAGGTCCCGGGTTTCGCTGCTCGCGTACATGGGGCGGCCCTGGAGAACATTTACGAGGGCGTCGGCGTTACGTGACAGGTGGGCGAGGACATGTCCTCTGCTCCAGCCCGGCAGCCGTGACGGCTCGGCGACGGCGGCGTTGTCCAGTTCGCCCGTCGCGCTGAGGAGCCGTTCGGTCGCTTCACGTACAGCGTCCAGGTCGTGCACATGATCAATCATGAGGCCGAGCCTAGCCTCGCCACTCATTCGGGTGAAGGAGTCATCAGTCGTCCGTAAATCGAATGCGCGTGCTATACGCTCGGAGTCGAAACTTCCTACATCGCTGTGGCGCCCCCCATACCCTGGGACAGGGGCTCAGTTCCCCCACTTCTCTCCAGAAAGGTGCGGACCGGCGTGGCCGACCGTCTCATCGTCCGTGGCGCGCGCGAGCACAACCTGAAGAACGTCTCGCTCGACCTCCCCCGTGACTCCCTCATCGTCTTCACCGGGCTCTCCGGGTCGGGCAAGTCCTCGCTCGCGTTCGACACGATTTTCGCCGAGGGTCAGCGGCGCTACGTGGAGTCGCTCTCCTCGTACGCCCGGCAGTTCCTCGGCCAGATGGACAAGCCGGACGTCGACTTCATCGAAGGTCTGTCGCCCGCCGTCTCCATCGACCAGAAGTCGACCTCGCGCAACCCGCGCTCGACGGTCGGCACCATCACCGAGGTCTACGACTACCTCCGGCTGCTTTTCGCCAGGATCGGCAAGCCGCACTGCCCCGAGTGCAGCAGGCCCATCTCCCGCCAGTCGCCCCAGGCCGTCGTCGACAAGGTCCTCGGTCTGCCCGAGGGCAGCCGCTTCCAGGTGCTCTCCCCGTTGGTGCGCGAGCGCAAGGGCGAGTTCGTCGACCTCTTCGCCGATCTCCAGACCAAGGGCTACAGCAGGGCCAGGGTCGACGGCGCGACGATCCAGCTCTCCGAGCCGCCCACGCTGAAGAAGCAGGAGAAGCACACCATCGAGGTGGTCATCGACCGCCTCACGGTGAAGGACAGCGCCAAGCGCCGGCTGACCGACTCGGTCGAGACCGCGCTCGGCCTCTCCGGCGGCATGGTCGTACTCGACTTCGTCGACATCCCCGAGGGCGACCCCGAGCGTGAGCGGATGTTCTCCGAGCACCTCTACTGCCCGTACGACGACCTGTCCTTCGAGGAGCTCGAGCCCCGCTCCTTCTCCTTCAACTCCCCCTTCGGCGCCTGCCCGGACTGCACGGGCATCGGTACGCGCATGGAGGTCGACGCGGAGCTGATCGTCCCGGACGAGGACAAGTCGCTCGACGAGGGCGCGATCCACCCCTGGTCGCACGGCCACACCAAGGAGTACTTCGGGCGGCAGATCAACGCGCTCGCCGAAGCGCTCGGCTTCCGTACGGACATCCCCTGGGCGGGGCTGCCGCAGCGCGCCAAGAAGGCTCTGCTGCACGGCCACAAGATCCAGACCGAGGTCCGCTACCGCAACCGGTACGGGCGTGAGCGGGCCTACACCACCCCCGCCTTCGAGGGTGCGGTGCAGTTCGTCAAGCGGCGGCACTCCGAGGCCGAGAGCGACTCCAGCCGGGAGCGCTTCGAGGGCTACATGCGTGAGGTGCACTGCCCGACCTGCGAGGGCACCAGGCTCAAGCCGATCGTCCTCGCGGTGACGGTGATGGAGAAGTCCATCGCCCAGGTCGCCGCAATGTCCATCAGCGAGTGCGCCGAGTTCCTCGGCCGGATGAAGCTGAACGCCCGCGACAAGAAGATCGCCGAGCGGGTGCTCAAGGAGGTCAACGAGCGGCTGAAGTTCCTGGTCGACGTGGGCCTGGACTACCTCTCGCTGAACCGCGCGGCCGGCACCCTGTCCGGCGGCGAGGCACAGCGCATCCGGCTCGCCACCCAGATCGGCTCCGGACTCGTCGGCGTGCTGTACGTGCTGGACGAGCCGTCCATCGGCCTGCACCAGCGCGACAACCACCGGCTGATCGAGACCCTGGTCCGGCTCCGTGACATGGGTAACACGCTCATCGTCGTCGAGCACGACGAGGACACCATCAAGGTGGCCGACTGGGTCGTCGACATCGGCCCCGGCGCCGGCGAGCACGGCGGCAAGGTGGTCCACTCCGGATCGCTCAAGGAGCTGCTGGCCAACGACAAGTCGATCACCGGCCAGTACCTGACCGGCAAGAAGTCGATCGCGATGCCCGACATCAGGCGTCCCGTCGACCCCTCGCGCCTGCTCACGGTGCACGGCGCCCGGGAGAACAACCTCCAGGACATCGACGTGTCCTTCCCGCTGGGTGTCCTCACGGCGGTCACGGGTGTCTCCGGTTCCGGAAAGTCGACCCTGGTCAACGACATCCTGTACACCCACCTGGCCCGCGAGCTCAACGGGGCCAAGTCGGTCCCCGGCCGGCACACCCGGGTCGAGGGCGACGACCTCGTCGACAAGGTGGTGCACGTCGACCAGTCGCCGATCGGCCGTACGCCCCGGTCCAACCCGGCCACGTACACCGGAGTCTTCGACCATGTCCGCCGGCTGTTCGCCGAGACGATGGAGGCGAAGGTGCGCGGTTATCTACCGGGCCGCTTCTCCTTCAACGTCAAGGGCGGCCGCTGCGAGAACTGCTCCGGCGACGGCACGATCAAGATCGAGATGAACTTCCTGCCCGACGTGTACGTCCCGTGCGAGGTCTGCCACGGTGCGCGGTACAACCGGGAGACGCTGGAGGTCCACTACAAGGGCAAGTCCATCGCCGAGGTGCTGGACATGCCGATCGAGGAGGGCCTGGAGTTCTTCGAGGCCGTCCCGACGATCGCCCGTCACCTCCGTACGCTCAACGAGGTGGGCCTCGGATACGTCAGGCTCGGTCAGTCCGCGCCGACGCTCTCCGGCGGTGAGGCACAGCGGGTGAAGCTGGCGAGCGAGCTGCAGAAGCGCTCCACCGGCCGCACGGTCTACGTCCTGGACGAGCCGACGACCGGTCTGCACTTCGAGGACATCAGCAAGCTCATCACGGTGCTCTCCGGGCTGGTCGACAAGGGCAACTCGGTGATCGTGATCGAGCACAACCTCGATGTCATCAAGACCGCCGACTGGGTCATCGACATGGGTCCCGAGGGCGGCAACGGCGGCGGCCTGGTCATCGCCGAAGGTACCCCGGAGCATGTGGCCTCGGTGCCGGCCAGCCATACCGGGAAGTTCCTCCAGTCGGTCCTGGGCGCGGACCGGATCAATGAGGCCACCGTGCCTGCCGCCCGCAAGCCGGTCCGCAGGGCGGCCGCCAAGAAGGCGGTCGCCGCGAAGACGGCCCCGGCCCGCAGGACGGCCACGGCCAGGACGGCCAAGAAGGCCGCGGCCGAGGAGCCCGCACCCAAGAAGGCCACCCGCGCGCGGAAGGCCTGACCGACACCGTTCACCGAGGCGGCACCCGGCACCCCGGGGGCCGCCCCGGTGCTGTCCGGGCCCGCCCGGTCCCGGCCCGCCGCCCGTGGACGGGGCGGGGCCGGTCGAAGGAGCGGCGTTCTCCGTCGGTATCGTCGGGTCTGTCGCCGATGCCTTCAGGTGCGGCCTGTGCCCGATGTCCGTGGGCATCCGGTGCCCGGGCGGGAACGGCGGCTCTCTGTCCCCCCGACCCGTGGAGACCGCATGTCCGGCCTGCCCGCCGCCCGCCGTACCGTACTGAAGGGCGCCGCTCTCGCCGGTGCCGCCGGGCTCGGAGTGGCCGCCTGCTCGACCGAATCGAAGCTCGGCCACGCTCAGACGCCGACGCCCACCGCACCCGTCGAGCTCGGCGCTGCGGACGAGGTACCGGTCGGCGGGGCGAAGCTCTACCGGGAGCAGCGGCTCGTCGTGAGCTGCCCGGCGAAGGGCCAGTACAAGGCGTTCAGCGCCCAGTGCACCCACGCGGGCTGTCTCCTGGACAAGGTCGAGGGCAACGAGGGCAACTGCCCGTGCCACGGCAGCCGGTTCGACATGACGACCGGCAAGGCGCTGCACGGCCCGGCCACTGTGCCGCTGCCCGCCGTCCCGGTGAAGGTCGAGGGCGGAAAGCTCGTCGCGGGCCCCGAGGCCTGACCGGAAGCGGTGGCCCCCTCCCGGACCCGGCCGTTTCGACGGGTCCGGGCCGCAGGCCCGGCTCCCGCACGTGGACGGGCCGGTGCCGGACCGGACGGCGGTCGACCTCCGTCACCGGCACCTGAGAGGCGCCGGTCCCGCGCCCCCGGGAGGGCGGTTCCCCTGCGAGGATGCCGCGCTGTCACTGTCCGCAAGTAGGGTATGAGACATGGCAGACCCCTCCAGCTACCGCCCCAAGCCGGGACAGATCCCCGACTCCCCGGGGGTCTACAAATTCCGCGACGAGCACCGCCGGGTGATCTACGTCGGGAAGGCCAAGAACCTGCGCCAGCGCCTGGCGAACTACTTCCAGGACCTTGCCGGTCTCCACCCGCGCACCCGCACGATGGTCACCACGGCCGCCTCCGTCGAATGGACCGTTGTCTCCACGGAGGTCGAGGCGCTTCAGCTGGAGTACTCCTGGATCAAGGAGTTCGACCCCCGGTTCAACGTCAAGTACCGCGACGACAAGAGCTATCCCTACCTCGCGGTCACGCTCAACGAGGAGTTCCCGCGCGTCCAGGTCATGCGCGGCGCCAAGAAGAAGGGCGTGCGCTACTTCGGTCCGTACGGTCACGCCTGGGCGATCCGGGAGACCGTCGACCTCATGCTGCGGGTCTTCCCCGTGCGCACCTGCTCCGCAGGTGTGTTCAAGAACGCCACCAGGACCGGCCGCCCCTGCCTTCTCGGATACATCGGCAAGTGCTCGGCCCCGTGCGTCGGCAGGGTCACCCCCGAGGAACACCGCGAACTGGCCGACGACTTCTGCGACTTCATGGCCGGACGGACGGGTACGTACATCCGCCGCCTGGAGAAGGACATGATGCAGGCGGCCGAGGAGATGGAGTACGAGCGGGCGGCCCGCCTGCGCGACGACGCCGAGGCGCTCAAGCGGGCCATGGAGAAGAGTGCGGTCGTCCTCGCCGATGCCACCGACGCCGACCTGATCGCGGTGGCCGAGGACGAGCTCGAGGCCGCCGTCCAGATCTTCCATGTCCGCGGCGGAAGGGTGCGCGGCCAGCGCGGCTGGGTCACCGACAAGGTCGAGGCCGTCGACACGGCGGGCCTGGTCGAGCACGCCCTCCAGCAGTTGTACGGGGAGGAGGCGGGCGACTCCGTCCCCAAGGAGGTCCTCGTCCCGGCGCTTCCCGAGCACCCGGAAGCCGTCTCCCAGTGGCTCGCCGACCGGCGGGGCTCCCAGGTCAGCCTGCGCATCCCGCAGCGGGGTGACAAGAAGGACCTGATGGTTACGGTCCAGCGCAACGCCCAGCAGGCCCTGGGGCTGCACAAGACCAAGCGTGCCTCCGACCTCACGACCCGCTCCCGGGCCCTGGAGGAGATCGCCGAGGCGCTCGGCCTGGACACGGCGCCGCTGCGGGTCGAATGCTTCGACATCTCGCATCTGCAGGGTGACGACGTGGTCGCGTCCATGGTGGTCTTCGAGGACGGACTCGCACGCAAGAGCGAATACCGCCGCTTCCAGATCAAGGGCTTCGAGGGCCAGGACGATGTCCGGTCGATGCACGAGGTCATCGGCCGCCGCTTCAAGCGCTACCTCCAGGAGAAGGAACGGACGGGGGAGTGGGAGGAGACACCGGCCGCCACGGGACCCGTGCCCGCACCCACGTCGCTCGCGCCCGGAGTGCTCGCGCCTGGACTGCCCACGCCTGGAGTGCCCGTACCCGGACAGCTCGTACCCGGAGTGCCTGCACCTGGACAGCCCGTACCCGGAGTGCCTGTACCCGGAGTGCCTGCACCCGGACAGCCCGTACCCGGAGGGCCCGCACCCGCAGGCCAGGGCGTACCCACCGCCCCGGCCGACGCCCCCGCCGACACCCGTGAGGAGCCCCGGGAGGACGACGGCCGGCCCAAGCGGTTCGCCTACCCGCCGCAGCTCGTCGTCGTCGACGGCGGGCAGCCCCAGGTCGCCGCGGCCAAGCGTGCCCTGGACGAGCTGGGAATCGACGACATCGCCGTCTGCGGTCTCGCCAAGCGCCTGGAGGAGGTCTGGCTGCCCGATGACGACGACCCGGTGGTCCTGCCCCGGTCCAGCGAAGGCCTCTACCTCCTCCAGCGCATCCGCGACGAGGCCCACCGCTTTGCGATCACCTATCAGCGCGCCAAGCGGGCCAAGCGCATCCGCAGCAGCCCTCTGGACGACGTCACGGGTCTCGGCGAAACCCGTAAGCAGGCGCTGATCAAGCATTTCGGCTCCGTGAAGAAGCTGAGGCAGGCGACAATCGACGAGATCTGCGAGGTTCCGGGGATAGGCCGCAGGACGGCGGAATCAGTGGCCGTAGCCCTCGCCACGGCCGCCCCGGCCGCGCCCGCCGTGAACACGGCCACAGGAGAGATCATGGAAGAGGACGACGGGGGCAGCACGTCATGACCGAGCACGCGCACGAACGCCAGAACGACCGAGCAGACGGAGCAGCAGACGTGAGTACGGGAAGCGCCAAGGAGAAGGCCGAGGCCGCCGTGCCGGCCATCCCCGAGCTGGTGATCATCTCGGGTATGTCGGGCGCCGGGCGCAGCACGGCCGCCAAGTGTCTGGAGGACCTCGGCTGGTTCGTCGTCGACAACCTGCCGCCCGCGCTGATCCCCACGATGGTGGAGCTCGGCGCCCGGTCCCAGGGCAACGTCGCCCGTATCGCCGTCGTCGTCGACGTGCGGGGCCGCCGCTTCTTCGACAATCTCCGGGAGTCGCTCGCCGACCTGGAGGCCAAGCACGTCACCCGGCGGATCGTCTTCCTGGAGTCCTCCGACGACGCACTCGTACGCCGGTTCGAGTCGGTCCGCCGCCCGCACCCCCTCCAGGGTGACGGCCGGATCGTCGACGGCATCGCGGCCGAGCGGGATCTGCTGCGCGAGCTGCGCGGTGACGCCGACCTGGTGATCGACACCTCCAGCCTCAACGTGCACGAGCTGCGGGCCAAGATGGACGCCCAGTTCGCCGGCGACGAGGAGCCCGAGCTGCGGGCCACGGTGATGTCGTTCGGCTTCAAGTACGGCCTGCCGGTCGACGCCGACCTGGTCGTGGACTGCCGCTTCCTGCCCAACCCGCACTGGGTCCCCGAGCTGCGTCCCTTCACCGGACTCAACGAGGAGGTCTCCGACTACGTCTTCGACCAGCCCGGTGCCAAGGAGTTCCTCAACCAGTACACGGAGCTGCTCCAGCTGATCGCCGCCGGCTACCGCCGCGAGGGCAAGCGCTATGTGACCATCGCCGTCGGCTGCACGGGCGGCAAGCACCGCTCCGTCGCGATGTCGGAGAAGCTGGCCGCCCGACTGGCCACGGAGGGCGTCGAGACCGTGCTCGTACACCGGGACATGGGGCGCGAGTGACCAGTCGCAATCTGCGCCTGCGCAGGCTGAGCAGAGCCACCTCCGCGCTCTCCGGCCGTAAGCGGGGCGCGCAGCCCAAGGTCGTCGCCCTCGGGGGCGGCATGGGCCTGTCGGCGTCGCTCACGGCACTGCGCCGGATCACCGGTGATCTCACGGCAGTCGTCACCGTCGCCGACGACGGGGGCTCCAGCGGCCGGCTCCGCGAGGAGCTCGGCGTCCTGCCGCCCGGCGACCTGCGCAAGGCACTGGCCGCGCTGTGCGGGGACGACGAATGGGGCCAGACGTGGGCCCAGGTCATCCAGCACCGCTTCGAGTCCAAGGGCGATCTGCACGAGCACGCGGTGGGCAATCTGCTGATCGTCGCCCTCTGGGAGCAGCTGGGCGACCACGTCCAGGCACTCGACCTGGTCGGCAAGCTGCTCGGCGCGCACGGCCGGGTGCTGCCCATGTCCGCCGTACCCCTGGAGCTCCAGGCGCTCGTGCGGGGTCACGATCCGGAGCGTCCCGAGGACATAGTGACCGTGCGGGGGCAGGCCACCGTGGCGCTCACCCCGGGTGAGGTGCAGTCCGTCCACGTGGTGCCGGCCGACCCGCCGGCAGTCCCGGAAGCGGTCGCCGCCGTCCTCGACGCCGACTGGGTGGTCCTCGGCCCGGGGTCCTGGTTCTCCTCCGTGATTCCGCACCTGCTGGTGCCCGAACTGCTCGACGCACTGGTCTCCACGAAGGCCCGCAAGGTCCTCTCGCTGAACCTCGCACCGCAACCCGGTGAAACAGAAGGCTTCTCACCGCAGCGTCATTTGGAGGTTTTGGGACGACACGCCCCTAAACTCGCCTTGGACGTGGTGCTCGCCGACGAGGCTGCCGTGCCCGACCGTGAATCCCTCGCCGACGCAGCCAAGCGGCTCGGAGCCGCGGTCGAGCTGGCCCCGGTGGCCTCGCCCGACGGCGTTCCGATTCATGATCCGGAGCTGTTGGCCGCCGCGTACGACCGTATTTTTCGGATGCATGGAAGGATCGGCCCATGGCGATGACGCCAGCGGTGAAGGACGAAATCTCTCGGCTTCCCGTGACCCGGACCTGTTGCAGAAAAGCAGAGGTCTCGGCGATTCTTCGGTTCGCGGGCGGGCTGCACCTGGTGAGCGGCCGGATTGTGATCGAGGCCGAACTGGACACGGCGATGGCGGCGCGCCGGCTGAAGCGGGACATCCTGGAGATCTTCGGGCACAGCTCGGAACTGATCGTGATGGCTCCCGGCGGCCTGCGACGCGGCTCCCGCTATGTCGTGCGGGTGGTGGCGGGCGGCGATCAGCTGGCCCGCCAGACCGGTCTGGTGGACGGCCGGGGCCGGCCGATCCGCGGTCTGCCCCCGCAGGTGGTCTCGGGGGCCACCTGCGATGCCGAGGCCGCCTGGCGCGGGGCCTTCCTGGCCCACGGTTCGCTCACCGAGCCCGGCCGGTCCTCCTCGCTGGAAGTGACCTGCCCCGGCCCGGAGGCCGCCCTCGCCCTGGTCGGTGCCGCCCGAAGGCTCTCGATCGCGGCCAAGGCCCGCGAGGTTCGCGGGGTGGACCGGGTCGTCGTCCGTGACGGCGACGCGATCGGCGCGCTGCTGACCCGCCTCGGCGCCCATGAGTCGGTACTGGCCTGGGAGGAGCGCCGGATGCGGCGCGAGGTCCGCGCCACCGCCAACCGGCTCGCCAACTTCGACGACGCCAACCTCCGCCGCTCCGCCCGGGCCGCGGTGGCCGCAGGCGCCCGTGTGGGGCGCGCGCTGGAGATCCTGGGCGAGGAGGTCCCGGAGCACCTCGCGGCGGCCGGACGGCTGCGCATGGAGCACAAGCAGGCATCCCTGGAGGAGCTGGGCGCCCTCGCCGATCCGCCGCTGACCAAGGACGCGGTCGCGGGCCGGATCCGGCGTCTGCTGGCCATGGCCGACAAGCGGGCCCAGGACCTCGGTATCCCGGGCACGGAATCCACCCTCAGTGAGGAGCTGGCCGACGGTCTCGTCGGCTGAGCGGCTCCCCGCCTTCCGTCGCCGGCGCACCTCCAAGGGGCGTCGGCGACGACATCTCCCGGGTACGCGGCGACCGTAGGTATGCCCAGTACACGCTCTTCATTCATGCCCGATACACGGTCTTCGTGCCGCATCGAGGCCCTATTGACATGGTCATGGACCATCACGAATCTGTCCTCTGTCCGCCGACCCGGCGGACGGAAGTGGCAGACAACTGCATGGGGGGCTCATGAGACGCAGAGCGCGAGCGATCCTCGCCGCGGCTTCATTGCTGATGGCCGGACTGGTGGTACCCGTTGCGCAGGCCGATCAGGGGAGGGGCGGCGGAGCGGACGACGGGCTGTCCGTCTGGCACGCGGAGGTCACCGCGGCCCAGGTGCCGCTGCTGGCCGAGGCGGGCACGGACGGCCACGAACTGAGCGAGCAGGTGCCGGACCGCGGCTCGGCCACCGTGGAGCTGTACCTCACCGACCGGCAGGCCGGAGAGCTGCGCGGCAAGGGTGTCGAGATCACCGAGCACACCCTTTCCGCCACGGCCTCGAAACGGGTCGCGGCAGCCGGTGGGGGCGTCTTCCGCCCGTACAGCGGCGAGAACGGCCTGAAGAAGGAGATCCTCGCGACCGCGCAGGCCAACCCCGGCCTCTCCAAGGTCGTCAGCATCGGCAGGACCGTCCGGGGCCAGGACATCCTGGCCCTGAAGGTCACCAAGGGCGCCAAGAAGAGCAGGGACGGCTCCAGGCCCGCCACGCTGTACATGTCCAACCAGCACGCCCGGGAGTGGATCACCCCGGAGATGACGCGCCGGCTGATGCACCACTACCTCGACGGGTACGGCAAGGACCCGCGGATCACGAAGATCGTGGACACCACCGAACTCTGGTTCGTGCTGTCCGCCAACCCCGACGGCTACGACTACACGTTCACCGGCGAGCGGGACTGGCGCAAGAACCTCCGCGACAACAACGGCGACGGTGAGATCGCCGGCGGCGACGGCGTGGACCTCAACCGCAACTTCCCCTACAAGTGGGGCTACGACAACGAGGGTTCGTCGCCGGACCCCGGCGACGAGACCTTCCGCGGCACCGCCCCCGCCTCCGAGCCGGAGACCCGGGCGCTGGACGCCTTCCAGAAGCGCATCGGCTTCCAGTACGGGATCAACTACCACTCCGCCGCACAGCTGTTGCTGTACGGGGTGGGCTGGCAGGTCGCCACGGACACCCCCGACGACATCGTCTACCGGGCGCTCGCCGGAACGCCCGGGAACTCCGCCGTCCCGGGATACCACCCGCAGGTCTCCTCCGAGCTGTACGTCACCAACGGTGAGGCCGACGGGCACGCGGCCAACGTCAACAGGATGATGATGTTCACGCCGGAGATGTCGACCTGTGCAACCGCCTCTCGGGTCGATCCCGACGACGCATGGGAGCCGGCCGACTGCGGCTCGGTCTTCCGCTTCCCGGACGACGAAAAGCTGATCCAGCAGGAGTTCGCCAAGAACGTCCCGTTCGCCCTCGCGGTCGCCGAGTCCTCCGCGCACCCCGACCGGCCGGTCTCCCCGGTCGGTATCGACGCACCCGACTTCACCCCGGACGCCTTCACCACCTCCTACGCCCGCGGCGACGACCAGGAAGTGGCGGTCACCGCCCGCAGGTCGGTCCGCGACAAGCGCCTCAACTACCGCATCGACGGCGGCCGCACGCACACCGAGCGGCTGAAGGCATGGAAGGGCGGCGAGACCTACGGCGGAGAGGACAACCTCCACTTCGACCAGTACCGCGCCGAGGTCGAGGACGCCGACGAGGGCGACACCGTCACGGTCTGGTTCACCGGCCGTACGACGGCGGGCAAGCGGACCTCCAGCACCCCCTTCACCTACACCGTCGCCGACCGGCCGCGCGGCGACACCCTGGTGATCGCCGAGGAGGGCGCCACCGCCCGGCACACCGCCGCGTACACCGGGGCGCTCGCGGCCAACGGCCACGGAGCCGCCGTCTGGGACGTCGCCGCCTACGGCGCCCCGCACGCCCTCGGCGTGCTCAGCCACTTCCGCACCGTCCTCTGGTACACCGGCGCCGAGCGCCCGGCCGCCACGACCATGCTCGCGGTCCGCTCCTACGTCAACGAGGGCGGCAAGCTGATCAACGCCGGCGAGCGGGCGGGCGGAACCGTCACCGGCGCAGGGGGCACCGACGACTTCTCGCAGTACTACCTCGGTGCGTACAACCGGGTCGGGCTGAAGTCCCCGCCCTCCTTCGCCGGCTCCGGACGGCTGTCCGGGGCGACCGGCACGCTCGGCGACGCCCCGGACAACGCGCTGGAGGCGGCGGGCGCGTACACCGTCACCTCCGACACGCTGGACCCGAAGAAGTTCCCGCAGTTCCGCAGCGCCGCAGCGGGTGACTACCCGGGGGTCCGCACACCCTTCGAACCGCACGGGGGTGCCTGGTTCGCAGCAGCCACCCACCAGGACAACTCCTACAAGAGGCTCTCCCGCACCGTCGACCTGACGGGCACCGCCGCAGCCGACTCACCCGGCCTGCGGTTCCAGCTCAGTTACGACACGGAGGAGGGGTACGACAATGTCGTCATCGAGGCCCGCACGGTGGGCCAGGACGACTGGACGACCCTGCCCGACGCCAACGGCGGTACCGACACCGGCCTGCCCGCGGACTGCGAGGAGGGCTACTACGCCCAGCTCCACCCCTTCCTCACCCACTACCTGACCGTCGGCGGCGACGCCTGCACCGGCACCGGGACCACCGGCAGCTGGCACCGGTTCACGGGCAGCTCCAACGGCTGGCAGCAGGTCTTGGTGGACCTCGGTGCGTACGCGGGCAAGCAGGTCGAGCTCTCGGTCTCCTACGTCACCGACCCGGGCTCGGGCGGCATCGGGGTCTTCGTGGACGACACCGAGCTCGTCATCGGCGGAACGCCCCGGGACACCGAGGGCTTCGAGACCGCACTCGGGGCCTGGAACACCCCCGGGGCACCGGCCGGCAGCCCGGTGAACACGGCCGACTGGACCCGTTCCGGACCGCTCTTCCATTCGCAGGCCGCCGTCACGACCCGGGACACCGTGCTGCTCGGCTTCGGTCTCGAACACGTGGCCGGTGCCGTCGAACGGAAGCAGCTGATCGGAAAGGCGCTGAGAAGCCTGGGGCGTTGACGCTCCGTAGCCGTCGCGCGGGCGGGGCCGGCTCCCACCCGCATGGTTGCCGCAGGACCGGAGGTCCGTATTCCTACTCGGGAGTACGGGCCTTCGGGTCTGTTCCGCCCCTACTCGATGTCACTACCGGGCCGTCGGAGAGGTAGGGTCGGAGGCGGTCGGGGACATCCCATACAACTCGCCGGCGTCGAAAACCGGCGTACCTAACGAGGAGATCGGTTCGTGACGATCCGCGTAGGCATCAACGGCTTTGGCCGCATCGGTCGTAACTATTTCCGCGCGCTGCTGGAGCAGGGTGCGGACATCGAGATCGTGGCTGTCAACGACCTGGGTGACACTGCGACCACGGCCCACCTGCTGAAGTACGACACCATTCTGGGTCGTCTCAAGGCAGAGGTGAGCCACACCGCCGACACCATCACCGTCGACGGTCGCACCATCAAGGTGCTCTCCGAGCGCAACCCGGCCGACATCCCCTGGGGTCAGCTGGGCGTCGACATCGTCATCGAGTCGACCGGCATCTTCACCAAGAAGGCCGACGCGGAGAAGCACATCGCGGGTGGCGCCAAGAAGGTCCTCATCTCGGCTCCGGCCAAGGACGAGGACATCACCATCGTGATGGGCGTCAACCAGGACAAGTACGACGCGGCCAACCACCACGTCATCTCCAACGCCTCCTGCACCACCAACTGTGTGGCGCCGATGGCCAAGGTTCTCGACGAGAACTTCGGCATCGTCAAGGGCCTGATGACGACGGTCCACGCGTACACGAACGACCAGCGGATCCTGGACTTCCCGCACTCGGACCTGCGTCGCGCCCGTGCCGCCGCCGAGAACATCATTCCGACCACGACCGGTGCCGCCAAGGCGACCGCTCTGGTCCTCCCGCAGCTCAAGGGCAAGCTCGACGGCATCGCGATGCGTGTCCCGGTCCCGACCGGTTCCGCCACCGACCTCGTCGTGACCCTGCAGCGCGAGGTCACCAAGGACGAGGTCAACGCCGCGTTCAAGAAGGCGTCCGACGACGGCGACCTCAAGGGCTTCCTGACGTACACCGAGGACCCGATCGTGTCCTCGGACATCGTCGGCGACCCGTCGTCCTGCACCTTCGACTCCTCCCTGACCATGGTCCAGGAGGGCAGCACGGTGAAGATCCTCGGCTGGTACGACAACGAGTGGGGTTACTCCAACCGCCTCGTCGACCTGACCGTCTTCGTCGGCGAGCAGCTCTGATCCTCGGATCGGCAGGCATCTCGATGTGAGCAAGGGGCTCGGGCGGCGCAATGTGGCGCCGTCCGAGCCCCTTGCGTGCTCATCCGTCCTTCCAAGGAGTACCGCAAAAAGATGAAGACGATCGACGAACTTCTCGCCGAAGGGGTCGCCGGCAAGCGGGTATTCGTCCGCGCCGACCTCAACGTGCCGCTCGACGGCACCACGATCACCGACGACGGCCGCATCCGCGCCGTCCAGCCGACGGTCGCCAGGCTCGCCGAAGCCGGCGCGCGGGTCATCGTCGCCTCGCACCTCGGCCGCCCCAAGGGTGCCCCGGACCCGGCGTTCTCGCTGGCTCCTGCCGCCGCGCGCCTCGGTGACCTGCTCGGTGCCGAGGTCGCCTTCGCGACCGACACGGTCGGTGAGTCCGCCCGCGCCACGGTCGCCGCTCTCACCGACGGCCGGGTCGCCGTCATCGAGAACCTCCGCTTCAACGCCGGTGAGACGTCGAAGGACGACGCCGAGCGCGGCGCCTTCGCCGACCGGCTCGCCGAGCTCGCCGATGTCTACGTCGGCGACGGTTTCGGTGCCGTCCACCGCAAGCACGCCTCGGTCTTCGACCTTCCGGCCCGGCTGCCGCACGCGGCCGGCGGCCTGATCGCCACCGAGGTCGGCGTTCTCAAGAAGCTCACCGAGGACGTCACGCGCCCCTACGCCGTGGTCCTCGGCGGCTCCAAGGTCTCCGACAAGCTCGGCGTCATCGACCACCTGCTGGAGAGGGCCGACCGCATCCTCATCGGCGGCGGAATGGCGTACACCTTCCTCAAGGCCCAGGGCCACGAGGTCGGCAGCTCCTTGCTCCAGGAGGACCAGATCCCGGCGGTGCTCGGATACCTCAAGCGTGCCGAGGAGAAGGGTGTGGAGTTCGTGCTGCCCGTCGACGTCGTCGTCTCGGCGCAGTTCCCGGACCTCAAGGCCAAGGCCCCGACCCACCCCAGCACGGTCGCCGCCGACGCCATCCCGGCCGGTGTGATGGGCCTGGACAACGGCCCGGAGACCAACAAGCTCTACGCCTCGAAGCTCGCCGACGCCGCCACCGTCTTCTGGAACGGCCCGATGGGCGTCTTCGAGCACCCCGACTACGCCGAGGGCACCCGAGCGGTCGCCCAGGCCCTCGTCGACTCCTCGGCCTTCAGCGTCGTCGGCGGCGGGGACTCCGCAGCCGCCGTCCGCATCCTGGGCTTCGACGAGAACGCATTCGGCCACATCTCGACCGGTGGCGGCGCCAGCCTCGAATACCTCGAGGGCAAGACGCTTCCCGGCCTCGCCGCACTGGAGGACTGACCCTCAATGACTGCTACTGCCCAAGGTCGTACCCCGCTCATGGCGGGCAACTGGAAGATGAACCTCAACCACCTCGAGGCCATCGCCCACACCCAGAAGCTCGCCTTCGCGCTGGCCGACAAGGACTACGACGCCGTAGAGGTCGCCGTCCTGCCGCCCTTCACCGACCTGCGCTCCGTGCAGACCCTGGTGGACGGCGACAAGCTCAAGATCAAGTACGGTGCCCAGGACATCTCGGCGCAGGACTCCGGCGCGTACACCGGTGAGATCTCCGGCCCGATGCTCGCCAAGCTGAAGTGCACGTATGTGGCCGTCGGCCACAGCGAGCGCCGCCAGTACCACGCCGAGAACGACGAGATCTGCAACGCCAAGGTGAAGGCCGCCTACAAGCACGGCCTGACGCCGATCCTCTGCGTCGGCGAGGGCCTGGACATCCGCAAGGCCGGTGAGCAGGTCTCCTACACCCTCGCGCAGCTCGACGGCGCCCTGAAGGACGTCCCGGCCGAGCAGGCCGAGTCGATCGTGATCGCGTACGAGCCGGTCTGGGCCATCGGGACCGGCGAGGTCGCCACTCCCGAGGACGCCCAGGAGGTCTGCGGTGCGATCCGCCGCCGGCTGGCCGAGCTGTACTCGCAGGAGCTGGCCGACGCCGTCCGTATCCAGTACGGCGGCTCGGTGAAGTCCGGCAACGTCGCGGCCATCATGGCGCAGCCCGATGTGGACGGTGCGCTCATCGGCGGTGCCGCCCTGGACGCCGACGAGTTCGTCAAGATCGTCCGCTTCCGCGACCAGTGAGTATGCGGTAGCGCCGATCCGTCGTACCCTTGCGGGGGCCGAGAGGGGTATCCCCCTTCAGGCCCCCGCTGTTCGTACATGCAGTCCTAGAGATTCCGGAAAGTAGGAACCAGCCGTGATTTTGGCGTTCGAGATCGCCCTGATCGTCTTCAGCCTGCTGCTGATGCTGCTGGTGCTGATGCACAAGGGAAAGGGCGGCGGCCTCTCCGACATGTTCGGTGGCGGAATGCAGTCGTCCGTGGGCGGCTCCTCGGTCGCCGAGCGTAACCTCGACCGCATCACCGTTGTGATTGGTCTGTCCTGGTTCGCGTGCATTGTCGTCCTTGGTCTGCTCATCAAGCTGGACAGCTGACCCGTCGTTTGCGATTCCCGGTGAGGGTGTAACTCCTTCCACTGGACGCGCGTTGGGCCTTACGTAGACTGGGGCATCTTCGAGCACCATCACGCAGGGAGTTACGACCGTGGCAAGTGGCAACGCGATCCGGGGAAGCCGGGTCGGAGCGGGGCCGATGGGGGAGGCCGAGCGCGGCGAGTCCGCGCCGCGTCTCCGCATCTCCTTCTGGTGCTCGAACGGGCACGAGACGCAGCCGAGCTTCGCCCATGACGCGCAGGTACCGGAGACCTGGGACTGCCCGCGGTGCGGCTTCCCGGCCGGCCAGGACCGGGACAGTCCGCCGGCCCCCCCGCGCACCGAGCCGTACAAGACGCACCTGGCGTACGTGCGCGAGCGGCGCAGCGACGCGGACGGTGAAGCGATCCTCGCCGAAGCCCTCGCGAAACTCCGCGGCGAGATCTAGGGCCTCTCGTTCGGATCAGGCCGGATCCAAACGAAAGACCCTGGAAGTTGTTCACCGGCCGGTCACCCCACGGGTGCCCGGCCGGAATCCGTATGTCGCCCGCTGTACCGCCCGTTGCCCCGTCGCATCCTCCAGATCAATTAGGTTGGAGGGGCAGCGGGGATGTTGCAGGTACGAGAAGAAGTGGGCGATTTCCCGGATGAACGCACAAAGCCGAACCAAGCTCAACCAGACGCCCGAGTGGACGGCTCTCGGTAAGCACCGTGAGGAGCTCGGCGGCACCCATCTGCGTCAGCTGTTCGCGGACGCACCGGACCGCGGGAGCGCGTACACCCTCCGGGTCGGCGACCTCCACATCGACTACTCCAAGCACCTGGTCAACGACGAGACGCTCCGTCTGCTGCGTGAGCTCGCCGCCGCCACGGAGGTCACCGGGCTGCGGGACGCGATGTTCCGCGGCGAGAAGATCAACACCACCGAGGACCGCGCCGTCCTGCACACCGCGCTCCGCGCCCCGCGGGGTGCCGTGATCGAGGTCGACGGCGAGAACGTGGTGCCGGCCGTGCACGCCGTACTCGACAGGATGGCCGCCTTCTCCGACCGGATCAGGGCGGGGGAGTGGACCGGTCACACCGGCAAGCCCATCAAGAACATCGTGAACATCGGCATCGGCGGCTCCGACCTCGGCCCCGCCATGGCGTACGAGGTGCTGCGTTCCTTCACGGACCGCTCGCTCACCGTCCGCTTCGTTTCCAATGTCGACGGCGCGGACCTGCACGAGGCCGTACAGGGCCTCGACCCGGCCGAGACGCTGTTCATCGTCGCGTCCAAGACCTTCACCACGATCGAGACCATCACCAACGCCACCTCCGCCCGCGACTGGCTGCTCACCGAGCTGAAGGCCGGTCAGGACGCCGTCGCCAAGCACTTCGTGGCGCTGTCGACCAACGCGGAGAAGGTCGCGGACTTCGGTATCGACACGGCCAACATGTTCGAGTTCTGGGACTGGGTCGGCGGCCGCTACTCCTACGACTCGGCGATCGGTCTCTCGCTGATGATCGCCATCGGTCCGGACCGGTTCCGCGAGATGCTCGACGGCTTCCACCTCGTCGACGAGCACTTCCGCACCGCGCCCGCCGAGGAGAGCGCCCCGCTCCTGCTGGGCCTGCTGGGTGTCTGGTACGGCGCCTTCTTCGACGCCCAGTCCCACGCCGTGCTGCCCTACAGCCACTATCTGTCCAAGTTCACCGCGTACTTGCAGCAGCTGGACATGGAGTCCAACGGCAAGTCCGTGGACCGGGACGGCAATCCGGTCGACTGGCAGACCGGCCCGGTCGTCTGGGGCACCCCCGGCACCAACGGCCAGCACGCCTACTACCAGCTGATCCACCAGGGCACGAAGGTCATCCCGGCGGACTTCATCGGCTTCGCGGCGCCCGTCGGTGATCTGCTGCCCGGTCTGATCGCCCAGCACGACCTGCTGATGGCCAACTTCTTCGCCCAGACCCAGGCCCTCGCCTTCGGCAAGACGCCCGACGAGGTCCGCGCGGAAGGCGTCGCCGAGGAGCTCGTTGCGCACAAGACGTTCCGCGGCAACCACCCGACGACCACGATTCTCGCCGACCGGCTCACCCCGTCGGTGCTCGGCCAGCTGATCGCGCTGTACGAGCACAAGGTCTTCGTCCAGGGCGCCATCTGGAACATCGACTCCTTCGACCAGTGGGGCGTCGAGCTCGGCAAGGTCCTCGCCAGGAAGATCGAGCCGGTCCTGACCGACGGCACCGGCGCGGAGCAGCTCGACAGCTCCACCGCCGCCCTTGTCTCCGCCTACCGCACGCTGCGAGGTCGCTGAGCCGATGGGTGAGGGGGAGGGGACGATAGTACTCAGGCCGCCGCGGAACGCACCGGCTCCGAGAGCCGTCGGCTGGTGGCGCGCCCAATGGCTGCTGCTGACGGCGGCTCCGGTGGCCGTGCTCGGCCTGCTGGGAGCCTTCATCGCGCCTGCCAGGATCTGGCTGCTGGTACCCGCCGCGGCGCTGGCGGTCATCGGCCTGCTGTGTGCCGTCCTCTTCCCCCTCCGGTGGTTCCGCACCCATCGCTGGGAGGTCACCGACGACGCGGTCTACGTACGGACCGGCGTCTTCCTGCAGGAGTGGCGGATCGCACCGATGTCCCGCATCCAGACCGTGGACACCGTGCGCGGCCCGCTGGAGCAGCTCTTCGGACTGGCCACGGTCACGGTCACCACCGCGTCCGCCAAGGGCGCGGTGGAGATCGAGGGCCTCGGCCACGAGGCTGCGGCCGAGCTCGTCGAACGGCTGACCAGGATCACCCAGGTCACCCCCGGCGACGCCACGTGAGCACCGCCGCGGACGAGGGCCCCGGGTGGCGGCGTATCCACCCGCGTACGGTGCTGGTCACCGCGCTCGTCACGGCAGGAGTCGCGGTGGGCGCCGCCGTACCGGCCGTGGTCACGCTGTCAGGCCGGTTCGGATATGCGAGAGCCATCGGCTGGGCGCTGGCCGGAGCGGTCCTCCTGATCGGCTGTGCCGCCGCCGGTGACTACGTGCGGTGGCGGCGCACCCGCTACCGCGTCGGCACCGCACGCATCGACCTGCACACCGGACTTCTGCTGGTCAAACGGCGCTCACTGGCCCGGGAACGGATCCGCAGCGTCGACCTCACCGCCCATGTGCTCCTGCGGATCCTCGGGCTCGTCACGGTGCGCATAGGCACCGGTGAACACACCGGCGGCGAATCCACCCTGGAGCTCGACCCCGTCACCCGGGCCGAGGGGGAGCGGCTGCGCCACGAACTCCTCGACCGTGCCGACGGGGGAAGCTCCGGGACGCACCGCGAGGGCGAGCTGGCCACGCTCGACCCCCGCTGGATCCGCTACGCACCGGTCTCCTTCGTCGCGCCCGCGCTGGGCGGTGCCGCGGCCGGCGGCGTGATGCAGGTCAGCGACTGGGTCGGGGCGCAGGGAGAGGTGATCGACTGGATCACCGACCGGTTCCGGGACACGCCGCTGGTCTGGGCGATCGTCGTCCTTGTGGGTGCGGCCCTGGCCGCCGGTGTCGTCGGGGCACTCGGCCTCTGGGTCGAGATGTGGTGGAACTACCGCCTGGAGCGCGAACCCGGCGGCACCCTGCGGGTGCGGCGGGGGCTGCTGACCTCCCGCTCCCTCTCCGTCGAGGAACGGCGGCTGCGCGGGGTGGACCTGGTGGAACCGCTCGGCATCCGGCTGTTCGGCGCCGCCCGGGTGGATGCGATCACCACAGGACTGGCCACGGACGAGGAGTCGCAGGGCGCCGACCACAACACCCTGCTCCCGGCCGCGCCCCGCCCGCTGGCCGACACGATCGCGGCCGAGGTCCTGCGCGAGACGAGGGCCCCGACCGGTGCTCCGCTGACCGCCCACCCCCGCGCGGCCCGCGGCAGGCGGCTGCGCCGCGCGCTGGGGGCCGTCCTGGTCCCCGTGCTGACCCTGGCGCTCCTGGGCGCCCTGCTGACGCCCGTACTCCTGTGGATCGCGCTCGCCTGCGCGGTGGTGTTCCTGCCGCTCGCCGTGCTGCTCGCCCTCGACGCATACCGGTCTCTGGGGCACACCGTCAGCGGCGACTACCTCGTGACCCGGTCCGGCACCGTCCGGCGCTCCACGGCGGCCCTGCAGCGGACCGGGGTGATCGGCTGGACGGTGAAACAGTCCTGCTTCCAGCGCCGGGCCGGGCTGCTGAGCGTCACCGCGACGACGGCTGCCGGAGCGGGCGCGTACACCGCGCACGACGCCGACGCTTCCGAGGGCCTCGCCTTCGCGGCCGAGGCCGTTCCCGGCCTGCTGGAGCCGTTCCTGGAGCGCACCTGAGGTGCACGGGTCAGCCGTGCGTCGTATCGATGACGCAGAAGCGGTTGCCCTCGGTGTCCGCGAGCACCACGAAGTCCGGATCCGGCGGATAGAGCTCCCACGCCACCCGTTGCGCACCCAGCCCCATCAGCCGCTCCACCTCGGCGTCCTGCTCCTCGGTGTACAGGTCGAGGTGGACGCGCGGCACCTCCTGCACGGGCGAATCACTGCGCCCCAGGGCCAGCCCCGTGCCGGGTCCCTCGGCCGGGACCAGCACCACCCAGTCGTCCTCGAGCGGCTCACGCTCCACATAGCCCAGCGCCGCCATCCAGAAGTCCGCCGCGCGCCGTACGTCCGACGCGCCCATCACCACAGTCCCGATACGCACCATGGCACCACCCTGGCATGCCCGAGGCCCGGCCCGCTCCTGGGAGCGAACCGGGCCTCGGGCGGCACGTGCCTACGCAGATGCCGGCGGATACAGTGCGCGCGGCAGCCGCGAGGCCGCCGCGGCGTCCAGCAGCCACAGCGTGCGGCTGCGGCCGTACGCGCCCGCCGCCGGGGCCTGGATCTCCCCGGCACCGGACAGCGCGATCTCCGCCGCCTCGGCCTTGTCCTCACCCGCGGCCAGCAGCCATACCTCGCGCGCCGCCCGGATGGCGGGCAGCGTGAGCGAGACACGGGTGGGCGGCGGCTTGGGGGCGCCGTGCACACCGACGACGGTGCGCTCGGTCTCCCGTACCGCCGGCAGCTCCGGGAAGAGCGACGCGACGTGGGTGTCCGGGCCGACGCCCAGCATCAGCACATCGAACGTCGGTACGGGCCCGTGGTCCTCCGGGCCCGCCGCAGCGGCCAGTTCGGCGGCATACCCCGCGGCGGCGGCATCCGCGTCGCCGCCGTAGGGACCGTCGGACGCGGGCATCGCGTGCACCCGGGACGGGTCCAGCGCCACCGCGTCCAGCAGGGCCTCGCGGGCCTGCGTGACGTTGCGTTCCGGGTCGCCCTCGGGCAGGAACCGCTCGTCGCCCCACCACAGGTCGAGGCGCGACCAGTCGATCGCGTCCCGCGCGGGCGACCCGGCGAGCGCGGCCAGCAGGCCGTTGCCGTTGCGCCCGCCGGTGAGGACCACGGAGGCCGATCCGCGTGCGGCCTGGGCGTCCACGATCTTCGTGATCAGCCGGGCCGCCGCGGCCTGGGCCATCAGCTCCTTGTCGCGGTGCACGACGAGCTGCGGAGCACTCACTTCGAGGCCGCCTTCTTGGCCGCGGCCTTCTTCGCGGCCGGGGCGGCGGCACCGGCCGGTGACGACGGCTTGTGCCCCGCACCGACGGACGACGCCTCGGCGGGACCGCCGAGGCGCTCCACGCCGAACTTCACCGTGGACTCGTAGATGTTGTCCGGGTCCAGACGCCGCAGTTCCTCGGCGAGGAGCTCGGCGGTCTCCCGCCGCTTCAGCGCCACCGCACGGTCCGGCTGGCCCACCATGGAGAGCGTGGCCAGTGAGCCGTCGGCCCGGTCCAGAACGATGACGCCGTTCTTGGTCTCCAGCCGGACGGCCGTGAGCCCGGGACCGGCGGACAGGGTGCGCTCCACCGGGACACCGAGCCGGTCCGCGAGCCACATGGCCAGCAGTTCGCAGCTCGGGTTGTCCGACTCGCCCTCGACCGTCGCCGAGACGACCTGGGCGGGCTGCTGGTCGAGCGCCGCCGCCAGCATCGAGCGCCAGGGCGTGATGCGGGTCCAGGCCAGGTCGGTGTCACCCGGCTGGTACGTCGCCGCGCGTACCGCGAGCTCGTCGAGCGGGTGCTCGGCCGAGTACGTGTCGGTGATCCGGCGCTGGGCCAGAGCACCCAGCGGGTCCTTCGCCGGGTCCGCGGGCGCGTCCTCGGGCCACCACACCACGACCGGGGCGTCCGGCAGCAGCAGCGGCAGGACGACCGACTGGGCGTGGTTGGCCAGCTCGCCGTGCAGTCGCAGGACGACGGTCTCGCCCGAGCCCGAGTCGGAACCGACCCGCACTTCGGCGTCGAGCCGTGCGTCGCGCCGGCTGCGCGGAGAACGGCTGACCCGCTTGATCACCGCGATGATCCGCGAGGGGTGCTCGCGCGAGGAGTCGGCCGCCGCCCGGAGCGCGTCGTAGGCGTTCTCCTCGTCGGTGACGACGACGAGGGTGAGCACCATCCCGATGGCCGGGGTGCCGATGGAGCGGCGGGCCGACACCAGAGCCTGGTTGATCTTGCTGGACGTGGTTTCCGTGAGATCGATCTTCATGGCCGGCGCCAGCTCCGTCCGTCGCGTGCGAGCATCTCGTCGGCTTCGGCCGGACCCCAGGTGCCGGCCGCGTACTGGGCGGGCTTGCCGTGCTTGTCCCAGTACCTCTCGATCGGATCGAGGATGTTCCAGGAGAGCTCGACCTCCTGGTGACGCGGGAAGAGGTTGGCGTCGCCGAGCAGGACATCGAGGAGGAGCCGCTCGTACGCCTCGGGACTGGACTCCGTGAAGGACTCGCCGTACGCGAAGTCCATCGTGACGTCCCGTACCTCCATGGAGGTACCGGGCACCTTGGAGCCGAACCGCACCGTGACGCCCTCGTCCGGCTGCACCCGGATGACCAGGGCGTTGCCGCCCAGCTCCTCCGTCGCGCCGGACTCGAAGGGCAGGTACGGGGCGCGCTTGAAGACGACCGCGATCTCGGTGACCCGGCGGCCGAGCCGCTTTCCGGTACGGAGATAGAACGGCACGCCCGCCCAGCGGCGGTTGTTGATCGTCAGCTTGATCGCGGCGAAGGTGTCGGTCTTCGAC
This sequence comes from Streptomyces sp. NPDC060035, assembly GCF_042736635.1. NCBI lineage: Bacteria > Bacillati > Actinomycetota > Actinomycetes > Kitasatosporales > Streptomycetaceae > Streptomyces > Streptomyces sp. NPDC060035. The sequence continues at coordinate 239,024 of NZ_JBHWVO010000012.1, forward strand.
TTGGGGTCGATGCCGTCCTCCTCCAGATAGCCGGGCACTTCCTCGCCGCCCTGCCACGCGTGCGCGTACTGGCCGCGCACGGTGTGCTTGCCCAGGTCCTCCGGCAGCTCCACCGCCGTGAGCACCTTGAGCTTCTCGGCGACCAGGGCCTTGGGATGGAAGGAGCCGGGCTCCTCCATCGCTGTCAGCGCCAGCAGCTGGAGCAGGTGGTTCTGGATGACGTCACGGGCTGCGCCGATGCCGTCGTAGTAGCCCGCCCGGCCGCCGATGCCGATGTCCTCGGCCATCGTGATCTGGATGTGGTCGACGTACGACCTGTTCCAGATGGGCTCGAACATCGTGTTGGCGAAGCGCAGCGCCAGAATGTTCTGGACCGTCTCCTTGCCGAGGTAGTGGTCGATACGGAAGACCTCGTTCGGCGGGAACACATCGTGCACGAGCTGGTTGAGCTCCTGCGCGCTGGTGAGGTCGTGCCCGAACGGCTTCTCGATGACGGCACGCCGCCAGGAGCCCTCCTTCTGGTCCGCCAGCCCGTGCTTCTTGAGCTGCTGGACGACCTTGGGGAAGAACTTCGGCGGTACGGACAGGTAGAAGGCGAAGTTGCCCCCCGTGCCCTGTGCCTTGTCGAGCTCCTGGATCGTGGACTTCAGGGTCTCGAAGGCGTCGTCGTCGTCGAAGTTGCCCTGGACGAAGCGCATCCCCTGGATGAGCTGCTGCCAGACCTCTTCACGGAACGGCGTACGCGCATGCTGCTTGACGGCGTCGTGGACCTCCTGGGCGAAGTCCTCGTCCTGCCATTCGCGGCGTGCGAAACCGATGAGCGAGAAGCCCGGCGGCAGCAGGCCGCGGTTGGCCAGGTCGTAGACGGCGGGCATCAGCTTTTTACGGGACAAATCGCCCGTGACGCCAAAGATCACCAGGCCCGACGGCCCCGCGATACGCGGGAGCCGTCGGTCCTGGGCGTCACGGAGCGGGTTAGCTCCGGGAACACCAGACAAGGTGGTCAGCCCTCCGAAGGAGCGAGGCGCTTGAGCTCGGCCTCGGTGGAGTTGAGCAGGTCGATCCAGGCAGCCTCGAACTTCTCGACGCCCTCGTCCTCGAGGAGCTGGACGACGTCGTCGTAGCTGACCCCGAGCTTCCCGACGGCGTCGAGCTCGGCACGGGCCTGCTCGTAGGTGCCGGCGATGGTGTTGCCCGTGATCTGTCCGTGGTCCGCCGTGGCGTTGAGGGTGCCCTCGGGCATGGTGTTCACCGTGCCGGGTGCAACCAGATCGTCCACGTACAGCGTGTCCTTGTACGCGGGGTCCTTCACGCCCGTGGAGGCCCACAGCGGACGCTGCTTGTTGGCGCGCGCCTTGTCCAGGGCCGCCCAGCGGTCGGAGGAGAAGACCTCCTCGTACGCCTCGTAGGCGAGGCGGGCGTTGGCGAGGGCCGCCTTGCCCTTCAGTGCCTTCGCCTCGTCGGTGCCCACGGCGTCCAGGCGCTTGTCGATCTCGCTGTCCACACGGGACACGAAGAACGAGGCCACGGAGTGGATCCTGGAGAGGTCCAGGCCCGCGGCCTTCGCCTTCTCCAGGCCCGCCAGGTAGGCGTCCATGACCTCGCGGTAGCGCTCCAGCGAGAAGATCAGCGTCACGTTGACGCTGATGCCCTTGCCGATGACCTCGGTGATCGCCGGCAGGCCGGCCTTCGTCGCCGGGATCTTGATGAGCGTGTTCGGCCGGTCCACCAGCCAGGCCAGCTGCTTGGCCTCGGCGACGGTGGCCGCGGTGTGATGGGCCAGGCGCGGGTCGACCTCGATGGAGACCCGGCCGTCCTGGCCGCCGGTGGCGTCGAAGACCGGGCGCAGGATGTCGGCGGCGTCGCGGACGTCGGCCGTCGTGATCATGCGGATGGCCTCGTCGACCGTGACCTTGCGGGTGGCGAGGTCGGTGAGCTGCTGGTCGTAACCGTGGCCCTCGGAGATCGCCTTCTGGAAGATCGACGGGTTGGTCGTGACACCCACGACGTGGCTCTGGTCGATCAGCTCGGCGAGGTTGCCGGAGGTGATCCGTGTGCGGGACAGGTCATCGAGCCAGATCGCCACGCCCTCGTCGGAGAGGCGCTTGAGTGCGTCTGTCATGAGAATTGCATCTCCTACTAGTCGTATAACCGGGTCAGCGCGTGGTGGCGGCGAGAGATTCCCGGGCGGCGGCGGCCACGTGCCCGGCGGTGAAGCCGAACTCGCGGAAGAGGACCTTGGCGTCGGCCGACGCACCGAAGTGCTCCAGCGAGACGATCCGGCCCGCGTCGCCCACGTACCGGTGCCAGGTCAGGCCGATGCCGGCCTCGACGGCGACACGGGCCTTCACGGACGGCGGCAGCACGCTGTCCTTGTACGCCTGGTCCTGCTCCTCGAACCACTCGACACACGGCATCGACACCACACGGGTCGGCACACCGGCCGCCTGGAGCTCGTCCCGCGCCTCGACGGCCAGCTGGACCTCGGAGCCCGTGCCGATCAGAACGGCCTGCGGCTCACCGCCCTCGGCCTCGAACAGGACGTAGCCGCCCTTGGCAGCGTTCTCGTTCGCCGCGTACGTCGGCACACCCTGGCGGGTCAGCGCCAGGCCGTGCGGGGCGCCCTTGCCGAACACCTTGGTGTAGCGGCGCAGGATCTCGCGCCAGGCGATCGTCGTCTCGTTGGCGTCGGCCGGGCGCACGACGTTGAGGCCCGGGATGGCGCGCAGCGAGGCGATGTGCTCCACCGGCTGGTGGGTCGGACCGTCCTCGCCGAGGCCGACCGAGTCGTGCGTCCATACATACGTCACCGGCAGGTGCATCAGTGCGGACAGGCGCACGGCATTGCGCATGTAGTCGGAGAACACCAGGAAGGTGCCGCCGTAGATACGGGTGTTGCCGTGCAGCGCGATGCCGTTCATGGCCGCGGCCATGGAGTGCTCGCGGATGCCGAAGTGGATCGTCCGGCCGTACGGGTCGGCCTCGGGCAGCGGGTTGCCGGCCGGGAGGAACGACGACGTCTTGTCGATCGTGGTGTTGTTCGAGCCCGCCAGGTCGGCCGAGCCGCCCCACAGCTCGGGGATGACACCGCCGAGCGCCTGCAGGACCTTGCCGGAGGCCGCACGGGTGGCGACACCGTGGCCCACCTCGAAGACCGGAAGCTTGTCCTCCCAGCCCTCGGGCAGCTCGCCCGCGGCGATCCGGTCGAACTCGGCGGCGCGCTCCGGGCTGGCGGTGCGCCACGCGGCGAAGGACTTCTCCCACTCGGCCCTGGCCTCACGGCCGCGGTCCAGCGCCTCACGGGTGTGCGAGATGACCTCGTCGGAGACCTCGAAGGTCTTCTCCGGGTCGAAGCCGAGCACCCGCTTGGTGGCCGCGATCTCCTCGTCGCCGAGCGCCGAGCCGTGCGCGGCCTCGGTGTTCTGCGCGTTCGGGGCGGGCCAGGCGATGATCGAGCGGGCCGCGATGAACGACGGGCGCTCCGTCTCGGCCTTGGCGGCCTGCAGCGCCGTGTAGAGGCCCTCGGGGTCCAGGTCGCCGCTGGGCGACTGGTCGACGCGCTGGACGTGCCAGCCGTAGGACTCGTACCGCTTGAGGGTGTCCTCGGAGACCGCGGTCTCCGTGTCGCCCTCGATCGAGATGTGGTTGTCGTCCCACAGAAGCACCAGGTTGCCGAGCTTCTGGTGGCCGGCCAGCGAGGACGCCTCGGCGGAGATGCCCTCCTGGAGGCAGCCGTCACCGGCGATGACCCAGATGGTGTGGTCGAACGGGGAGGTGCCGGGGGCCGCCTCCGGGTCGAACAGGCCGCGCTCGTAACGGGAGGCCATCGCCATGCCCACGGCGTTGGCGACACCCTGGCCGAGCGGGCCGGTCGTCGTCTCGACACCGGTGGTGTGGCCGTACTCCGGGTGCCCGGGCGTCTTGGAGCCCCAGGTGCGGAAGGCCTTGAGGTCGTCCAGCTCCAGGCCGTAACCGGCCAGGTAGAGCTGGATGTAGAGCGTCAGGCTGGAGTGGCCCGCGGAAAGAACGAACCGGTCACGGCCGGTCCAGTCCGCGTCCGCCGGGTCGTGGCGCATCACCTTCTGGAAGAGGGTGTACGCGGCAGGAGCCAGGCTCATCGCCGTACCCGGGTGGCCGTTTCCGACCTTCTGTACGGCGTCCGCGGCGAGGACGCGGACAGTGTCCACGGCCCGCTGGTCCAATTCGGTCCACTGGAGGTCTGTGGTGGTCGGCTTGGTGCTCACCCTGAGTCAGGGCTCCTCTCCACTGTTTGTAAACCGGTGACTGATACCGCACCGGGCATTGGCGAGCCTACCCCCGGAACTACGCCTCACTTCTGCCCTTTCCACAGTGCGGGCGACCTGCGGAGTTCGCCTCCCGTATGAGCGCCACCGTTCACTTCTGCGCTACCTCAACACGACCCCACCCCCGCGAAGAGCGGCGTATCCGCAACGTCTACAGTGGTCTGGTTCGCGCAAGTCTTTACCGGGCCTTCATGCCTGGAGCTTGCTGGGATTTCTCTGTCAGGGGTGTGCGTGACGGCCGTCGAGTCCCGACCCGCAGGGGTCGCCTTGACTCCGAGCCCAGTGGGCCATCGCCCGTTCGGGGCCCGCATCAAGGCATTCGTGGCGCTTACCAAGCCGCGCATCATCGAGTTGCTGCTGATCACCACCGTTCCGGTGATGTTCCTTGCTGCTCAGGGCGTGCCTGATCTGTGGCTCGTGGTCACCACCACCATCGGCGGATATCTCTCCGCGGGCGGCGCCAATGCGCTCAACATGTATATCGACCGTGACATCGACGCGCTGATGGACCGTACGTCCCAGAGGCCGCTGGTCACCGGCATGGTGAGCCCGCGTGAGTGCCTGATCTTCGGAATCGCCCTCGGAGTGATTTCCACGGTCTGGTTCGGACTGCTCGTCAACTGGCTCTCCGCCGCCCTCTCACTCGGCGCACTTCTGTTCTACGTCGTCGTCTACACGATGCTGCTGAAGCGCCGGACCTCGCAGAACATCGTCTGGGGCGGAATCGCCGGCTGCATGCCCGTACTCATCGGCTGGTCCGCCGTGACCAATTCGATGTCCTGGGCCGCGGTCATTCTTTTCGCCGTCATCTTCTTCTGGACGCCGCCGCACTACTGGCCGCTGTCGATGAAGGTGAAGGAGGACTACGCCCGGGTCGGCGTCCCGATGCTTCCGGTCGTCGCCTCCAACCAGGTGGTGGCCCGCCAGATCGTCCTCTACAGCTGGGTGATGGTCGGCGTCTCGCTGCTGCTGACCCCGCTCGGCTACACCGGCTGGTTCTACACGGCGGTGGCCCTGTTGGCCGGCGGCTTCTGGCTCTGGGAGGCGCACGGCCTGCAGAGCCGGGCGAAGGCCGGGGTGACCGGCGGCAAGCTCAAGGAGATGCGACTGTTCCACTGGTCCATCACCTATGTCTCGCTCCTCTTCGTCGCCATCGCGGTGGACCCCTTCCTGAGGTAACCCCGCAGTGACGCAGCTCCGCCGACGGGCGGGGACGTGGCCGATGCCACGCCCCCGCCCGTCGCCGATCGATCTACCCGTCGGTAGCATCCTTTTCATGGCAGAGACGGCAGAGCCCCAGACCCAGCAGACGGACGACAGCAAGCACGCGGCCCGCGCGGAGCGCAGGGCTGCGAAGCTCGCCAAGCAGATCGGCGCCTTCGCCAAGGCGCACGGCGGGGCCGAGGGGCAGCTCGCCTACACCGGTCAGACGGGTACCCGCATCGTCCTCGTGGGTGAGGACGGCGGCTGGGGCGACCTGGTCGCCCCCTCGTACGCCATCGCCGAGAGCGCCGCGCAGAAGGCCGGGATCACGATGCACGAGACGTTCGACGGAGAATTCGCCGCCAAGGTGCGCACCGGCCCGTACGAGTGGTCGCGGATGGCCGGGATCCAGGTCGGCGGCCCGTCGAACGGCTGACCCCGCACACGGCGAACGGCCTCCGCCGTCGTACCCGCTCGGGTACGAC
>NZ_JBHWVO010000013.1:0-192594 GCF_042736635.1 Streptomyces sp. NPDC060035
CAGGGGGGACCCTGTGGGAGAGTAGGACGCCGCCGAACAATTATTCCGGGAAAGCCCCGTGCCCTTGTGGCACGGGGCTTTTCTGCGTTCACCACGTTCTTGTACCCCCATGCATCGGCCCTCCGCGGCTGAGGGTAGGGTCAGGGTGCATCATTGGCACGTTCTTCACAGGAGGCCCCCGGGTGGAGGTCCAGGAGACTCGAGTTCAGACGGACCGAGTACTCACCATCCCCAACATCCTCAGCATGGCTCGCCTCGTCGGCGTGCCGCTCTTCCTGTGGCTGATCCTTCGCCCCGTGTTCGGCGGGCCCAACAGCGACGGCTGGGCGCTGCTGGTGCTGATGCTGAGCGGCGTCAGTGACTACCTCGACGGCAAACTCGCCCGCCGATGGAACCAGATCAGCAGCCTCGGGCGACTCCTGGACCCGGCTGCCGACCGCCTCTACATCCTGTCGACTCTCGTCGGGCTCACCTGGCGCGAGATCCTGCCGCTATGGGTGACCGCAGCACTTCTCGCCCGTGAGCTCATGCTCCTTGTCATGGTGGGAATCCTGCGCCGGCACGGCTATCCGCCGCCGCAGGTGAACTTCCTCGGGAAAGCTGCAACGTTCAACCTGATGTACGCCTTCCCCTTGTTGCTGCTCAGTGATGGAAGTGGTTGGCTGGCATCGCTGGGCGCCGTTTTCGGATGGGCGTTCGCTGGTTGGGGTACAACGCTCTATTGGTGGGCAGGGATCCTCTACGTGGTCCAGGTCCGCCGACTCGTCAAGGCGGATGAAGTAGCCGAATAGCTCGTTGATGCGGTGCCGCGCAGTGTCGCCGGTCCGCAACGGATGCTGTGGTTGTTGCCCCGACGGGTGATGTCGGCTAGACCGTCGTCTCTTCAAGGAGGACGTTTCCGACATGAAGGCCGTTGTGATGGCCGGCGGTGAAGGCACTCGTCTTCGCCCTATGACCTCAAGCATGCCCAAGCCGCTCCTGCCCGTGGCCAATCGGCCGATCATGGAGCATGTGCTGCGGCTGCTCAAGCGGCATGGGCTCAATGAGACCGTCGTAACCGTTCAGTTTCTTGCTTCGCTGGTGAAGAACTACTTCGGCGACGGCGAAGAGCTCGGGATGGAGCTCAGCTACGCCAACGAGGAGAAGCCACTCGGTACTGCGGGAAGTGTGAAGAACGCCGAGGAAGCCCTGAAGGACGACACCTTCCTGGTTATTTCCGGTGACGCACTCACCGACTTCGACCTCACGGACCTCATCGCCTTCCACAAGGAGAAGGGCGGCCTGGTCACGGTGTGCCTGACCAGGGTCCCGAATCCACTGGAGTTCGGCATCACGATTGTCGATGAGCAGGGACAGGTCGAGCGTTTCCTGGAGAAGCCGACCTGGGGTCAGGTTTTCTCGGACACCGTCAATACGGGCATCTACGTCATGGAGCCCGAGGTCTTCGACTATGTCCAGGCCGATACGTCGGTGGACTGGTCCGGCGATGTGTTCCCGCAGCTCATGAAGGAGGGCAAGCCGATCTACGGCTATGTCGCCGAGGGCTACTGGGAGGACGTGGGCACCCACGAGAGCTACGTGAAGGCCCAGGCCGATGTGCTGGAACGCAAAGTCGATGTCGAGCTCGACGGCTTCGAGATCTCGCCCGGTGTGTGGGTTGCCGAAGGCGCGGAGGTCCATCCTGATGCGGTACTCCGAGGGCCGTTGTACATCGGCGACTACGCCAAGATCGAAGCCGGCGTCGAGCTCCGTGAACACACTGTCATCGGGTCCAATGTCGTCGTGAAAACCGGCGCGTTCCTGCACAGGGCCGTGGTGCACGACAATGTGTACATCGGCCAGCACAGCAACCTCCGCGGCTGTGTGATCGGCAAGAACACCGACATCATGCGGGCGGCCCGCATCGAGGACGGCGCCGTCATCGGCGATGAGTGTCTGGTCGGCGAGGAGTCGATCATCCAGGGCAATGTGCGGGTGTACCCGTTCAAGACCATCGAGGCCGGGGCCTTCGTCAACACCTCGGTGATCTGGGAGTCGCGTGGACAGGCGCATCTCTTCGGAGCGCGTGGTGTCTCCGGGATCCTGAACGTCGAGATCACCCCGGAACTCGCGGTGCGGCTCGCCGGCGCGTACGCGACAACCCTGAAGAAGGGGTCGACGGTCACGACGGCCCGTGACCACTCCCGTGGTGCGCGTGCGCTCAAGCGAGCGGTCATTTCCGCTTTGCAGGCCAGCGCCATCGACGTCCGGGACCTGGAGAACGTGCCGCTGCCCGTGGCTCGCCAGCAGACCGCGCGGGGCAGTGCCGGCGGCATCATGATCCGGACGTCGCCGGGAGTGCCGGATTCCGTCGACATCATGTTCATCGACGAGCGTGGCGCTGATCTCTCCCAGGCACGTCAGCGAAAGCTCGACCGGGTCTACGCCCGCCAGGAGTACCGCAGGGCCTTCCCCGGCGAGATCGGAGATCTCCACTTCCCGTCGAGTGTCTTCGACTCCTATACGGGCTCCCTGCTCCGAAACGTCGATACGGCCGGCATCGCCGATGCGGGCCTCAAGGTCGTCGTGGATGCGTCCAACGGCAGCGCGGGGCTCGTCCTGCCCAGCCTGCTCGGGCGGCTCGGGGTGGACGCGCTGACGATCAACCCGGGGCTCGACGAGTCTCGGCCCACCGAGTCCGCCGAGACCCGACGGGCCGGACTGGTGCGGCTCGGGGAGATCGTGTCGTCCGCACGGGCAGCCTTCGGCGTGCGGTTCGACCCGGTCGGTGAGCGGCTCTCTCTCGTCGACGAGCGGGGCCGGATCATCGAGGACGACAGGGCCCTGCTGGTCATGCTCGACCTTGTGGCGGCCGAGCGGCGGAGCGGGCGCGTGGCCCTGCCGGTGACCACCACCCGCGTCGCCGAACAGGTGGCCGCGTACCACGGCACGCAGGTGGAGTGGACGACCACGTCCCCGGACGACCTGACCAGGGTGGGGCGCGAGGACGCCACCATCTTCGGCGGTGACGGACGTGGCGGTTTCATCATTCCCGAGTTCAGCAGTGTCTTCGACGGTTCGGCTGCCTTCGTCAGGCTCATCGGCCTCGTGGCCCGGACCCAGCTCACGCTCAGCCAGATCGACGCCCGCATCCCACGTGCCCATGTACTGCGCCGTGACCTTGCAACGCCGTGGGCGGTCAAGGGGCTTGTCATGCGGCGGGTCGTGGAGGCGGCAGGGGAGCGCAGTGTGGACACCACCGACGGTGTCCGGGTGGTGGAGACGGACGGCCGCTGGGTGATGGTGCTGCCCGACAGGGCGGAGGCCGTCACCCATCTGTGGGCCGAAGGCCCCGACGACGCCTCGGCCCAGGCGTTGCTCGACGAGTGGTCGGCGATCGTGGACAGCGCGGGCGACTGAGAGCCGGGCAGGGTGGCCCGGACGCCGTTGTGCTGCGGCTTCCGGGCCACCGGTGGGGCCATTCGGCGGCAGCAGTCATGACGTGCGACGATGTGCGGCATGTCGCAGCCGCCCCCCGATCGGAGTAGCACCCCGACGCGTCCTCGCCCCGACGCGTCCATGTCGCTGCTGACCAATGTGATGGACCACAGCCTCGACGAGGGGTACGCCGAGGCTGCGGCGCGCCGCAAGGCCGACGGGAGTGCGGGCATGCCCCGTACCCTCAAGTCGAAACTGGGTCTCGCAGCAGGTCTCGTGGTGGCAGCTCTCGTCGTGACGCTCGGTGCCGCAGAGGCACAGGTCGCAGCGCCGGTCGTGGCGAAGGAACGCGAAGAGCTCATCGATCGTGTCAACGCGGAGACCACTGCGGCGGACACGCTGCAGGAGGATGTCGACGAACTGCGCAAGGACGTCGGTGAACGGCAGCGCAAGGCGCTCGAACAGCACGGCGGGGACAAGGGCGGACTGGTAGCACTGCTCTCCGGAGCGACTGCGGTCGAAGGGCCCGGAATCAAGCTCGTCATCGATGACGCCAAGGACACCGATCAGGGCGGCGACGGACCGCGTGAGTCGACCGGCTTCGCCGACACCGGGCGGGTGCGCGACCGCGATATGCAGCGGGTGGTCAACGGTCTCTGGCAGTCCGGGGCCGAAGCGATCGCCATCAACGGGCAGCGGCTGACCGCCCTCTCGGCGATCCGTGCGGCGGGCGACGCCATACTGGTCGACAACAGGCCGCTCGTACCGCCGTACACGGTGCTGGCGGTGGGGGACGGCAAGAATCTCTCCGCTGCCTTCCAGGACAGCGCGGACGGCCTGTATCTGCAGGCGCTGCACGAGAGCTTCGACATCCGCACCAGCATCTCCGATCAGGAGCAGGTGCGTCTTCCGGCCGCGCCGAGCCTGATCGTACGCACAGCAGAGCCTCAGGCCGCAGACACGCGCAGTGGTGCGGCAGATACAGGGAAGGGCACATCGTGATCGCCGTACTGGGCCTCGTCGTGGGAGTCGTGGTCGGACTGTTGGTCCGGCCCGAAGTGCCGGCGGTGGTCGAGCCCTATTTGCCGATCGCCGTGGTGGCCGCGCTCGACGCCGTCTTCGGAGGTCTGCGCGCCATGCTTGACGGGATCTTCGTGGACAAGGTCTTCGTCGTGTCGTTCCTCTCGAACGTCGTGGTGGCTGCGCTGATCGTGTTCCTCGGCGACAAGCTGGGTGTCGGAGCCCAGCTCTCCACCGGTGTGGTGGTCGTGCTCGGTATCCGCATCTTCTCCAATGCCGCGGCGATCCGCCGGCACGTCTTCCGGGCTTGAGGCCGATGAGCAACGACGAGAATCCGCGCAACGAAGGACCCGCCGGCGAACTGCCGGCCGAGGTCCCCGCGCCGGCACCCGAGCCCGGCGCCGCGCCCGAGGAGTCCTCCGGGCGCCAACGGCTGCTGGCAGGCCTCTGGCCGCCCAGGGTGAGCAGGGCCCAACTCATCGTGGCGCTCCTGCTGTTCGTACTGGGACTAGGGCTGGCCATCCAGGTCAGGTCGAACAGCGACAACAGCGCGCTGCGCGGTGCCCGTCAGGAGGACCTGGTCCGCATCCTCGACGAGCTCGACAACCGGACCCAGCGGCTCGAGGACGAGAAACAGCGCCTGGACGACCAGCGCACGGAGCTGGAGAACAGCTCCGACCAGGCGGAGGAGGCCCGCAAGCAGACGCTCGAGAAGGAGCGGCAGCTCGGTATCCTCGCGGGTACGGTCGCGGCCAAGGGACCCGGCATCACCCTGACCATCAACGACCCGAGCGGTGCGGTCGAGGCAGACATGCTTCTCGACGCCATCCAGGAGCTGCGGGCGGCCGGTGCCGAAGCGATAGAGATCAACGGCGTGCGGGTGGTGGCCAATACCTACTTCTCCGGTGACGGGGGCGACCTGAGGGTGGACGGCCGGAAGATCCGGGCGCCTTACGAGTTCAAGGTGATCGGCAAGCCCCAGGACCTCGAGCCGGCGCTGAACATCCCCGGCGGAGTCGTGCAGACGCTCGAGAAGGAGCAGGCCACGGCGGAGGTGGCACAGGCCGAGGAGATCGTCGTCGACGCCTTGCGACCGGCGAAGCGGCCTGACTACGCTCGGTCGTCGCCCCAGTGAGGCCTTGGTGCGCGCTGCTCGCAGGACACAGGCATGAGGTTGCGGGGGGTCGGCGCATCGGATCGGTGGCGCGTGGTGGAAACTGTCGGGTGGATACGGACGTTGTGAGGATGTCCGGGTCGGCAGGTGTGTTCATTCAGGGTTCGTCCTGCCCCACGGGCGGGTCTATTTCGGTCAAGGGGAAACGCCCGTGAAGTTGTTTGCGAAGTTGTTCGGAAAGAGTGCACGCGAGGACAGTGGCGCTGCTCGCCACCGTGCTCCGCGCCAGGGTCAGGGCGCCGAGGAGCAGGGCTCGGAGCGCCCGCTCTTCCGCGACGAGGTGCCGGGTTCGGCGGGGGGGCAGCGAGGTGCCCCCGGCGCGTCGTCTGTTGACCCTGCCGGTGCCGGACGCATAGGTTTCGGGGAACCATCGACCTCAAGTACGGGTGGAGGGTTCGCCCCCGCCCCGGAGGGCTCCTCCATGCCGGTCTGTACGAGGTGCGGGCATCGCAATGGCGAGGCCAGCCGTTTCTGTTCCAACTGCGGTGCGCCGCTGAGGGGCGGAGTGCCCGAGCGTGCCTCCGAGACGACCTCGACCATCTCGATCTCCGGCATCGAGGCGTACGAGGCCGAGGTGACGGGACAGACCGCTGTTCCCTCCCTCTCGCCGGAGGCGCAGGCCGCAGTCGACGCCCTGCCCGCAGGATCCGCGCTCCTGGTGGTGCGCCGCGGCCCGAACTCCGGCAGCCGCTTCCTGCTGGACGGCGAGCTGACCACGGCGGGCCGTCACCCGCAGAGCGACATCTTCCTCGATGACGTGACCGTGTCGCGGCGTCATGTGGAGTTCCGCAGGAACCCGGACGGTAGTTTCACCGTGGGCGACGTCGGCAGCCTCAACGGGACCTACGTCAACCGTGAGCGCATCGATTCCGTCCTGCTGTCCAACGGCGACGAAGTCCAGATCGGCAAGTACCGGCTGGTCTTCTACGCGAGCCAGCGGGGCGTGTGACTCTCCCCCGGACTCCGTCCGGGGGGACCCCCAGGAAGGTTCATGCTCCGAACACCGACAGGCGGTGCCGGTCACGGCACCGCCGCCGCGGGCGAGCGCGCCATGAGCATCGGCACGGTGCTTCTGGAGCTGCGCGACGAATTTCCCGAAGTAACGATCTCCAAGATCCGTTTTCTGGAGGCCGAGGGACTCATCGAGCCGCAGCGGACGCCCTCCGGCTACCGCAAGTTCAGCCCGGCCGATGTCGAGCGGCTGGCTCAGGTACTGCGCATGCAGCGGGACCACTACCTGCCGCTCAAGGTCATCCGTGAGCACCTGGACGCCCTCGCCCGCGGTGAGCAGGCCGCGCTGCCGTCCGGCGGCGCACAGGGTGAGCTCGTGGACGGTCGCTGGGACCCCGACCCGGGCCGGACGACAGCCGCCCGAATCGGGCGCTCCGAGCTTCTTGCCGCCGCTGACGTCAGTGAGGACCAGCTCATCGAGTGGGAGTCCTACGGGCTGATCGCGTCCACGCCGGAGGGAAGCTACGACGCCGAGGCGGTTACCGTGGCGAAACTTGTGGCGGATCTGGGGCGATTCGGTCTGGAACCTCGGCATCTGCGGGCCGTGAGAGCGGCCGCGGATCGCGAGGCAGGACTCGTCGAACAGGTGGTCGCGCCCCTGCGCCGACACCGGAATCCGCAGACCAGAGCCCATGCGGAGGCCACCGCGAGAGAGCTCGCGGAGCTGTCCGTCCGGCTCCACGCGGCCTTCGTGCAGATCGCCCTCAAGGTTCGGTTCCACTGACCGCGGCGGAGCCCGACTATCCAAACATGGCGGGCACGTCCTAGGGTTGCTGTGTGAACGAGCTCGACGTTGTGGGTGTCCGGGTGGAAATGCCCTCCAACCAACCGATCGTGCTCCTGCGTGAAGTGGGAGGCGACCGGTACCTCCCCATTTGGATCGGCCCTGGGGAAGCGACCGCGATCGCCTTCGCCCAGCAGGGCATGGCTCCGGCCAGGCCGCTGACCCATGATCTCTTCAAGGATGTGCTCGAGGCCGTCGGCCAGGAGCTCACCGAGGTCCGGATCACGGACCTCAGAGAAGGGGTTTTCTACGCGGAGCTGGTCTTCGCCAGCGGAGTCGAGGTGAGTGCGCGGCCCTCGGACGCCATAGCGCTCGCCCTGCGCACCGGAACGCCGATCTACGGCAGTGACGGTGTGCTGGACGACGCGGGGATCGCCATCCCGGATGAGCAGGAGGACGAGGTCGAGAAGTTCCGTGAGTTCCTCGACCAGATCTCGCCGGAGGACTTCGGTACGAACAGTCAGTGACCGTCCCGCGGGGGTGCTGTCAGCGCATCCGAGAAGCCGTTCCCGGAAATGAGACACGGCAAACCACCCTCAGGGTGATTATCACTCGGCGTGCCGAGTGTGGCGATCGTTGACGCACCCCTGGTGACTGCCTACCTTCGAGATGGCAGGTCAAGGACGGAGGTCGGCGTGAGAAGCAGCGGCGACGGTACGGCTGCGGGTGGGCCGTACCGGCAGTACAGCAGTGCAGCCGACCACACCATCAGGCAGCCGGTTCAGCCGGCGGCGGTGGCAGCGGACGGTGCGGTAGTGGCAGGTGAGATCGGCTACCGGGGGCCCACGGCGTGCGCGGCGGCCGGGATCACCTACCGCCAGCTCGACTACTGGGCGCGCACAGGGCTGGTGGAGCCGAGCGTGCGTCCGGCGTACGGGTCGGGGACGCAGCGTCTCTACAGTTTCCGGGACGTGGTTCTCCTCAAGATCGTGAAGCGGTTCCTCGACACAGGAGTCGCACTGCAGAACATCCGCACCACGGTCCAGCACCTGAGGGCCCGCGGATTCACGGATCTTGAACGCATGACCCTGATGAGCGACGGGGCGACGGTCTACGAGTGCTCCTCGCCCGACGAGGTCGTGGATCTGCTCCAGGGGGGCCAGGGTGTGTTCGGTATCGCTGTGGGCGTCGTCTGGCGCGATGTGGATGCGACTCTGTCCCAGCTCCACGGCGAGCGGGTCGACACGGGCGAGACGCTGATCGGCAACAATCCCGCGGACGAACTGGCCCGGCGGCGTAACCGCGCGGGCTGAGCCACCCGGCCTGCCCCGCGCCGCACGGGCGCCGGGCAGGCCGGTTGTCAGTGGCATAGGGCAGCATCGGTTGATGTGAGAGCCGCTCCCACCATCCTGCATCTGGACATGGATGCCTTCTACGCCTCTGCCGAGCAGGCGGCGAAACCCAGCCTGCGCGGCAAACCCGTGGTGGTGGGCGGGCTGGGGATGCGCGGGGTCGTGGCCACCGCGTCGTACGAGGCCCGGCGCTTCGGTGTGCATTCGGCGATGCCCATGGGACAGGCGAGACGGCTGGCACCCAACGCGGCCTATCTGGTGCCGCGCTTCGCCCTCTACCGGACGGTGAGCGACCAGGTGATGGAGCTCCTCGGGCGGCTGTCCCCGCTCGTCGAGCCGCTCAGCCTGGACGAGGCCTTCGTCGACCTGGAGGCCGGTGGGGTCGCGGATGACTCGGTATCGGCCCGCGTGATCGGTGAGCAGCTGCGTACGGTCATCAAAGGCGTCACCGGACTCAGCGGTTCCGTCGGTCTGGCCGGTTCCAAGATGCTGGCCAAGATCGCCTCGGAGGAAGCGAAGCCGGACGGTCTCCTGCTCATCGAACCGGGTACCGAGCGTGAGCTGCTCGCTCCCATGTCCGTGCGGATTCTGCCGGGCGTCGGGCCCGCCACCGGGGACCATCTGCGGCGCGCCGGGATGACGGTGGTCCAGGACCTGGCCGAGGCGGGGGAGGCCGAGCTGGTCCGTCTGCTGGGCAATGCGCACGGCGTCGCGCTGTACCGCATGGCCCTCGGACACGACGACCGGCCCGTCGTCGCGGAACGGGATGCGAAGTCCGTGTCGGTCGAGGACACCTTCGACGTGGACCTGCACGACCGGGTCCGGGTCAGGACGGAGGTGGAGCGGCTGGCAGGACGGTGCGTGGAGCGCCTGCGGAACGCGGGAAGGTCGGGGCGGACCGTCGTGCTCAAGGTGCGCCGCTACGACTTCTCCACGCTCACCCGCTCCGAGACCCTGCGCGGCCCCACCGACGACCCCACGGTCGTCAGGGAAGCCGCAGCGCGGCTGCTGGAGGCCGTCGATACCACCGGGGGCGTACGGCTCCTGGGAGTAGGCGTCACGGGGCTCGCGGACTTCACCCAGGAGGACCTCTTCGCGCAGGCCGCCGACGCACTGCAGGCGGTGGCGGGCGAGTCGGAGAGCGGGGCCGCCGACATCCCCGACGAGCCGGTCACGCCGCAGGACGCGGCCGAGGAGAGGGCGGACCGGCTTGCCGGCCGGCGGTGGCCCGCCGGCCACGATGTACGGCACGACGTCCACGGCCACGGCTGGGTGCAGGGCAGCGGCGTCGGCCGTGTCACGGTCCGGTTCGAGGAGCCCGGGGAGCGGCCGGGCCGGGTGCGCACCTTCCGCGTCGACGATCCGCAGCTGCAGCCGGCCGACCCGCTTCCCCTCGTGCGAAACCCTGTGGACTATTCCTCGTGGCCGGCCAGCCTGCCGAAGTTCCTGTCCGGCCCCGTCCCGCCCGGCGCGGCGGAGTCCAGCCCGTAGTGACGGTAGAGCTGCAGCTCCTGCTCCGGGGAGAGATGCCGGCCGACACCGAAATCGGGGGCGTCCTTGATCAGGGCGCGGTCGAAGGGGACCACCAGCGTGCCGTCGACGAATTCGCTCGGTTCCAGCGGGACGAACGCGTCCCGGGTGAAGAGTCCGGTGCGAACGGCGGCCCACTCGGGTACACCGGTGGCGTCGTCGAGATAGACCTCGTCCACCGTTCCGATCTTGGAGCCTTGGCGGTCGAAGGCCTTGCGGCCGATCAGGCTGCGCGGATCGATGTCGGTCTGCACGGTGCCTCCCACAGGTCGCACTGCATCAGGGTGGTCGCAACTGCTCCACAGGCACTACGAAAGGCCAGATCCGGGGCTTCGGCCACTCGAGACGGCCGGTGCCGGCCCGCTGGTAGTCTGGAACCTGGCTGCTGACCCTGTGCGGGAGAGTCCTCCGGAGAATTCCGGTGGCGCCGAAGGAGCAACTCCTCCCCGGAATCTCTCAGGCCCCCGTACCGCACGGACGAGGTCACTCTGGAAAGCAGGGCGGGATTCGTACGGCATGTGCCGTGGCGGGCCCCTTCCTCACCGACGGTGAAAGCCGGTCTGCCTCTGGGCATGCCGGTGAAGCTCTCAGGTCGAGATGACAGATGGGGAGGCCGTTCGGGCAGCCACGCCGTGGTGCCCCTCGCAGGTCGTGAGACCAGGAGGCCTCCATCATGACCCCCCGTCGCACTCCGCTCTCCCAGCTGGAGCAGGGCATTCCCTTCGAGCAGCGCCACATCGGGCCCGATGCCGAGGCCCAGGCCAAGATGCTCGCCCAGGTCGGCTACGGCTCCCTCGACGAGCTCACCGACGCTGCCGTGCCCGACGTGATCAAGAGCGCCGAGGCGCTGGATCTCCCGGCGGCCCGTACCGAGGCCGAGGTCCTGGCCGAGCTGCGACGCCTCGCCGACCGCAACCAGGTGCTCGCACCGATGATCGGGCTCGGCTACTACGGCACGTTCACCCCGCCGGTGATCCTGCGCAACGTCATGGAGAACCCTGCCTGGTACACGGCGTACACGCCCTACCAGCCGGAGATCTCCCAGGGGCGGCTCGAGGCCCTGCTGAACTTCCAGACGATGGTCGCCGACCTGACCGGTCTGCCCACCTCCGGTGCTTCTCTCCTCGACGAGGGCACGGCAGCTGCCGAGGCCATGGCGCTGGCTCGGCGCGTCGGCAAGGTCAAGAACGGCGTCTTCCTGGTCGACGCCGACACCCTTCCGCAGACCGTCGCCGTGATCCGGACCCGCGCCGAGCCGACCGGCGTCGAGGTGGTCGTCACCGACCTCACCGAGGGAATTCCGGCTGAAGTCGCCGAGCGTGGCGTCTTCGGTGTCCTGCTGCAGTACCCGGGCGCCTCCGGAGCGGTACGTGACATCAAGCCCGTCATCGACCGCGCCCACGAACTCGGTGCGATCGTCACCGTCGCAGCCGACCTGCTGGCCCTGACTCTGCTCACCCCGCCCGGCGAGCTGGGCGCGGACGTGGCCGTCGGAACCACGCAGCGTTTCGGCGTCCCGATGGGCTTCGGCGGGCCGCACGCCGGCTTCATGGCCGTCCGCGAGAAGTTCGCGCGCAGTCTGCCCGGCCGTCTCGTGGGCGTCTCCGTCGACGCGGACGGAAACAAGGCGTACCGCCTCGCACTCCAGACCCGCGAGCAGCACATCCGGCGGGAGAAGGCCACCAGCAACATCTGCACCGCGCAGGTACTGCTCGCCGTCATGGCAGGGATGTACGCCGTCTACCACGGCCCCGAGGGGCTGCGCACGATCGCGTGGCGCACCCACAGGTACGCCACGATCCTGGCCGACGGTCTGCGGTCCGCCGGCATCGATGTGGTGCACAGCGCCTACTTCGACACGATCACCGTGAGCGTCCCCGGCGCGGCGGCCGGTGTGGTCGCCGGAGCCCGTGAGCGCGGAGTGAACCTGCGGCTCGTCGACGCCGACCGGATCTCCGTCGCCTGTGACGAGACCACCACCCGTACGCAGATCGCGGCTGTCTGGGCCGCCTTCGGAGCAGGCGGCGACATCGAGGCCCTCGACGCCGACGCCGACGACGCGCTGCCCGAGAACCTGATGCGCACCGATACCTTCCTCACCCACCCGGTCTTCCACCAGCACCGTTCCGAGACGGCGATGCTGCGCTACCTGCGCAAGCTCGCCGACCGTGACTACGCGCTGGACCGGGGCATGATCCCGCTCGGCTCCTGCACCATGAAGCTCAACGCCACCGCCGAGATGGAATCGATCACCTGGCCCGAATTCGGCGCGCTGCACCCCTTCGCGCCGGCGGAGCAGGCACAGGGCTTCCTCACCCTCATCCGTGAGCTGGAGGAGCGCCTCGCCGAGGTCACCGGCTACGACGCCGTCTCCATCCAGCCCAACGCGGGCTCCCAGGGTGAATTCGCCGGTCTGCTGGCCGTGCGGGCCTACCACCGGGCCAACGGGGACGAGGGGCGCACCGTCTGCCTCATCCCGTCCTCCGCGCACGGCACCAACGCCGCGAGCGCCGTGATGGCGGGCATGAAGGTCGTCGTGGTGAAGACCGCCGACGACGGCGAGGTCGACATCGAGGACCTCCGCGCCAAGATCGAGAAGCACCGCGACGAACTCGCCGTCCTCATGATCACCTACCCGTCCACGCACGGTGTCTTCGAGGAGCACGTCGCCGCCATCTGCGGCGAGGTGCACGACGCGGGCGGCCAGGTGTACGTCGACGGTGCCAACCTCAACGCGCTGGTCGGCCTTGCCAAGCCGGGCAAGTTCGGCGGCGACGTCTCGCACCTGAACCTGCACAAGACCTTCTGCATCCCGCACGGCGGCGGTGGCCCGGGCGTCGGCCCGGTCGGCGTACGTGCGCACCTGGCGCCGTACCTTCCGAACCACCCGCTCCAGCCCGCCGCGGGCCCGGAGACCGGCGTCGGCCCGATCTCGGCGGCCCCGTGGGGCTCGGCCGGAATTCTGCCCATCTCCTGGGCGTACGTACGCCTGATGGGCGGCGAGGGACTGAAGCGTGCGACGCAGGTCGCCGTACTCGCGGCCAACTACATCGCCAAGCGCCTGGAACCGCACTTCCCGATCCTGTACAACGGCCCGGCCGGGCTTGTCGCACACGAGTGCATCGTGGATCTGCGCCCGATCTCCAAGGCGACCGGGGTCAGCATCGACGACGTCGCCAAGCGGCTGATCGACTACGGCTTCCACTCGCCCACGATGTCGTTCCCGGTGGCCGGGACGCTGATGATCGAGCCCACCGAGAGCGAGGACCTCGCGGAGCTCGACCGGTTCTGCGACACGATGATCGCCATTCGCGGCGAGATCGAGAAGGTCGCATCCGGTACGTGGGGCGCGGAGGACAACCCGCTGAGCAACGCCCCGCACACGGCGGCTGCGCTCGGTGGCGAGTGGACGCACGCCTACAGCCGTGAAGAGGCTGTCTTCCCGGCCGGTGTCACGCCTTCGGACAAGTACTGGCCGCCGGTGCGCCGGATCGACGGTGCGTTCGGCGACCGCAATCTGGTCTGCTCCTGCCCGCCGCTGGACGAGTACGACCAGTAAGCACGCGGACACTCGTCGGGGCCGGTGCGGAGACTTCTCCGGGCCGGCCCCCGTGTTTCTCCGGCCGCGGTCAGGCGGCTTTCATCACCCGGCCGGTCTTCAGCGGCCGGTGCGGGGCAATGATCTGCCCGTCCGGGAGCAGCTCACCGGTGTCCTCGAAGAGCAGGACGCCGTTGCACAGCAGGCTCCAGCCCTGTTCCGGGTGGTGGGCCGTCAGGCGCGCGGCTTCCCGGTCGTTGGAGTCTGCGGTCGGGCAGGGTGGCTGGTGCTGGCACATGGATGGGTTCTTTCGCTGCGTCGAGTCGAGTGTCCTGCGGTGTGACGATGTGTTCATGGCCGCCCCCGTATCAAGTCGGTCCGGTCCCAGTGTTGCCCTACGGGCGTCGTTCCGCAGGGATTTCGCGGCAGCTGCTCTTCTCCTCTCATGACGCATCACCCGGCCGGACGGTTCAATGCAACTGCACTGTCCCTTCGGGTGGTTCGGGGTGGCCTGAAGGGGCTAGTCCGGACGGGTAGGGATGCGCCCCCACCGCGGAGCACGGTGGGGGCGCATGGCGTTCGAGGATCAGGCGGGTGAACCGAGCAGACCGGGCACGCCGGGAAGCGGAGCCGGTGTGACACGCAGTGTCATGACCGGAAGCAGATCGGCGACCCGGTGCGGGCGGTGGGCCGTGATGCCGGGAGGCGCGGGCGCGAGGGGCACCAGCACATCGGTCGGGGCGAGCGTGCCTCCTGCGGCATCGGCTTCGGTGTCGTCGTGCAGCCACAGCGTGAGCATGTAGAGCTCGGGTACGGACAGCAGGCGCGGCTGGTAGTGCGCTGCCGCCGAATCCGCCTGCCGCATGGCGAGTTCGGTCGAGACGATGTACGGCCCCTCGAAGAAATGGGAGAAGGTCCAGCCGTCGGCGGTGAGCATGGTGTCCGCGGCGGCGACGGCGCGCTCGCCGCTGCGGATCAGGAAGCGCCAGCCGGCGAGGCGGGTGCGGGGCGTGGTGCCGTTCGGGACGATCCGGTCCAGTACATGGACCGGGAGGGGGAGATCGGGGCTCAGCGATCCCTGGACGGACCGGAGAGCGGGCGTATGGGCCTCGCGGACTGCGGTGGGAGAACCGAGTGCCGCGAGAACGCTGCGCAGTGCGGGCGCTGGGGCCGGAGAAACATGCAGCGGCATAGTGGGTCGCCTCTCACTTCGGAGACACGGTGATGCGTGGGCGGGTGCAGACGGCGCTGTCGGCGTGCGGGGCCAGAGGAAGGCCGTGACGGGCGGACGGGCCGGTGCGTCAACTCTCTGCCTCGTTCGCAGAGTTTATACGACAAGTGTTCACGCAATGTTTCGGCTAGCCGTCCCGCGTATTGCATGCAAGGCAGGTTCTAGCCTTTGAAATGCGGTGTTCGTGTTGGTTCGGACTGCCCCGACTGTCCTCTGCCAGGTTTTCTTCCGATACAGCGGTAGGCTGAAACCCATCGGTGTTTCCACCACGCATCCGGCACCGAGAACTGCATTGGCTGCATGCCGTAGGAATGTGCCCCCGGCTCCTGTCGTCAGACTACCGGGTACCCATGGGCATCGGGGGCGTTATAGATCACCCCGTCTGGGCATTATCGATCGTGATGCGAGCGGCCTGGGCTGCGGGCCGCCCACTCGAGGAGGGACCCTTCGATGGGAGACAAGGTCGTGGCCGGCGCCTTTGATCTGTCCGATCGGCAGGTGTACCGCAAGAAGCTCTCCCAGTGCCTGGAGGGGCTGGAGAGGCTCCTGGCGGAGGGGAGGTTCGATCGTCCCAGAAATCTCATGGGTCTGGAGATCGAACTCAATCTTGCGGGCTCCGACGGTATGCCGAGGATGCGGAATGCGGAGGTCCTCCAGCGGATCGCCAGCCGTGATTTCCAGACCGAACTCGGGATGTTCAATCTGGAAGTAAATATTCTTCCGCACCGGCTGAGCGGACGCGTATTCGATCAGCTCGCCGAGGAGCTCCGTACCGGGCTCGCATATGCCCACCGGAAGGCCGCCGAGGTCGATGCCGGGATCATGATGATCGGAATCCTGCCGACTCTGGGCCGCCACGATGTGGTCTCGGCCAATCTGTCGGACGTGGACCGGTACACGCTTCTCAACGATCAAATGGCTGCCGCGCGCGGCGAGGATTTCGCCCTCGATATCGAAGGTGTCGAACGGCTGGTCTGTACCTCCGCTTCCATTGCGCCGGAGTCTGCCTGTACATCGGTCCAGCTGCATCTGCAGGTGACGCCGGCCCGCTTCGCAGATGTGTGGAATGCCGCCCAGGCCATCGCGTCCGTCCAGATCGCACTCGGAGCCAACGCTCCCTTCCTGTTCGGTAAGGAGCTGTGGCGGGAGTCCCGGCCGCCACTGTTCCTGCAGGCCACGGACGTACGGTCGCCCGAACTGACGAATCAGGGAGTGCGCCCGAGGACCTGGTTCGGAGAGCGCTGGATCGGCTCCGCACACGAACTCTTCGAGGAGAATCTGCGCTACTTCCCGCCGCTGCTGCCGATCTGCGACGACGAGGAACCCCTGCGCGTGCTGGACGAGGGCGGCGTACCCGCGCTGGCCGAGCTCGTCCTGCACAACGGCACGGTCTACCGATGGAACCGGCCGGTGTACGGCCTGGCCGACGGCATTCCGCACCTCAGGGTGGAGAACCGGGTTCTGCCCGCCGGTCCGACCGTCACCGATGTGATCGCCAATGCCGCCTTCTACTACGGCCTGGTGCGCGCGCTGGCCGACGAGTCCCGGCCGGTGTGGACCCGGCTGCCCTTCGACGCGGCCGCCGAGAACTTCGACGCCGCCTGCCGCCACGGAATCGACGCGGAGCTGCTCTGGCCCCGCCCGGGCCGCTCGGGCGGGGTCGCGAAGGTGCCCGCGGTCAAGCTGGTGCGGGATGAGCTGCTGCCGCTCGCCGCTGCCGGGCTCGACGCCTGGAACATCGAGCCCGCGGACCGTGACCGCTATCTCGGCGTCATCGAGCAGCGCTGCAGGCTCCGGGTGAACGGGGCCTCCTGGCAGGTCGATACATACCACCGGGCGCTGGAGGCGGGTCTCGAACGTGAGGCTGCGCTGGCTGCCACCACCCGGCGTTACGGCGAGCTGATGCAGGCGGGCGAGCCGGTGCACACCTGGCCGGTCGGCTTCCCCGCTCCCTGAGGGCAGGCGGCAGAACCCTGGCGGGACGGAGGCTGCGGCGGGGCTCCGCGACCGCTCTGCCCGGCCGTCATGGCGGCCTGCAGGATGTCACCCTCTCGGCGGGGTCGCTGACCTCGTAGCCGCCTCCGCCGGTGACTTCGGCCCTCTCCGACACCTCCGCGCGGCCGGCGTCCGGGCCGACCGCGACGGCGATGATCGGAACCGGCCTCTTTGCAGGCCGGTTGCGCTGTGTGCCGGATCGGCGGCTCCCAGACGGACCGTGTCCGACGCCATGGCCCAAGCCGCCGACTCGGCCCAGGAGTAGGTCTTCTCGGGCCGGCCCAGCGCCTTGGAGGCGGACGCCACCGTGCCCACGGTCACCGGGGAGGTGGCCACGGAGTCGCCCGGGGTGAACGGGATGCCTTTGCCCGAGCCCTTCGTGCGGTCCAGTCAGAGGCCGCAACCGGAACCCGGCAGCCAGACCTGATAGCGGGATTCCCCGAACCTGTGGCGAACGATTTCGCGACCTCCTGGGAATCGCGGGCGACGACGGTGACGTGGGCCACCGGCCGTCGGATCGCGGCTTATCCTTGCGCGCCCCGGCCGCGACGGCGCGGACGGTGGGGGCGATGTCCGGGGAGGCGACCGTGGTCAGGCGTACTGGGTCAACCCGGTCAGGCGCACTGCCGAGTCCTCGCAGGAGTTCCGAGAGCGGCAGCAGGCCGTCCTGCGCCGCGACCGCTGTTCCCGCCGGCACGAGCACCGTGGGGACGGTGCCGGTGACGGAACGAGGGCGGCGTGGGTGCAGGGTGTCCCCGGTGTCCCTCGGTCGGGTAGCTGTCGGGCAAGCTATGACGTCCCATGTCGGTGGTGCCTCCTTGAGGAAGAACAAGGAAAGGGGACCACGCCATCGGCAACGGTGATCGTCCCCCGGCCTGTCACGCATGATCTTCGTGC
This sequence comes from Streptomyces sp. NPDC060035, assembly GCF_042736635.1. Classification (NCBI taxonomy): domain Bacteria; kingdom Bacillati; phylum Actinomycetota; class Actinomycetes; order Kitasatosporales; family Streptomycetaceae; genus Streptomyces; species Streptomyces sp. NPDC060035. The sequence goes on from NZ_JBHWVO010000013.1 coordinate 17,890, forward strand.
ATGTATTCGAGACCCTGGCGGGACGGCGGGCGGCATGAGATGCGATTGCGGAACTGAAGGCAGGTGTACTGGTGGAGGCGGGGCGCGTGGCTGAATTGATTCCTCAAGAGGCCGTTTCGCGGCGGATCCTGCGGTCGGAGACGGTGCTGGTGCTGGCCCTCTCGCTGGGGGCCAGCGGGGTGTCTGCCCTGATCAGTTTTGTCGGATCGTTGACGAAACCAGGGGGTTTGAAGGATCAGGCCGCGACGCTGAACGGTTCGTACGCGCCTGGGCGGCCGTGGCTGGATCTGGCCTGGCAATTGTTCGGAATCGCAACGGCTCTTGTGCCCGTCGCGCTGGTGGCTCATCTGCTGACCCGTGAGGGCGCCGGTCTGCGTGCCCTCGGTTTCGACCGGACCAGGCCCTGGTCGGACCTCGGGCGCGGCACCCTGGTCGCGGCGGGGATCGGCAGTGCGGGGTTGGCGTTCTATCTGGCGGCGCGGGCGGGCGGGTTCAACCTGACGGTGGTCCCCGAGTCGCTGCCCGATGTGTGGTGGAAGTTCCCTGTGCTGATTCTCTCCGCGGTGCAGAATGCCGTTCTGGAGGAAGTCATCGTCGTCGGCTATCTGCTGCGCAGGCTCGGGCAGTTGGGCTGGACGCCCATGGCCGCCCTGGTGGCGAGTTCCGTGCTGCGCGGCTCGTACCACCTCTATCAGGGGATCGGCGGCTTCATCGGAAACATGGTCATGGGCGTCGTCTTCGTGCTGCTGTACCGGCGCTGGGGGCGTGTCGGGCCGCTGGTGGTCGCGCATGCCCTGCTCGATATCGGGGCGTTCGTGGGATACGCCCTGCTCGCAGGGAAGGTGGGCTGGCTGCCCACGCCGTGAACGAAGGGGCCGGGGTGCACGGATCCGTGCACCCCGGCCGTAGGTCAGAGTGCGGCCAGCAGTTCCCCGTCGATGACGGTGACGGCGCTGCCGGTCAGCAGGGTGCGGTCTCCGCGCAGTGAGGTGCGGACCAGGCCTGAGCGGGCGGAGGCCTGCAGGCCGGTGAGGTCGTCGCGCCCGAGGCGTGCCGACCAGAACGGGGCCAGGGCGGTGTGGGCGCTTCCGGTCACCGGATCCTCGTCGATGCCGACTCCAGGGAAGAAGCCGCGCGACACGAAGTCGTAGCCGCGCGCAGGGTCCGCGGCCTCGGCCGTGGCGATGATGCCGCGCCGGGAGTGGGCAACCAGACCTGCGAAGTCCGGCGTGAGTGCGCGTACGGCAGCTTCGTCGGAGAGTTCGATCAGCAGGTCGCCGACGTGCGATCCCGTGTCGTGGACCGAGACGGGATCGGCGCCCAGCGCCTTCGCGAGACCGGGCGGAGCGGCGACGGGTGTCAGCGGGGCCGTCGGGAAGTCCAGCGTGAGAGCGCCGTCCGGGTGGGTGGTGGTGCGCAGGATTCCGCAGCGGGTCGAGAAACGCACCGTACCGCTCGCTGTTCCCGTGGTGTGCAGGACATGGGCGGTGGCGAGTGTGGCGTGCCCGCACATGTCGACCTCAGTGGCCGGGGTGAACCAGCGCAGCGCCCAGTCGGCTTCGCCGCCGGGCGGCAACGGGTGGGCGAACGCGGTCTCGGAGAGGTTGACCTCGGCCGCGATCTGCTGAAGCCGGCCGGGATCGGGGAAGGAGCCGGAATCCAGGATCAGGACCCCGGCGGGGTTACCGGCGAAGGGGCGGTCGGTGAATGCGTCGACGATGCGGATCCTCATGACCGTGACCGTAGGCGGGCCGGAACGCATCGTCCAAGGCCAATTGCCGGTTGCCGGCCCTCGTCCTGTCGGGTGGGACATGTGTCCCGTCTCATCGAAGCCCGAGCGCGTCTCCTCGGGTTCGAGCAGTCTCACGGCTCGCGGCCGGCCCGCATACGTCGTCGCCGGCCAACGATGAGCGCCTGGGTGCAACCGGCTGTGGTGAACCCGACCGAGGTGCAACTGTTGAGTTGCACCTCGGGGATGGATGTGCAACCCTGGGGTTGCAATTCAATGGCGGCGATGAATGGAGTCCCCTCATGAGCGAAGACCGGATCGAACGCGAAACCCTGATCGCGGCCCCCCTGGAGCGGGTCTGGTCGCTGGTGTCCCAACCCGGGTTCTGGGTGGCCGACAAGGCGAGCCTGCCCGGCACCGTGGCCAGGGAAGGGGAATCGATGGTCGCGAAGCACGCCGAACACGGTGACTTCCCGGTGCGCGTGGAGAAGGTTGAGCCGCCGACGTACCTGGCGTACCGCTGGACCAGCGCGTTCCCCGGGGAAGAGCTGCGCGAGAACAACAGCACCCTCGTGGAATTCACGTTGGCCCAGGAGGGCGACCGGACACGGCTGCGCGTCGTCGAGAGCGGGTTCGCGGCGCTGGCCGGGTCCGAGGAACTGCGCAGTCAGAACCTGAAGGACCACAGCGAAGGCTGGCCCCTGGAGCTCGACGCGCTCAAGACACGCGCAGAACAGGCCTCCACGTGACGGAAGAACACTCCGGCGCCGCCGAGGTCGTCGACAGCGTCCTCGGCGCGCTGGCCGACCCGACGCGACGACAACTGCTCGATCTGCTCGCCGCGCAGGGCGAGGCCACCGCGACGACACTCGCCGATGGGCTCCCCGTCTCACGCCAGGCGGTGGTCAAGCACCTCGCCGTCCTGGATGCCGCCGGTCTGGTTTCCGGCGGCCGGGTCGGGCGCGAGGTCCGGTACACGGTGCGGCCCGCGGCGCTGGACGCGACGGCACGGTGGATGGCCACGCTCGCGACCGACTGGGACCGACGGCTGGCCACCATCAAACGCGTCGCCGAGGCAGCCGAGCGGGATTCGCCCTCAACACAACCCGACTGAGGAAGTACCCATGGACACGACAGCACTGCGCGGCGCCTACGGCAGGTTGCTCGATGCCGCAGCCGTACCCGACCTCGGCGACGCCGACGACGGAGGATGGAACGCCGACCGGATCCTGGCCCATCTCCTCAGCGTCGATGCCGCGACGGCAGCGGTTGCTCTTCTTGTCGTCGCCGGCTCGCGGCCCTCTTTCGACAACCGGATCTCCCTCGACACCTGGAATCTTGAGCGGATCATCGCCGAGCACTCCGGCAGGGCGGACCTGATTGATCACGTCCGCAGTCAGGCCACCGTTCTTTGTGACGTCGCCGATCGGCTCAACGAGCAAGCCGCCTCGGTTCTGGTGCCTGCGCTCCTCCTGTCCAACGACGCGCTCGTGCTGGACCGGCCGGTCCCGCTTTCAAGCCTCATCGATGGCCTCGCCGAGAACCACGTGCCAGGGCATACCCAGCAGCTCCTCGACCTTCGCCGCGCCGCCCCCGGACGCGCCTGAGAGGCGGGGGGAACAGTGCCGGCCGGCTGCGCTCGCCACTCAGGCCTCGAGGAGGCGGACCTGCCGGTCACCCGAGAGCTCTTCCTGAGTGGGATCGCTGGTTGGGCCAGGAGTTCGTAGTTGTGCCGGTCAGGGCAGGGATGAGCCGTTCGCGTTGCTTCTGGGGGGTGTTCGTTTCTGCGCGCCGTTCCTCTACGCTCGAGGAAGTCACCAACTACTGCATGACATCTGCCCGGTGACGGAGTCGGCGTGGGGTGCGCGTCCCCGCTCCACGCCACCACTGGACGGCTTCAGGCGCAGCCACGGGTCGGCACATCCGGACGCCGACGACCCCGTGCGGCGCGTCCCGCCGGGCGGCGAAAGGGATGCGTCGTGCCTTCGGCATCGACGAACTACCGTACTCTGCTGCGCACTTCGGGGGTTGCGGCCTTCTTCCTTCCCGCCGCTGTCGGGCGTCTGGGCATCGCCATGACGGGAATCGGCATCGTCTGGCTGGTGCACGCGCGCACCGGGTCGTATGCCACCGCAGGTCTCGTCACCGGCGGATTCGCTGTCGCGGACGCCGTCGCCGGGCCCCAAATCGGGAGCCTCGTCGACCGGTTCGGGCAGACGTGGGTGCTTCCCTGCGTGCTGGGCGCACATGCCGGGGCCGTGGCGCTGCTGCTCGCCGGCGCCGTTCCGGACCTCGTCGCCGGAGTGCTCGTCGGGGCAACGCTGCCCCAGCTCGGTGCCCTGTCCGCCGCTCGCTGGTCCGCCCTGCTGTCCGGCGAACGGGCTGCCGCGCTGCCCACCGCCTTCGCCCTGGAGGCCCTCGCCAACGGCGTGTCCTACATGGCCGGCCCGGCGCTGGTGAGCGTCCTCGGTGCGGCGGGCCGCCCGGGCGTTGGGGTGCTGCTCGCCGCCGCGCTCGTCGTCGGCGGTGGGCTCGCCCTCGCCGCCCAGCGCCGCACCATGCCGCCCCTCAGCGGTCGCGCCGAACGCCGGCACGCCGGACGCGCCCTGCTCCGCCCCGCATTCCTGCTGCAGGTCGCGCTCGGCCCCACGCTCGGGGTGTTCTTCGGCGCGATGCAGGTATCCGTCGCCGCGTACGCCGTCGAACGCGGCACGCCGGACGCGGCAGCACTGCTTTATTTCGCCTCCAACTGCACCAACCTGGTGGGTGGTTGGGATTACGGAACTTGGCGCCACGGCGGCTCACCCCGGCGCCACCAGGCCGCAGCCGCCGTCTGCCTCACTCTCGCGAGTCTCCCACTGACCTTCCTCGACGCGCCCCTCGCGGTCGGCGCCACCCTCGCCCTGACCGGACTCGCCGTGCCGGTCCTGCTGATCCTCACCTCCGTCCTCACCGAGTCGTCGGTCCCGCGCGCGGTCCTCACCCAGGCGTTCGCCTGGGGCAACTCCGCAAGCGCGGCAGGAATAGCGGGCGCTGCGGCGGTCGCGGGGCGGGTGGTGGACGCGGGCGGTGCGCACGGCGGTTTCGGTGTGGCGGCGGGGGCCGTGGCGGTGATGGCGGTCCTGGTGCTCGGCGGTCTGTGGGACTCGTCACCGGACGTGACCGAAGTGGTCAACCTTCACTGAGACAGGACAACGGACAACACGGCCGTAGGTTGTCAAGCGATCGGTTCCGATATATCGTCGAAGCATCGCGACAGATCAACGATGGAAGGAGCGTAGCGATGCGTTCACATGGACACGAGCATGAGCACGGACATGGGCATTGCGGGCCCGGTCATCAGAGGCGGGGCGATGACGAGGGGAGGCGGGCAGCTTTCGGGTCGTTCGGTCCGCCCTTCGGTGGCGGCCCCTTCGGTGGCGGACGCGGCCGGGGCGGCGGCAGGGGCAGGGCTCGGCGCGGCGATGTGCGTGCGTCGATCCTGGCGCTGCTCAAGGACCGTTCGATGCACGGATACGAGATGATCCAGGAGATCGGCGAGCGCAGCGGAGGGGCATGGCGGCCCAGTCCCGGCTCCGTCTACCCCACTCTTCAGCTGCTCGAGGACGAGGGCCTGATCGTCAGCGCGAGCGAGGGCGGCAAGAAGCTGTACACGCTCACCGAGGCGGGCCGGACCGAGGCCGAAACCGGTCCGGAGGCGCCGTGGGAAGAGGCCGGGCGTGGAGTCGACTGGGAGGGTGTGAACGAGATCCGCCAGGCCGGCTTCGGTCTGATGGAGGCGTTCGGGCAGGTCTGGAAGACCGGCTCCGCCGACCAGCGGAAGAAGGCGCTCACGGTGATCAACGACGCCCGTAAGAAGCTCTATCTGATCCTTGCCGACGAACACTGATTGCCTGTGGTGTACGCCGTAAGGGCCCTGTTCCGCGGGGCCCTTACGGCGTCCCGGCGTGTGAGGGTGCCCGCATCACTGGCGGGTGATCAGTTCTGTTGCCCCGTCCGCCAGATCGCCGCCGAGTCGAACCGGTCCGAAGCGCGGGGGTGCGGTCCCTCGTCGTGGCAGTGGAATGCCGCCCAGAAGAGGTCGGCGGGCAGTGCGTCGGCGGGGGCGTGGACGCGATAGACGTACTGCCGTCCGTCGAGGGCCGGCAGGGCGACCAACCAGGACACGAAAGGACCCCTCCTCCCACCGGCGCCGTCGGATCGCTGTGGCCTGAGGGACGTATGCCGCGCGTCACCGGTTGCGCCGGGACCGTGGCGCAAGGCGGCGCGCGCACTTTCTCCGGATCGGTGCCCCCCCTCGGAGCGGGATCTCATCCGCAAGGATGAGGAACTCCTCCGGTGCCCGCCCTCGGTGGGACGTGCAGATGGGCCGTAGCGGGGATGTCTCCGCGCCCCGGGGCTGATGGGGTGGGTTGTGTGCACAACCGGACACCACGGATACCCGAACAGCCCGCACCGAACCACGCCGGATTCACCGCTGAACTGGCATCGGTGGTGACGGGTGCGCGCAGGCGGGCCCTGCGTGACGGCGACCGCCACATCGACACGGCTCATCTGCTGCACTCACTCATCGAATCCGACCCCGAGGTCCGCGGGGTTTTCGACGGTGGGCCGCAACTGGCCAGGGTCCTCGGCTATCTCGTGCAGCGCAGCATCGGATACGGGCTCCGCTGGCAGGGAACGCTGGAGCACTCGGGCGCACTGACGGCGGCGCGCGAGCCGGGGGCCGACGGTTGGTCACCCTCGGCCGTCGCGGCCATGGACCGGGCGGAGCGGGGTGCAGCTCTGCGCGGGGAGTCCTGCGCCGGTGGGCTCGACATTCTCGCCGCACTGGTCGGGGACCCGGAGTGTCGTGCCGTTGAGGTTCTGGAGCGGGCAGGCGTGGATGCTGCGTGGCTCGCCGGGCGAACGGCGGACCGGCTGGCCGAGGTTTCACGGCAGAGGTGATCATGGACACCCCTCCGACAGGCGTGACGAGGATGACGCTGCTGACGCGGGCTGCCATGATGTGCCGATGCACGCGTCTCAGGGGAGAAGCGCCGGTCTGGGCCTGGCCTTGGCCTCGGCGCTCGCATTCGGTGGTTCAGGGGTGGCGGCCAAGCCGCTGATCGAGGCGGGCCTCGACCCGCTGCACGTGGTGTGGCTACGCGTGGCGGGCGCCGCTCTCGTCATGCTGCCCGTTGCCTGGCGGCACCGGAACCTGGTGCGTGAGCGGCCGGCCCTGCTGGCCGGTTTCGGGCTGTTCGCCGTCGCGGGCGTTCAGGCCTTCTACTTCGCCGCCATCTCCCGTATCCCTGTCGGCGTCGCCCTTCTCGTCGAGTATCTGGCGCCCGCGCTGGTCCTTGGCTGGGTGCGCTTCGTGCAGCGCAGGCCCGTCACCCGGGCCGCCGCGGCCGGGGTGGTCCTCGCGGTCGGCGGACTGGCCTGTGTCGTCGAGGTGTGGGCCGGACTGAGCTTCGACGCCGTGGGGCTGATGCTCGCGCTCGGAGCGGCGTGCTGCCAGGTGGGCTATTTCGTCCTGTCCGACCAGGGCAGCCACGGACCCACCGACGCCGGGCGGCCTCATCCGTTCGGTGTGATCGCGTACGGACTGCTGGTCGGGGCAGTCGTGCTCACCGTCGTGGCCAGGCCCTGGGGCATGAACTGGGCGGCTCTGGGCGGGAGCGCCGAGATGAACGGGAACGCCGTTCCCGCATGGCTGCTGCTGGGCTGGATCGTGCTGCTCGCGACCGTGCTCGCCTATGTCACCGGTGTGGTGTCGGTGCGGTTGCTCTCACCGCAGGTCGCCGGTGTTGTCGCCTGTCTGGAGGCGGTCATCGCGACCGTACTGGCCTGGGTGCTCCTCGGCGAACACCTTTCCGCGCCCCAGCTCGTCGGCGGCGGTGTGGTGCTGATCGGGGCCTTCATCGCACAGTCCGCCGCGCCCAGGCCCCCGTCAGGGCCGGTGGCATCCGGCGCCGGAGTGCCGGTATCGGACGGTGCGGGCAGCGGTGAGTCCGCTGCCGCCGAGGGTGAGTTGTCCGGGCACCGGACCTCGCCGTAGGGTGGCGATCATGCATCTGACCGTACTTCCGCCGCCTGTCGCTTAGCGCGCGCGGCCACTCCTGACGAAGACCGGGCTCGGGCAGTTCCCGAGCGGTTCGTCGCTGCCCGCGTGCGGAGCCGAGCGACCACCACTCCCTCTTCCTCCGGAGAAGTCACGTGTCCCACCCTGTTTCCGGCCTGCCCGTCGGGCGGAGCCTCCTGTATCTCGTTGTCGCCGGTCTTGCCTGGGGTACCGCGGGCGCGGCTGCGTCCCTGCTCTTCCGGGTCAGCGATCTCGGCCCACTGGCCCTGTCGTTCTGGCGGTGCGCCGGCGGGCTCGCACTTCTGGCGGGCGCGCTGGTGCTGCGCCCGCGTCGCCCGCGCGCCTCAGGTGAGTCCCGCCGTCAGCGGCTGCTGCGCATCCTCGGGACCGGCGTCGGTCTCACCGTGTTCCAGAGCGCCTACTTCGCGGCGGTCGAAGCGACCGGCCTCGCGGTCGGGACCGTCGTCACCCTGGGGGCCGGACCCGTCCTCATCGCCGTCGGCGCACGATGGCTGATGGGGGAGCGGATGGGCCGGGGCGGATTCGTCGCCGTCGCCGGCGCCCTCGCCGGGCTCGCCGTGCTGGTGCTCGGCGGCGGGGCGGCCGAAGTACGGCCGGCCGGGGTGCTGCTGGCACTGCTGTCCGCCGCCGGCTATGCGGCGATCACGCTGCTGACCCGGTGGCTGGGACGCGAGGGCGCGTCCGGCGACGCCCTCTCCACCAGTGCGTGGGCGTTCGGTGTCGGTGCGATCGGTCTGCTGCCCGCGGCGCTGGCCGAAGGGCTCGTGCCGCACACCGCCGCAACGGGGCAGGTGCTGTGGCTGCTGGTCTATGTGGCCGCGGTGCCGACCGCGCTCGCCTATGCGCTCTACTTCGCGGGCGCCGCCGTGGTCCGGTCGGCGACCGTGTCCGTGATCATGCTCCTGGAGCCGGTGAGCGCGGCCTTCATCGCGGTGACCGTCCTGGGGGAGCAGCTCACCGCTGCCACCGTCATCGGCACGCTGATTCTGCTCAGTGCGGTGGCCGGACTGGCCCTCGCAGAGGCGCGCAGCGCGGCTGTCGCCGTCCGGAGGCGCCGGGAGGCCGTGCCCGCCTGATCCCGCGGGCCCCGCGTGGCCGCGTGCCGGGTCCGTTCCCGTGACGGGCCCGGCACGCGCAGGCAGGTCAGAGAGCGGCCAGATAGTCCGGCACGGGCACGGCGGGATCGAGGTCGTCGGACGGAATCGGTGCGGCGTAGCCGGGGGCCAGCGGCACCACACCCGCCCAGTACGGCAGCGCGAGGTCCGCCTCCTCGTCGTTCGGCCCTCCGGTGCGGACCTTGGCGGAGACCTCGTCGAGGTCCAGCCGGATCACCGCTGTAGCGGCGAGTTCCTTCGCGTCGGCCGGCCGCGAGTCCAACGACCTGCCGGGCACGACCTGATCGACGATCGCGTCGAGTGCCACGCGCCGTTCCTCGGGGTCGGTAACCGTGCGGGCGACGCCGTGCACCACCACGGAGCGGTAGTTCATCGAGTGGTGGAACGCGGACCGGGCCAGCACCAGGCCGTCGACCAGCGTGACCGTCAGGCAGACCGCCAGGCCCGGATCAGCCGCACCCGCCGTGCGCAGCGGCCGGGATCCGGTCGAGCCGTGCACGTACAGCCGCTCGCCGACCCTGCCGTAGAGCGTCGGGAGTACGACCGGTGCGCCGTCGCGGACGAATCCGAGATGGCAGAGGTAGCCCTCGTCGAGTATCGAGTGGACGACCTCCCGGTCGTACGAAGCGCGCTGCCTGGCCCGGCTCGGGACCGTGCGCTCGGTCGGCTCGTAAGGGGCGGCGACGCCCGGGCCGGTGCTGTCGGGCGTTGCGGTGTCCGGCATTGCGCTCTCCATTGCACTAGTGCATAATCACGTTTGTGCTAGGAGAGTATCGGATCAGCGGGCGGCGTGCATCGGACATTGCCGCGAGCGTGGAGCGCGGTGTGGGTTCGGGTGACCTCGTCCCCGGTCATGTACTGCCGCCCATGCGGGAGTTGGCGTCCCTGCTGGGGGTCAATCCGAATACGGTGGCCGCCGCCTACCGGACGCTCCGTGAGCGCGGGGTGATCGAGACCGCGGGACGCAGGGGCAGCAGGGTGCGGCAACGCCCGGCGAGCACCTCTCGCGGCTCGCTCCGGATCGACGCGCCGCCGGGTGTACGGGACCTGGGCGCGGGTAATCCGGATCCCGCCCTGCTGCCCGACCTCGGCGAAGCGCTGGCAGCGGCCGCGCGGGCGAACGCGTCGAGGCCCGCGTTGTACGGGGATGCTCCGGTGATCCCCGAACTCGCGGCGTTCGCCCGGGCGGAGATGGATGCAGACGGTGTGCTCGCGGGGCCCGTGGCGGTCGCCTCGGGGTCACTCGACGCGATCGAACGTGTGCTGTCGGCGCATCTCAAACCCGGTGACGTGGTCGCCGTCGAAGACCCGGGGTGGGGTGCCCTGTTGGATCTCGTCCCGGCGCTCGGGCTGCGTGCCGCGCCCGTCGCCGTGGACGACGAGGGTCCGCTGCCCGGCGATGTGGAGCGCGCGCTGAGGGCGGGGGCCGAGGCGCTGGTCGTGACCGGACGGGCGCAGAACCCGACCGGGGCCGCGGTGGGGGCCGAGCGGGCGGGGGAGCTGCGGTCCGTTCTCGCGCAGTACCCAGGGGTGCTTCTGATCGAGGATGATCATGGTCACGCCATCGTGGACCTGCCGCTGCACCCCCTGGCGGGAGCAACGGACCGCTGGGCCTTCGTGCGGTCCGTCGCGAAGGCGTACGGACCGGATCTGCGGGTCGCCGTGCTGACCGGGGATGCGGTGACCGTCGACCGAGTGACCGGCAGGCAGAGCCTGGGGCCGGGCTGGGTCAGCACCCTGCTCCAGCGGACCGTGGTGCACCTGTGGACCTCGGGCGCCGTCGATACCGCCGCCGTTGCCAGGGCCTACGGGGAGCGCCGGGACGCACTCGTCCTGGCGCTGGAGGAGCGCGGGGTGCGGGCGCACGGGCGGAGCGGGATGAACGTATGGGTCCCCGTCGGCGACGAGACCGGCGCGGTGGCCAGACTGCTGCACGCGGGCTGGGCGGTGGCCCCGGGTGCGCGCTTCCGGAACGTCGCTCCGCAGGGGGTGCGCCTGACCGTGTCGTCGCTGACCGGGGCGGACATCACACCCCTGGCGGACGCGGTGGCGGCCGCGGCGGAGCCGGCCAGGCCCATCAGCTACGGCTGAACGGACGGCGGCCCGAGAACCGCGCGGGCTTGGCGGACGAACGGGTCCTGCTCTGGGTGAGCGCCGCACCCGCAAGGACCACCAGGGCGCCGACCGGGGTGTTCCAGTTCAGCTGTTCGCCGAGCACGGCCACGCCGGCCGCGGTGGCGATGACCGGGATGAAGTAGGTGACCATCTGGGCCGTCGTCGGGCCGATCTCCTCGACGAGACCGTACTGGACGAGCAGCGCGAGTCCTGTCCCGAGCGCCCCCAGGGCGATGACGCAGAGCGTCGGGATCAGCGGAAACCGGTGGGGAACCGAGGTGAACAGAGGTGTGACGACGGCCAGTTGGAGAGTCGCGACGAAGAGCTGGCTGCCGGTCAGCGCCAGTGTCGAGAAGCCGGTTCCCGCAAGTGTCCGGCGGACGTAGATCCAGCCGACCGGATAGCTGAGGGAGGCGAGCAGGGCCATTGCCGTACCGCCGAAGTCCAGCCCGGAGAACCCCTGCCAGGCACCCAGGACGGTCAGTACGCCGATGAAGCCCAGGCCGAGCCCGGCGACGCGGCGGCGGGTCGGCCGGTCCTCGGAGAGCGCGACGAGCGAGAGTGCCATGCCCCACAGGGGTGAGGTGGCGTTGCAGATTCCGGCGAGCGTGGACGGAATGGTCAGCTCGGCGTAGGCGAAGAGCGAGAAGGGCAGCGCGTTGAGGAGGAATGCGGCGACGAAGAGATGACCCCAGGTCCGGACGGAGTGTGGCAGCCGTTCGCGGCGCACCGTGATGGCGACGGCGAGCACTGCCGTGCCGAACAGCATTCGGCCGAAGGTGACCTGGAACGGGGCGTATCCGTCGGTGCCGACCTTGATGAGCAGGAAGCTGAAGCCCCAGATGAGGGAGAGCGCCACGAATCGGATGCGCCAGTCCACGGCCCGACGCCGGCTGGGGGAGGGTGCGGCGGGCAGGAGGGTAGGGGAGGACGGCACTGTTACCGGTGCGGAAGGGGCGCTCATGAGGTCAACGATGACAACTGGAATCGCGTAGGACAAGTGAGATTTTGTGGCTCCATCCGCGTAGTATTGCTTACATGTTGAATCTGGAGCGCCTGCGGACGCTGGATGCCCTCGCCCGGCACGGCTCGGTGAGCGGGGCTGCCGAGGGTCTTCACGTCACCACGTCGGCGGTTTCCCAGCAGATGGCCAAGCTGGAACGCGAGGTGGGTCAGCAGCTCCTCGCCAAGAACGGCCGCGGCGTCCGGCTGACCGATGCCGGTCAGCTGCTCGCCGACCATGCCGCACGCATCCTGTCGCAGGTGGAGCTGGCCCAGTCCGACATCGAGGCCCAGCGCGGTGAGGTGGTGGGTGAGGTAAGGCTCGCTGCCTTTCCGACCGCCGCGCGTGGGCTGTTCCCCGCCGCCCTCACCGCGCTGCGCCGAGACCATCCCGAACTAAAAGTGCGTACAGCGGAGTTGGAGCCGGAGCAGGGGATTCGCTCAGTACTCCGGGGCGATATGGATCTGGCCGTGGTGCTCGACTGGAGCAATAAGCGACTACCGGTGCCGGGTGGTCTGGCCAAGGCCGAACTCCTCGACGACGTACCGGACATCGCCATGCCGGCGGGGCATCCGCTCGCGGACCGGACGGAGGTGGACCTCGAGGACTTCGCCGACGACGCGTGGGTGTCCTGGCCGGAGGGCGAATTCTGCTACGACTGGCTGATGTTCACTCTGCGGTCCAGGGGCATCGAGCCGCGCATCGCGCATCTCGCAGGCGAGCACCACACCCAACTCGCTCTGATCGCCGCCGGATTCGGTGTCTGCGTGGCGCCCCGGCTCGGCCGCGGACCGGTGCCGGAGGGTGTGCGCCTGGTACCCGTACGGCAGAAGATGCGACGCCACGTCCACGCGGTGTGGCGGACGGATGCGGACCGGCGTCCGTCGATCAGGGCAGCCGTCGAGGCCCTGCGCGACGCCGGCCGGACCCTGGACGCTCCGGTTGCCCCGGACCTCGGATCGGATCGGCCGGCTTCCGGAAGTCCCAGGATGTGACGGACCTTGGAGTGAGTCGCAGCCAGGCGTGCCGTCCGTCGTGGGGCAGGGTGTCCATGTCGAGGTACTTCGACGCGAACATCCGCTCCGGTGAGTCCAGTTCGGCACACGCCGTACCCTCGCGGGGGACTCGCCCGCAATCCCCGCTTCGCCGGACAGCTCCACACCGGGCAGCTCGCCGTACTCCTCGCCGTCGTCGACCACCACCGCGATCTTCGGGTCGTGCCGCAGCTGCGACCGGCGCAGGCTCCGGGTGAGGGAGTACAACCAGAGCGACGTGCCGTCCCGGACGAACTACAGCGCCCCGACGTGGGGCCGTCCCTCGGCGGAGACCGTGGCCACCCGGCATGTGCGCTGCTCGCCGAGGTAGGCGTTCCGTTCCGCGTCGGTCATCGTGATCCGACGTCCGCGACGCCGGGTGACGGTCATGGGGCGCCCCTTCTGCTGTCCGACCGGGTGTCCGGAAGCATGGAGGTCCTTTCCCCGGAAGTCCACCCGAGGGCCGCGCCCCTGTGACGATCCCCGACGCGGTGAACCTCGGCTGCACGGTGGTGGTGCCATCGCGGGGGTGCCTGCCGAGTACACCCCCGCGATGATCCGCAGCAGGTTCGCTCAGGTGGCCACGATGATCACCACTGACGACGCCGCTGTCCGCCCGGCACGGCCCCCGGCGGTTACACCAGCGTGATCGAGTCGCCCTCGACCTTGATCTCCTTGGCCGGCAGCGGCTGTGTGGCCGGACCGGTCGTGACGCTGCCGGTCGCCGCGTCGAAAGCGCTGCCGTGACATGGGCAGTTGATGGTTCCGTTCGAGATGTCCTTCACCGCGCAGCCCTGATGGGTGCACTTCGAGGAGAAGGCCTTGAACTCACCGGCCTTCGGCTGCGTCACCACGACGCCCCGGTCGGCGAACACCATTCCTCCGCCCTCAGGAATGTCGGCGGTCCTGGCGAGGACCGCGCCGCCCGCGCCGTCTCCCTCCCCGGCGGGCTGAACCGTGTCCGAACCGCCCGAGTCCTTCGAGCCGCCGCACGCGGTGAGTGCGGCGGCCACTCCGGCTGCGCCCACCGCCGCGACGACGGTGCGGCGCCCGAAGTGGACCTGGCGCTCCTGCGATGCGCTCATGCCGGCTTTCCCTTCATCGGAGTTACATGACGTCGTCAGTGGTACGGGCCGGTCGCCTCCAATGTTCAGATGCCCGGGGAATTCCCGGTCGGCACCTTGCCCGGAAGCGCCTTTCGGGTAGTGGTCGTTCCGCTCCACGGAACGCTCGGCTGCGCTGGCAGCCGGGCCGCTCCTACGGTTGAGCCGATCCCCGGGCCTGCCCGCTCGAAGCGGGCCGGTGTGCCCTCACCGCGGAGTGCGGGCGCCCACGTTCCTGCGTCGCCGTGCCGACCGCTTCGCGGACGACGGGCCATGGGCGGCGCGGCGGCGACCAGCAGCTTCGCCCGTCTGTTCCTGCTCCCGGGCGTAGCGCACTGCGGCGGCGGCCAGGGCCCGGACCGTTTCGACGCGCTGACCGCCGTGGTCGACTGGGTGACCGAGGGCAAGGCCCCCAGCAGCCTGGCGACCACATCCGTCGACAGCACCGGCAAGGTCACCGCCGCCCGCCAGGTCTACCCCTTCCCCTACGTCGCCACGAACACCACGGGCCCGGCCGACGAGGCGAGCAGCTATACCTCAGTTGCGTCCGGCGCCGGGGCCGGCCTGACGCTGAACTGGCTCGGCTCCTTCCGCTCCGGCTATGAGACGACGGGCAACTGGGTCGACGGAACGTGGGTGGTCACCAAGGGCAAGGCTTGATCATGTGACGTCATCGCCGGCGGTCAGCCCATATGCGGCTGCGGTGTCCTGCGCCGGACAAGGCTCCGGAGCGGGATCTCCCAGGTCCTGCTCCACAGCCGGCGGGGGCGGCCTCATCCGAGCTGTCGGCGTGGCATCAGCGCCGACGACGGCGACAAGAAGGTCACTCAGCACTTCTCCAGGGCCATCACCTACGTCACCCATCCGGTGAACCCCGACTACCGGAGCCCGGTCGTCAGCGTTTCCGTCGAGGCCGGCGGTGTGCTTCGGCCGCGCACCAGCGGTAGATGCGCGCACAAGCCACTGCCGCTCACGACCGTGTGGCGGTCCCGCAGCCCGCTTCGCTGCCCTCACGCACGCGCGCGTCCAACGACTTGCTCCGGTCGTACGGGTCGACCTCGGGTCCGTCTCCCGAGCCCGTGACCGCGCGTTCGGCGCTGAATGCGGGCGTGAGGTAGCCGGTGAAGGTGTCGCAGCCGCCGTTGGTGGTGTCCACCTTGTAGGAGACGAGGGAGAACGTCCCCGGCTCGATGTTCACCTTCGCCGGGTCGTCCCAGCTCATGACGACCTCGCGGCGCACGATGGTACGGGCGACTTCGTCGCTTCCCGCCGCAGCGCGCACGACCGGGTAGACGTACGTGACATCGGTGGTCACCTCGACCGCACCGCGCTCACCTTGCCGGTAGGTGATCCGTCCGCGTGTCTTGACCTCGATCCCGACGAGCCGCACCTTCGCTTCTGCGAAACGACTGAACAGCAGCAGAGGATCGTTCTCCCGACTCGGGGCGCGGAACGCGGTCGCCAGGTAGTCCTGGACGTCCTGCTGATGCGGATTGATCAACGCGATCGCCTTTTCCGGCCGCTCCCCGCGCAGTACACCCGGATCCAGACTGGACGCGGCGAGGAAGACCCGAGTCCGATCGAGCGCCTGCGCCACCTGCTGCCTGCTCATCCAGCCCGTCGCCCGTGCCGCGGGCAGGAGCAACTCTGACGCACCGTCACCCCACTGCGCCGCGGGAGACCCTCTGAACGGCTCCTCCAATGTGGGTGGTCGGGCTGACACCTCCCTCGCCGGCGGCTGATCCGGACGTTCCGACTCGGCAGCGAGCGGCGCACTCTCGCCGCCTCCGCCACCGAACCACCCAGCCACCCGTCCCGGGAACAGCGTCACGATCAGCAAGCCGACGACGACCAGCAGACCGACCGCGTACCAGCCCTTTCCCCTCCGAGGCCGGGCCGGTTGGTGAGCTCGCCACCCCTCCGGCCGAGCGGGCTCCTCCCGCAGCCGCCGCGCCACCATCCGGGCCCGCGCCGACGGTTCCTCGGGCGCGCCCGAAGTGCCGGCTTCGGCCTCCCGCAGGAAGCGCTCCCACTCCTCGTCCGGTATGGACGCTCCACCCTGGCCCATGCTGCGCTCCCGCCCCGTCTCGCGCGCCCGGTCTCTCCCCTGAGCCGGTCGGCACCGGTGCATCATGGCACAGCGGATCGGAGCCTTCGCGGGCCCAAGTCCCGGCCTGACCAGCCCTGGAGGCCCGCTGTCCCGGTCGGGATCGTTCGTACTTCCCTGGAGTGCAGCGGGCTTGGGAGCCGTATCGGGGGAGGGGCTGTGCAGGACTTTTCCTGCACAGCCGCGTCCTCGTCCGCCGGACTACTTGTTGACGTTGAACCCCTGGTCGGTGCCGTACTTGATACTGGACTGCTGCCAGGCTTCCAGCCCCTGGGACAGGGGAGCCGAGGAGACGTACGACTTGCCCACGGTGTCGTTGAAGACGGAGTTCGCGTACACCTGGTACGGCAGGTACGACCAGTCGCTGCCCACATTGCGGGCCGAGTCGGCGAAGACCTTGTTGGCCTGCTGGCCACCGAAGTAGGGGAACGCGGTCTCCAGGAAGGTCTTCGATTCCAGGTCCGCCCGGGTGGCGGGGAAGGCGCCTTCGGCGACGCGGGTCGACGCGCCGGCACCCGTGGTCGCGTACTCGGCGAAGGCGTAGGCCAGTTCCTTGTTCTTGGCGGCCTTCGGTACGGCGAGGGAGCTGCCGCCGTTCTCGGCGCTGTCCGTCCTGCCCTTGGTCCACTGGGGGAGCGGGGCGACGCGCCAGTCACCGGACGCGGAGGCGACGCCCGAGGTGAAGTTGGCAGGCATCCAGGCGCCGATGGACAGTGTGGCGATGCTGCCGTCGGCCAGGCCCTTGTACCACTCGTCGCTCCAGGAGCTGATCGGCGCGACCAGATCCTCGTCCAGCAGCTTCTGCCAGGTGTTGGTGTACGTCCTGGTACCGGCGTCCTTGAAGTCGACCGTGACGTCGCTGCCCTCGGCCTTGTAAGGGCGGCCCCCCGCCTGCCAGATGAGGCTGGTGGTGGCTCCCGCGTCGCCGGTGTCGTTGGTGATGAAGAGCTTGGGGTCGGCCTTGTGCAGGGTGCGTGCTGCCTCGACGTACTCGTCCCAGGTGGTGGGAACCGTGATGTGGTGCTTGTCGAAGACCTTCTTGTTGTAGAACAGCGCCATCGGGCCGGAGTCCATGGGCAGGGCGTATACGGCCTTGTCGTACTTCACCGCGTTCCAGGGGCCGGTGGTGAACTTCTTGTCGTGTCCGGCCGCGCCGTAGCCGGCAAGGTCCTCCACGGACTTGCCGATCGCGAACTGGCCGAGGGCGTAGTACTCGATCTGCGCCACGTCGGGGGCGCCCGAGCCGGCGGCGATGGCGTTCTGCAGAGCGGTGTACTGCTTGTCGCCGGTGCCTGCGTTGACGAGTTCGACGTCGACCTTCGGGTACTTCTTCTCGAAGTCTGCAGCCACCTTCTTGAGAGTGGGTTCCCACGCCCACACCGTTATCCTGCCGCCCTTCGCCAGCGCGGACTCGACGTCCTTCGCGCCGCCGCCGTCCTCGGCCGGGTCGGAAGAGCCGCAGGCGGTCGCGGAGAGGGTGATGGCGCAGACCGCGGCGACGGCGGCGAGAAGCCGACGAGTGCTGTGTGTCCTCATGCGGGGTGCTCCTGGTTCGGTGTTCGGGGAAGGGGAAAGGGGAGGGCGCACGTGGGGGGCGGAGTCACTCCTTGACGCTGCCTGCGGCCAGGCCGGACTGCCAGTACCGCTGGAGCAGGAGGAAGAGCACGACGATCGGCACGATCGTGAGCAGGGAGCCGGTGATGATGAGGTCGAAGACGGCCTCGCCGCCCGCGGTCTGGGCCTGGGCGTTCCAGGCGTTGAGCCCGAGGGTGAGCGGGTACCAGTCCGGGTCCTTGATCATGATCAGCGGCAGGAAGTAGTTGTTCCAGGTCGCGACCATGGAGAAGAGCAGCACGGTGACCGTTCCCGGCATCAGCAGCGGCAGTGCGATGCGGAAGAAGGTGCGCAGTTCGCCGGAGCCGTCGACGCGAGCCGCTTCGAGGAGTTCGGTGGGTACCGCCTCGGAGGCGAACACCCACATCAGGTAAAGCCCGAACGGGGAGATCAGCGACGGGATGATGACGGCCCACGGAGTGTTCGTCAGTCCCATGTTGCTGAACATCAGGAACGTCGGCACCGCGAGGGCCGTGCCCGGCACGGCCACGGCTCCGATGACGACCGCGAACACGGCGCGGCGGCCGGGGAAGTTGTACTTGGCCAGTGCGTAACCGCCGAGGACGGCGAGAACCGTGGCGCCGCCCGCTCCCGCGGCGACGTACAGCAGGGTGTTGAGCAACCAGCGGACGAAGACACCGTCGTCGTAGGCCAGCGTGCGGGAGATGTTGTCCCAGAGGTTGAAATCCTCGCCGAACCACAGGCCGGCGGAGTCGAGCAGGCCCTTCTGATCCTTGGTCGAGTTGATGACCAGCCAGGCGAGCGGAAGCAGTGTGTAGACGAGGACCAGTCCGGTCAGGAGGGTCAGCGGGATGCTGGGGCGAGGGTTGAGCGGGGTGTGGGGACGACGGCGGGGCCGGAGGACGGGCCGGGAGGTACTCGCAGGCCGGGCCGGGTCGGCGGGGTCCGCGGCGTTCGAGGTGACGCCGGCGAGGTTCGTGGTCATTGCTCAGCCCTTCCGCATTCCGCGCAGCTGGACGGTGTAGGCGATGATCGCGGTGATGACGCCCATCACGATCGCCACCGTGGCCGCGTAGTTGTGCTGCTGGCCGGAGAAGGACAGCGAGTAGGTGTAGAGGTTGGGGGTGAAATCGCTCGTGATCGCGTTCGGGGCGAGCTTCTGCAGGATGCTCGGCTCGTTGAAGAGCTGGAAGCTGCCGATGACCGAGAAGATCGTCGCGATGACCAGGGCGCTGCGGATCGCCGGCAGCTTGACCGCGGTCACGACCCGCCACTCCCCGGCGCCGTCGATCGCCGCGGCTTCGTAGAGCGAGCGTGGAACGACCTTGAGCGCCGAGTAGAAGATCAGCATGTTGTACCCGACGAATTCCCAGGTCACGATGTTGCCTATGGAGGCGAGTACCAGCGAGGGGGAGAGCGGGTCGGGAAGGGCGACACCGAAGGCGTCGTTGATGTTGCCGACCAGGCCGAACCGGGTGCCGTAGATGAAGCCCCACATCAGGCTGGCGACGACGGCGGGGACGGCGTAGGGCAGAAAGATCGAGATGCGGAAGAAGGCCTTGCCGTACAGCCGCCCGCTGTCGATGGCCAGCGCGACCAGCAGCGCGATGCCCAGCATGATCGGCACCTGCACGGCCAGGAACAGCCCGACCCTGACCAGTCCCTCCCAGAACTGCGGGTCCGTCAGCGCCTGTCGGTAGTTGTCCATGCCGACGAATGAGTTCCCGCCGATGAGCCGGTCGCGGAAGAGGCTGAGGTACAGCGCATAACCGATCGGCGCAAGGAAGACGAGGCCGAAGACCGCGACGAACGGACCGGCGAACCCCCACCCGACAAGGGCCTGCCTGCGGAGGCGGAAGCGCGCTCGCAGGCGGGGTGGTGGTAGTGCCTTCGCCGGAGTCGGCAGGAGCGTCATGATTGGTTCCTTGTGTCGGTGACCGACCGGTCTGTTGTGAGGAGAAACGAAGGCCTTCGGGCCGGAAGCGGCCGGATCAGGCTGTGTACGATGAGAAATGTTTACGTAATCATCGGTAGCGTGATGGTGACACTCCCCGTGGGGGTCGTCAAGCATGGAGTGGGAGTCAATGGAAGGAAGACCGGTGACGGAGAAAGACGCAGCCGCTCGCGCGGAGACGGCAGGCAGGAGCGGCCGGCATGTCACGAAAGGCAGGCAGCCTCGCGTGTCGATGGCCGATGTCGCCCGGGTCGCGGGTGTCTCGTCGCAGACGGTCTCCCGGGTGTCCAACGGGGACCCGGCCGTCATCGAGCGGACTCGGCAGAAGGTGCTCGATGCCATGAAGGAGCTCGGCTACCGGCCCAACAGTGCCGCCCGTGCTCTCAAGCGCGGCGACTTCCGGACCATCGGCGTCATCACCATGAGCCTCTCCAGTACCGGCAATGTGCGGACTCTGGAGGCCATCGCGAAATTCGCGTCACATGCGGGGTACGCGGTCACGCTGATCCCGATCGACGCCCCGACGCAGGACAACGTCAGAGGAGCCTTCACGCGGCTCGACGAGCTCGCGGTCGACGCGGTCGTCCTGATCATGGAAGTGCACCTGCTCGACACGGCGTTGCTGACCCTGCCGCCGCATGTGACGGTCGTCGTCGTGGACTCGGACGCCGGTGACCGGTTCCACGTGGTGGACACCGACCAGCACCAGGGTGCCCGTACGGCGGTGCGCCACCTGCTCGAACTCGGGCACCGCACGGTCTGGCACCTGGCCGGCCCGGAGGAGTCGTTCGCTGCGGGCCGCCGGGCGGTCGCCTGGGAGGCGGCCCTGCGCGAGGAGGGGCGGGAGGTGCCACCCCTGCTGCGGGGCGACTGGGCACCCGAATCCGGCTACGAGGCGGGCCTCCGGCTGGCGGACGAGCCCGGCTGCACCGCGGTGTTCGTGGCGAACGACCAGATGGCACTCGGTGTACTGAGGGCACTCCATGAGCGCGGAAGGCGCGTCCCCGAGGACATCAGCGTCGTCGGCTTCGACGACATCGCGGAGAGCGCCTCCTTCATCCCGCCGCTGACCACGGTCCATCAGGACTTCGCCCGGGTCGGGGAGTTGTGTGTCGATGCCATCCTGGCGGAGCTGAGCGGCAAGGCTGTCGAGGGCGGCACGACGCTCGTGCCGACCCGGCTGGTCGTGCGCGCAAGCACGGCTCCGGGCGCGGACGTCCACCAGTGACCTCAGTCCGAGAGTCTCCGACTGAGGTCCACCAGTGACCTCAGTCGGAGATTCTCCGGAGGCAGGCAGCAACTCTGTCGAGGATCTCTGACTCAGGGCCACTGAGGCCTGTCTCGAAGTGAGGTCAGGAGCCGGTCGTTGATGACGGCGATGTGGAGGATGGCTTCGTATCGGACGGCGAGTTCGTCGTATCCGGTGGCGACGGCACGGTGGCGTTCGAGTCGGTTGAATCCGCATGCGACGGCGTGCCGGGCTCGGTAGTCATCCGGGCTGAACCTGGGAGGGCGGCCGCCGCGGCGGCCGCGGCTCCTTCGGTGTTGTCGATGGCCCGCTGGTTCGGGAATGGTGCAGGCGATGCCGTGTCGGCGCAGGTATGCGCGGTTGGCGCGAGAGCTGAAGGCCTTGTCGGGCCGTGCGGGGAACGGACTGCACCGATGCGCGGGACGTCGATGCCGCCCGGGACGGCCTGAACTGGGGCCAGTTGCCGCGCCCAGGAGACGTAGCAGTACGGGGCATCCCGCCAGGGCGCACCGACCCGCACCCGCCGTTTGATCCCGTCGATGAGCTGCCGTTCCGTCCCCGCCGACGGCCGACCCGACCGCGTGGGCACAGGTAACAGCGGTTCCAGCCACGCCTACTGCTCACCGGTCAGGTCAAGCCGCCTCGTCACCGCCAGGGTGGCCACGAGGTCTTCGGCGTTCAGGTTATTTCTTGGTCGATGAACCCTCTACCGCAGACCTCACCTACGTCACGATCGCGACACGCCCGTCACCGGACTTCGAGGCAGACCCTGGACACTGGTGCCGAGGCGTGACCGATGAGCATCAGAGCGGGTTGAGGCGGGCCTTGAGCAGGCAGAACTCATTACCTTCGGGGTCGACCAGGACATGCCACTGCTCTTCCCCTGTCTGGCCGATGTCGGCCGGGCGCGCACCGAGCTTCAGGAGGCGCTCGAGCTCGGCGGCCTGATCGCGGTCGGTGGCGTTGACGTCGATGTGCAGCCGGGATTTCCCCTTCTCCGGCTCATCCCTGCGACTGAGGATGATCGTCGGCTGCGGACCACCGAACCCTTCGCGCGGTCCGATCTCCACCGAGCCGTCGTCCTCGCGATCGAGCACGACGAAGTCCAGGACCTCGCACCAGAACCGCGCCAGCACCTCAGGGTCGCGGCAACCGAGCACGAGCTCACCGATACGACATGCCATAACGAAACCTGCTCTCAACCTGGGAACTGCCGGGGAGGCCAACACGGGAACCTCATGGGCTCCCAGCAGTGAAAACACCCCCGCGACCTTACCGGACGAGGCGAGCACGGGCGAAATGATTTCAGGGCCGACCCTGTCCGGGCAGCCGCGCAAGGCATGCTGGGCCCCCCGCATGCCCTGGCACGTACCACGTCAAGGCCTCGCACGTACCACCTCAAGGCCTCCAGGGGCCAGGGACCTCCATCCCCGTTGCCATCGGTCCCGCCCTGTGCCACGGGGCGCCAGGATGCCTCGGCCTCGCGGGGTGAAACATTTTCCGTCGGTCACTGCATCTATAAGGGTGTAGGTGAGAGGGGGTGGCGGATGAGGCAGCCCAAAGAGGGCGCCTTCCGTGAGTTCGCGGAAGCCCGCATGGGGCATCTGTTCCGTTCGGCGTGCCTGCTGACCGGCGGGGACACGCATCTTGCCGAGGATCTCGTGCAGGAGACGCTCGGCCGGATGTACGCGATATGGGGTCGCACGTCGCGTGTCGGGAACCCGGCGGCGTACGCGCAGACTGTGCTTGTGCGGTGCTATCTCGGGCACCAGCGGCGCAGATCGGCGGCGGAACGACCGAGCGGCGAACTACCGGACCGGGCAGGAGAGTCGGCGGGGGACGCGTCCTTGAGGATGACGCTCCTCGACGCGCTGCGCGGCCTGCCGTCAAAGGACCGGGCGGTGATCGTGCTGCGTTACTGGGAGGACCGGTCGGTCACGGAGACCGCGGACGCGCTGCACGTCAGCTCGGCGGCGGTACGCACCCGCAGCACCCGCGCGCTCGCCCGGCTGCGTGAGCAACTCGGCGGCAGCATCGGCGAGCTGGCCGCGCACTGAATTCTCTTCGCTATTCCCTTTCTTTTTTCTCTTTCCACAGGTGTGGGGACGGTGGTGGACGGCATGCACGGAAACGGTGCTCAGAAGGACGACCGGGACGCCTTCGAGGGCGAGCTCGGCGCGGCAATGAAGCAGGCGGGGGAGGGGTTCTCGGTCGTGGGGCGGCCGCTCGTGGACGGCGGGGTCGCGCGCGGCCGGCGCCGGATGGTGCTGCGCCGCAGCGCCGTGGTGACCGGGAGCGTGGCGGCGCTGGCCGTGATCGGGCTCGGCGGGTCGTTCGTCACCGGTGGCATCGGCGCTTCGCGGGACGGTGGCAACGGGGCTCCTGTGGGCGCGCATTCGACGAAGAACGCCGGCATGTCCAAGGAGGCGTCGGGGCGCACGTACTCCGAGCAGCAGGTGATCAAAACGCTCGAAGGGCTGCTGTCGGATGGCCAGTTCAGCGAACAGACGGGCCGCGGCACCGACGGCACGGGTGACCAGACGGACCTGCACTCGCCGTATGCCTCCGTCGTGTACGACGACGGCCACGGGAAGGCCGCCGTGTCGGTGGGCCTGAGCCGGCAGAGCCCCGATCAGATGCCGAACGACGGCGAACTCTCATGCCCGGACGAGAACGTGAACGAGTTCGAGGCCTGCTCCGCCACGAGGTTGAAGGACGGCTCGCGCCTCGTGCTGTTCAAGGGCTGGGAGTACCCGGACCGGCGCGAGGAGACCAAGTGGTGGTACGCGGACCTGCTGACGCCCGAGGGCTACCGGATCACGGTGTCCGAATGGAACGCACCCGCGGAGAAGGGGGCTCCGGTCAGCCGTCCCACCCCGCCGCTGTCGCTGGACCGGATGAAGGTGCTGGCACAGGCCAAGCAGTGGCGCCCGATCATCGAGTCCCTGCCCGCACCTGGGCAGCCGGCGCTGGAACAGCCGGCCCCGCAGGGCCAGAGCGGTGGCGCGATCCTGGGCAAGCTGACCGAGCTGCTCCCCGACGGCTTGACGGTGAAGGCGTCCGGTAAGCAGGAGACGGAGTACGCGTACGTCGTGGTCGACGACGGCAAGGGCAAGAGCTTCGTACAGATCAACGTCCAGCCGAACATGTCCGACGTCGAGGGCGAGCTCTTCGGCTCCGACGCGAAGGTACTGGCGGATGGCACGAAGGTCACCGCACGTCAGGGGCCGGGCGAGAAGGGCGGTGAGGGCGTGAAGATGAGGCAGGTCGACACGATCCGCCCGGACGGCCTCCGGGTGGTCATCTCCGCCTTCAATGCGGCGAACCAGAACGAGGCCGCCACCCGGGAGGCCCCCGCCCTGACCCTCGCCGAGCTGCAGAAGATCGCCACGAGCAAGGTGTGGCAGAGCTAGGTGTATTGATCACGAGCGTCGTCGGCACGGGGGTTTTGATCAAAGGCGAAGACCTCCGGTGTGGTGGAGCTGTCTAGGACTGCACCACACGGAGGTCTTCGTGTCCCACCGTAATGCTCTGCTGACTGGTCATGGCAGGCGGCTGTTCATCCAGCGTGTCCGTTCACGCCGCCCGGTCGCTCATGTGGCCGAGGAGATGGGGACCTCGCGTCCAACTGGGAGACGTACGCCCCTGCCGTCCGCGGTCCCGTAGGCCGGCTCAATACGCACACGTACGGGACGAACGGCCGTACCGGCGTGCGTGGCATAGCCAAGAGCAAGGGCCACCGGCAAGCTGCTCGACGTCACCGGCGCCGCCACGAGCGACGGGCCCCCGTCGGCGTCCATCAGCCCACGACGGGACGCAATCAGTCCTGGACCTTCCGCGGCCTCGCGGCGGACGGACAGAGGGCACGGACGGGATGACGCCGAACGGCGGAGCGTCGACCATGAGGTCGGCGCCCCGCCGTTCGGCGGGGATTCGTGCCCCGGTGCCCGGCCTGCCCCTACTCCTCGGTGGGACCGAGGTCGTGGGTCTCCCGGAAGTCGACGGTGCGGGCGCGGTGGGCTGCGTGCAGTTCGAGTACGACGATCTCGTTGGTGCCCTGGTGGAGCACCGGAGCGGGTACGTACAAGGACCGCTGGGGCCCGCGGGACCAGTACCGGCCCAGTGCGAAACCGTTGATCCACGCATTGCCCTTGGTCCAGCCGTCGAGGTGGAGGAAGGTGTCCGCCGTCCCGCTGAGTTCGAAGGTGCCGCGATGGAAGGCCGGACCGGTCGGTGTGGTGGTGGCGGCGAAGCTCAGCCTGTCGAGCGAGGTCAGCGGCAGCGGCCGGTTGGTCCAGCCGGCGAGCTCCGTGCCGTTCAGTACGACTTTGCCGGGCAGCCCCTTGCGGTCGTGGATGCCCGGCCCGTAGTTGACGCGGCCCTGGTTCTCGACGAGCAGGCTCAGGACACAGCCCGCGCGGGGCACGGTGAAGGTGAGAGCGTGCTCATGGTTCTCCCGCTCCAGGACCCCGACGGGCTGGCCGTCGAGGAAGACCTGGGCGCGGTCGCGGACCTGCTCCAGTTCGAGCAGAGCGGGCCCGGCGGCCGGCAGGACCGTCTCGTAGAGGACGAATCCGAAGTCCTGCCGGAGCTGCTCCATCGTCAGCGGATTCCGGGACACGACGGTGTCACCGAGGCTCGGAGCGCACTCGAGCAGGCCGGCACTCTCGTTCAACGCCACTGCTGCCAGGGAGAGTTTGGCCGCGCGCGCGGGAACAGGCTCCGCGGGAACCTTCGAGTACTTGGCGATGACCTCGCGGAAGGCGGTGAACTTCTCGGTGGGGTCGCCGGCTTCGTCCAGGGGTGCGTCGTAGTCGTAGGACGTGACGGTCGGCCGGTAGGTGTGCTTGTCGTTGGCGCCGTTGGTGAACCCGAAATTCGTACCGCCGTGGAACATGTAGAAGTTGACCGATGCCCCGGCCGCCAGCACTGCGTCCAGCTCCTGTGCTGCCCGGTCCGGGTCACGGACCACGTGGTGGCCGCCCCAGCGGTCGAACCAGCCGATCCAGAACTCGGTGGACAGCAGCGGGCCCGTGGGCCGGTGCGCGCGCAGAGCTGCGAGGCTCTGGCTGGAGCGGCTGCCGAAGTTGGCCGTCGCGAGGACACCGGGCAACCCGCCACGCTCCAGGTCCGCGGGCTGGTCGCAGGTGAACAGCGGCACGTCGACACCGCATCGGCGGAGCGAGTCGGCGAGGTGTTCCAGGTAGGCGGAGTCGTCGCCGTACGCCCCGTACTCGTTCTCCACCTGCACGGCGAGTACCGGCCCGCCGCGCGTGGCGAAGTAGGGCAGGAGCGGGGTGAGGAGCTGGGCGAAGTAGTCGTCGACCGCGGAGAGATAGCGGGGGTCGCGGGTGCGCAGGCGGATGTCGGGATCGGCCAGGAGCCAGGAGGGCAGGCCCCCGCCCTCCCATTCGGCGCAGATGTAGGGCCCGGGGCGGAGCAGGACGTGAAGGCCCTCTGCGGCAGCGAGGTCGAGGAAAGCAGGCAGGTCGAGCCCACCGTCCATGTGGAACCGGTCCGGCCGCGGCTGGTGGAGGTTCCAGGGGACGTACGTCTCGACGGTGTTGAGGCCCATGAGCCGGGCCTTGTGGAGTCGGTCCGCCCACTGAGCCGGATGGACCCGGAAGTAGTGCAGCCCACCGGACAGGAGCCGGAAGGGTTCGCCGTCGAGTCGGAATCCGCCGTCGTCGATCTGAAGAACGGACATGTGCTGCTGCTCCTGTGCTCAAGGGGTGCGCGAGTGATCCGGCGCGTGTCGGCGGGAATCCCTGCTCCCTCATGTTTGCGTAAACATGAGGGTGATGGCAAGCCTTTGCGGGAAGGGGCGGGGTAAGGGGTGGCCGAAGCATCGGAAGTGCTCGCGCCACGGAATGCTGGGCCGCGCTGTCTGTTTGTCCGCGATGTCCGGCATGGCGCCGAAGGCGTCGGTGCGAGGGGCTGTTGTCAATTGCGCGTCAAGGGTCGGGCGTGCCGGATCAAGGAATCGCCAACGGATATGTCGGGCCCGGTAGGAGCGGGCATAGCGTCACCGGTATGCCCGGCTTGCCAGTGGCCCGGGCGACGTACCGTTTTCACGAGGAGTGCCATGAACGACAACCAGCGCGCCGAGGACCCCGATCCGCTTCAACTGAACCGGGCCGGAGCATTGTTCGTTCCGGTCCGGCCAGGTTCCTTGGGCTGCTGCGCCCGCCTCTTTCGTACGCCCCTCGGTGTCCGCACAGCAGTCGCCTTCACCGACGAGCGACAACTGACCCTCACGCTGGGACAGCAGCAATCCTGGATCCGTCTCTCCGCGCCGGCGGTTCGCGCCCTCGTCGCGCCCTTGGGAGTCGTCGGTCTCATCGTCGACCCGCTGCTCGCCGCCCCCGGGGCCGGTGCCACATCCGCGGCCGGGCTCGGCAGCTCTACGGCCGGTGAGCCGCAGCGCAAGCCCCGGTCGGCCCGGGATCCGCGAGCAGCCGATGCGCTGCGCGCGACCGGCGCGCAATCGTTGTCTCCCGCATCAACCTCTTGACCGGCTGGGGGAACACCATGAACACAACACTGCCAGGACTGCCGGCTCCGGCAGCGGTGCCGAGCACGCCGCAACCAGTACCCGTGCCGCCGGACAACACGGCAGGTCTGTCCGTCTGGCCCGCCTCCGCCCGGCTCGCCTCCCACGGCGATGTCGCGGTCGGAGGTGTCTCGCTCGTCGAGGTGGCCGAGCGGTTCGGCACGCCGGTCTATCTCCTCGACGAGGGAGAGGTGCGGGAGCGCTGCCGCGCCTATCTCCGGGCCTTCCCGGACACCGACATCGTCTATGCGGCGAAGGCATTCCTGTGCCGCGCGCTCCTGCACTGGGTGCAGGAGGAGGGCCTCGGTCTGGACGTCTGCTCCGCGGGAGAGCTCGAGTTCGCCGTCACCAGCGGCTTCCCTCCCGAGCGCATCGTGCTGCACGGCAACGCCAAGAGCCAGGCAGATCTGAACGCCGCGCTCCGTCTGGGTGTCGGAAGGATCGTCATAGACAGCGCGTGGGAGATCGCTCGCCTTTCCGCGCTCGTCCCGGACGGCGCCCGCCAGAAGGTGCTGGTACGCGTGGTCCCGGGCGTCAGCGCGGGCGGCCACGCCGCGATCCGCACCGGCACGGAGGACCAGAAGTTCGGGCTCTCCCTCACCGACGGCAGCGCCCGGCACGCCATCGCCCGGATACTCGACCAGCCGCACCTGGAACTGGTCGGACTGCACTGCCACATCGGCTCGCAGATCACCACGGTCAAGCCCTACCTGACCGCGCTCCGACGCATGGTCGGGCTGCTGGCCCAGGTACGCCGGCAACACGGAGTCATGCTGCCGGAGCTGGACATGGGAGGCGGGCACGCGGTCGCCTACCGGCCGGGGGAGTCCCCGCTGGACATCCCGTCCCTCGGCGCTCGCATCCGCCGCGAACTGGCCACGAACTGTGCGGCAGCCGGCATCCCCGTGCCCCGGCTCACCATCGAGCCCGGTCGCGCAGTGGTCGGGCCCGCAGGCGTGGCGCTCTACCGGGTACTCGCCGTCAAGAGGACCGGCGACCGCGTCTTCGTGGCCGTCGATGGCGGAATGAGCGACAACCCGCGGCCCGCCCTGTACGGCGCCCGCTATGCGCCCCAGCTCGTCGGCCGCCGCTCGACGGCCGAGCCCTGCACGGCGACCGTGGTCGGCCGGCACTGCGAGGCGGGTGATGTTCTCGCTGCCGATGCGGCATTGCCGGGCGACATCCACCCGGGCGACCTGGTGGCCATTCCGGTCGCGGGCGCCTACCACCTCTCCATGGCGTCCAGTTACAACGCGGTCGGGCGACCACCGCTGGTCGCTGTCCACGAAGGCCGCGCCCGGCTGTTGATACGCCGCGAATCCCTCGCCGACATCAACGGCCGCGACATCGGACTGTGAATCGTCCGCGCCGCGCCGTCGCGTTTCCCCTGCCCACCGACCTGAAAGGGGCTGCCAGTTGTGCGTCCCGTGTGGTCTTCCGTGAGCACTGAGAACATCGTCGGCCTGATCGTCGCTGCGAGCCGGCCGCTGGTGGGCGGACAGCGATCTCCAGCCACAGGTCGTTGCCGTGAGCTGTGCGAACCGTGTAGTCCTGCGCGGCGATCCGTATGCCCTCGGCCTGGGGTCTTCTGCCCTCTTCGCCAACAGCTACGTGGAGGCGCCGTCCCGATTCCTGCCCATGCTGCACGCCTCGTTCGAGAGGGTCGTGCCGGGGGGAGCGGGTGGTGTACGTCCGGCGGGCGCTCGCATCCTCTTCGGCGCCGCGACCCATGCATGGTGTGACGATTGCATGGTGTGACGATTCGCCCGCTCGTGCCCGAGGACGGCCGGGGCCCTCGCCGCGCCGGTGCCGGAAGCAGCCTGGATGCATGCCGGTTGGAAGGGCCTCGTGGCGTGGGCCTGGCGGCTGCCGCTGGACGTCCGGGAGCTGACCGGCCCTGTGCCTCCGAGGCCCGGCAAAGGGCAGGTGTCATGACGTCATCGTGGCCGGAAGGTCGGGCCTGACCGGGGGCCCGCCGCCCGCGGCGCGCAGCGTGAACACCATGGTGAGGCCCCCTCCCGGGGTGTCCTCCGCGGCGAGCACTCCCCCCATCGCCTCCACGAAGCCACGGGCCACCGCGAGACCCAGGCCGACACCGGCGCCGCGCGGCGTGTCGCCGTGGCGTTGGAAGGGCGCGAAGATCCGTTCCTTGGCCTCGTCCGGTACGCCCGGCCCGCGGTCGATCACCCGGACTTCGACACGGTCGGCCATGGCGCTGACCGCTACCAGCACCGGTTCGCCTCGTGGGCTGTACTTCACCGCGTTCTCGACGACGTTGGCGACGGCGCGCTCCAGCAATCCCGGATCGACCGCCACCAGTGGCAGATCCTCCCGGATGTCCAGTCGGACGCTTCCGTCCGGAACACCACCGAGCGCCATGGGAACGACCTCGTCGAGGTCCGTCGCCCGGATCAGCGGCCGAACCGTTCCGGTCTCCAGCCGGGACATGTCCAGAAGGTTCCGGATCAGATGGTCGAGGCGGTCGGCGCCCTCCTCGATTCCGACCAGCAACTCGGCCCGGTCCTTCGCGGACCACTCCACGTCGGCGGAGCTCAGGGACGTGACGGATACCTTGATGGTCGCCAGGGGAGTCCGCAGATCGTGGCTGACTGCGGCCAGGAGTGCCGTGCGGATCCTGTCGCCCTCCGCGTGCTCACGAGCCTGTTCGGCCTCGCCGCGCAGGCGCTGACGGTCGAGCACGACGGCGGCCTGGGCGGCGAAGGCGGCGAGTACCCGGCGGTCCTCGGCCGGCAGCACACGCCCGGAGAGGGCCAGTGCCATGTGTCCACCGACGGGCATGTCCGCATCGGCATCCTCGGGGCGGGCGACGGGCGTCGGCCCGACGCTTCCCGTGCAGTTCCATGACTCGACCTCGCTGTGCCGCTCCAGCAGTGCGACGGACTCCATGCCGAAGGTCTCCCGTACCCGTTCCAGCAGCGCGTCCAAGGTGGTCTCGCCGCGCAGGACACTGCCCGCGAGGAAGGACAGGATCTCGGACTCGGCGCGCAGCCTGGCGGCCTGGTGGGTGCGGCGGGCCGCCAGATCCACCACAGAGGCCACCGAGACCGCCACACTCACAAAGATGGCGAGGGCGAGGATGTTCTTCGGATCGGCGATGGTCAGCCGGTGCAACGGTGGTGTGAAGTAGTAGTTCAGCAGAAGCGATCCGAGCGCGGCGGAACCGAGCGCCGGAAGCAGCCCGCCCATCAGTGCGGCGGCCACCGTCAGCGACAGGAACAGAAGCATGTCGTTGGCGAGCCCGAGATCCGCGTCGATGTTGGTGAGTACCGCAACCAGAAGGGCAGGGCCGGCCACACCCACCACCCAGCCCCAGACACTTCGGGCGGTGCTCAGGCGGGCATGCCGGGCCACGGGCAGCCTCCGCCCGCGGGCGACTTCTTCGTGCGTGACGATGTGGACGTCCAGGTCGGGACCGGAGTCCCTGGCCACCGTCGCGCCGACGCCCGGTCCGAAGATGTACTGCCAAGCCTTGCGCCGGCTGGAGCCGAGAATGATCTGGCTGGCATTCACACCGCGCGCGAACTCCAGCAGGGACTGCGGCACATCGTCGCCGATGACGTGGTGGAACGTGCCACCGACGTTCTCGACCAGAGTGCGCTGGACGGCAAGGTCCTTGGGAGAGGCGGAGGTCAGGCCGTCGCTTCTGCACATTCGTGTGTGCCAGCTCGTCCACCAGAGCCACCGCCGGAGCACGCTCCAGGACGGCGTCGACGTCCATCTCGGTGAAGACGGCGGAGCGGTACTGCATCGTGTGCCGTTGGACCTGCTCCAGGCCGTGCAGCATGACCTCGGTGCGCGGGCGGTCGTGATGTTCCACGAGGCCGACGACGCAGTCGGTGCCGCGCTCCACTCGGCGGTGCGCCTCCGAGAGCATCGAGTACGTCTTGCCTACGCCCGGCGCTGCGCCGAGGTAGATCCGGAGCTTCCCGCGTCCCCTTGGTCCCGACAGGTTCCGTTCTTTGAAGTCGACTGGATTGGAGGGGAACTTCGAGGAGGATGCGTGCCGGCCCTCACCTCTCGAAGCGGTATCCCATGCCCGGGGCGGTGATGAAGTGACGGGGATGCGCAGGGTCGGGTTCGAGTTTCCGTCTCAACTGGGCCATGTACACGCGGAGATAGTTACTGTGCGTCCGGTGTGGAGGCCCCCCACACCTCGTCCAGCAGCTGTCGTCGGCCGACGAGCCGGCCGGTGTTTCCGATCAGGATTTCCAGCAACTGCCACTCGGTCGGGGTGAGTCGGACGGTGTGCCCGTCGTGCCTGGCCTCCTTCGTGACCAGGTCGAGGACGAACCCGTCGGTGACGACCGTCCCCTCGCCACCCGCAGGGGATGCGGAGCCTGCGCGCCGGGTCGCGACCCGCAACCGTGCGAGGAGTTCGTCCATGCCGAACGGCTTGGTGATGTAGTCGTCGGCACCCGCATCGAGTGCTCTGACCTTCTCGTCGGACGCGTTTCGCGCGGAGACCACCAGGATCGGCGCCCGGGACCACCGCCGCAGCCCTTGCGTCACCTCGATGCCGTCCATGTCCGGCAGTCCGAGGTCCAGCAGGACAGCGTCAGGGGGGTGTGCCGCGGCCAGCCGTAGAGCCATGTTTCCGCTGGGGCGGCGTCCACCTCGTATCGGCGGGCATGCAGATTGATCGCGACAGCCCGGACGAGCTGCGGTTCGTCCTCCTCCACCAGTACCCGAGTCATCGGCGTTCCGCCTTCCCTGTTGTGCGCGAGCCGTGGCGACCGGGAACAAGGGCGGGAACCGGGGCGTGTGCTTGCAGCCCCGGCTCCCGCCCACTGCTGTGACCCGGTCACTGCTCGACGAGGTCCTTGAGCGCGATGTTGAGCTGGAGGACGTTGACGCGGGGTTCGCCGACGAAGCCGAGGATCCGGCCGTCGGTGTGCTGGTCGACGAGCTTCTCGACCTGCGCGGTGTGGAGGTGGTTGCGCTCGGCGACGCGGTTCACCTGGAGCTGGGCGTAGGCCGGGGAGATGTCGGGGTCGAGGCCGGAGCCGGAGGAGGTGACGGCGTCGGCGGGCACCTGGGAGGGGCTGACGGGGTGGCCGGGGACGGAGTTGTCCTTGACGACGGCGGCCTTGGCGGTGGTGACCCAGTCGATGAGTTCCTTGTTGTCGCCGGAGCGGTTGGTCGCGCCGGAGAGGATCAGTGAGTACTGGGTGTTGACGCTGTTGGTGCCGAGGCCGTTGGAGGGGCGGGGCTGGAACCACTTGAGGTCCGGGGCCGGGGTCTCCTGGCCCTCCTTCAGGGGCAGGTCGTAGCGCTGGCCGATGAGTTCGGAGCCGACGACCTTGCCGTTCGCCGTGAGCTCGGAGCCGTTGGAGCGGCCGGGCATGAGGCCCTGGGCGACGCCGGTGACGGCGAGCGGGTAGATGACGCCGCAGACCAGGGTGAGGACGAGCAGGGCGCGCAGTCCTGCCCAGAGCAGTCGGGCTGAGTTTCCTACGGAGTTGTTCATGGCAGGTCAGCCGATTCCGGGGATGAGGGAGATGATCAGGTCGATGATCTTGATGCCGATGAACGGGGCGACCAGGCCGCCGAGTCCGTAGATCCCGAGGTTGCGCCGGAGCATCGTGTCGGCGCCGCTGGGCCGGTAGCGCACGCCCTTCAGGGCGAGCGGCACCAGGGCGATGATGATGAGCGCGTTGAAGATGACGGCGGACAGGATCGCGGACCGTGGTGAGGACAGGTCCATGACGTTGAGCTTGTCCAGGCCCGGATAGACCACGGCGAACATGGCGGGGATGATCGCGAAGTACTTCGCGACGTCGTTGGCGATGGAGAACGTCGTCAGTGCGCCACGGGTGATCAGGAGCTGTTTGCCGATCTCGACGATCTCGATGAGCTTGGTCGGGTTGGAGTCCAGGTCCACCATGTTCCCGGCCTCCTTGGCGGCCGAGGTTCCGGTGTTCATGGCCACGCCGACATCGGCCTGGGCGAGCGCCGGGGCGTCGTTGGTGCCGTCGCCGGTCATCGCGACGAGTTTGCCGCCGGCCTGCTCCCGCCTGATGAGGGCCATCTTGTCCTCGGGGGTGGCCTCGGCGAGGAAGTCGTCGACACCCGCCTCCTCGGCGATGGCCTTTGCGGTCAGCGGGTTGTCGCCGGTGATCATGACGGTACGGATGCCCATCCGGCGCAGCTCGTCGAACCGCTCGCGCATGCCCTCCTTGACGACGTCCTTGAGGTGGACGACACCCAGAACCCGCGCACCCCGGTCATCGTGGACGGCCACCAGGAGTGGTGTACCGCCGGCTTCGGAGATCGCGTCGGCCAGCCGACCGGCGTCCTCGGAGACCGCACCGCCCTGGTCGCGGACCCAGGTGAGCACCGATCCCGACGCCCCCTTTCGGATCCTGCGCGCGGTGCCCTTCTCGGTGAGGTCGACACCCGACATCCGGGTCTGGGCGGTGAAGGCAACCCATGCGGCACCGGACAGTTCGCCCTGGTGACGCTCGCGCAGCCCGTACTTCTCCTTCGCCAGCACGACGATCGAACGCCCCTCGGGCGTCTCGTCGGCCAGCGAGGAGAGCTGGGCGGCGTCCGCCAGTTCGGCCTCCGTCGCGCCCGCGACCGGGAGGAACTCGGCCGCCTGCCGGTTGCCGAGGGTGATGGTGCCGGTCTTGTCGAGCAGCAGCGTCGACACGTCGCCCGCGGCCTCGACGGCCCGCCCGGACATGGCGAGCACATTGCGCTGCACGAGCCGGTCCATGCCGGCGATGCCGATCGCGGAGAGCAGCGCGCCGATGGTGGTCGGGATCAGGCAGACCAGCAGGGCGGCCAGCACGATCATGGACTGCTCGCTGCCTGCGTAGATCGCGAAGGGCTGCAGGGTGACGACGGCGAGCAGGAAGACGATGGTGAGGGACGCCAGCAGGATGTTGAGGGCGATCTCGTTGGGTGTCTTCTGCCGTGCCGCGCCCTCGACCAGGGCGATCATCCGGTCGATGAACGTCTCACCGGGTTTGGTGGTGATCTTGACGACGATGCGGTCGGAGAGCACCTTCGTACCGCCGGTCACCGCCGAGCGGTCACCGCCCGACTCACGGATGACGGGCGCGGACTCACCCGTGATCGCGGACTCGTCGACGCTCGCCACGCCCTCCACCACATCCCCGTCGCCGGGGATGATGTCACCGGCCTCGCAGACGATGAGATCACCGATGCGCAGGTCGGCGCCGGGAACTCGCTCCTCGTTCCTGCCGATGATCCGGCGGGCGACGGTGTCGGTCTTCGCCTTGCGGAGCGTGTCGGCCTGGGCCTTGCCGCGGCCCTCGGCGACAGCCTCCGCCAGATTGGCGAAGATCGTCGTGAGCCACAGCCAGACGGTGATGGCCCAGCCGAACCAGTCGGTCGGATCCAGTGCCGCGAGCACGGTGGTGAACACCGAACCGACCAGCACCACGAACATCACCGGGGACTTGACCATCACCCGGGGATCGAGCTTGCGTACGGCGTCGGGGAAGGACCTGATCAGTTGCTTGGGATCGAACAGGCCCCCGCCGACGCGTCCTTCGCCCTGGTGACCTGTGGGCGCGTCCTGGTGCGGTGCCCGGGAAGGGGTGACTGTGGACATCGAGTCCTCTTGCTTCAGACGAGTGGTCATGACGCCAGCCCCTCGGCCAGCGGCCCCAGCGCGAGGGCCGGGAAGTAGGTCAGGCCGGTGATGATGAGGATCGTGCCGACCAGCAGCCCGCTGAACAGCGGCTTGTGCGTGCCCAGGGTTCCGGCCGTCGCCGGTACGGGCTTCTGCTCGGCGAGCGAGCCCGCCAGGGCGAGGACGAACACCATGGGCAGAAAGCGGCCCAGCAGCATCGCGAGTCCGATGGTGGTGTTGAACCACTGGGTGTCCGCGTTGAGCCCGGCGAACGCCGAGCCGTTGTTGTTGGCACCGGAGGTATAGGCGTAAAGGATCTCCGAGAAGCCGTGCGCCCCGGTATTCGTCATCGAATCGGCAGGTGTCGGCAGAGCCATAGCGGCGGCTGCGAAGCAGAGCACCAGGGCCGGTGTGATCAGGATGTAGCAGGCGGCGAGCTTGATCTCGCGGGTGCCGATCTTCTTGCCGAGGTATTCCGGCGTACGGCCGACCATCAGACCGGCGATGAATACCGCGATGATCGCCATGATCAGCATTCCGTAAAGACCGGAACCGGTACCACCGGGAGCGATCTCACCCAATTGCATACCGAGCATCGTGATGCCGCCGCCGAAGCCCGTGAACGAGGAATGGAACGAGTTCACCGCGCCGGTCGACGTCAGCGTCGTGGCCACCGCGAAGATGGACGAGCCACCGACGCCGAACCGGTTCTCCTTGCCCTCCATCGCCCCGCCGGCGATATCGAACGCGGGCCCGTGGTGGGCGAATTCGGTCCACATCATCAGCGCGGTGAAGCCGAGCCAGATGACGCCCATCGTGGCGAGGATCGCGTACCCCTGTTTGAGTGAACCGACCATCCGGCCGAAGGTGCGCGTCAGGGCGAACGGGATGACGAGGATCAGGAAGATCTCGAAGAGGTTGGAGAGCCCGTTCGGGTTCTCGAAGGGATGGGCCGAGTTGGCGTTGAAGTACCCGCCACCGTTCGTACCCAGTTCCTTGATGACTTCCTGGGATGCGACCGCACCGCCGTTCCACTCCTGGGTGCCCCCCATGAACTGGCCGACCTCATGGATGCCGGAGAAGTTCTGGATCGCACCGGTCGCCACCAGTACGAGGGCCCCGATCGCGGAGATCGGGATCAGGATCCGTACCGTGCCGCGTACCAGATCGGACCAGAAGTTGCCCAGCTCACCGGTGCGGGAGCGGGCGAAGCCGCGTACTAGGGCCACGGCGACGGCGATGCCGACGGCGGCCGAGACGAAGTTCTGCACCGCGAGGCCGCCG
Organism: Streptomyces sp. NPDC060035; assembly: GCF_042736635.1. Classification (NCBI taxonomy): domain Bacteria; kingdom Bacillati; phylum Actinomycetota; class Actinomycetes; order Kitasatosporales; family Streptomycetaceae; genus Streptomyces; species Streptomyces sp. NPDC060035. The sequence continues at coordinate 54,423 of NZ_JBHWVO010000013.1, forward strand.
GTCTGCACGACGTGGCCCATGGCCTGCTCGCCGTAGTACGACTGCCAGTTGGTGTTCGCGACGAACGAGGCCGCCGTGTTGAACGCCTGATCGGGGTCGATCGAGGAGAAGCCGAGCGAACCGGGCAGGGAGCCCTGGAGTCGCTGCAGCAGATACAGGAAGAGGACGCTCACGGCCGAGAAGGCGAGTACACCGCGCAGATAGGCGGGCCAACGCATCTCCGTATTCGGATTGGCGCCGATGGTCCTGTATATCCACTTCTCCACCCGCAAATGCTTCGGAGAGGAATAGACGCGGGCCATGTAGTCGCCGAGCGGGCGGTACGCCAGACCCAGCGCCACGACGAGCGCGAGAACCTGGAGAACGCCGGCGAGGACGGGGCTCATATCGGGCTCAGAACCTCTCCGGGTAGAGAAGGGCGAGGACGAGATAGCCCAGCAGAGCGGCAGCCACAACGAGGCCGACGATGTTTTCGGCGGTCATAGCTTGGCCACCCCCCTGGCGACAAGTGCCACCAGCGCGAATACCGCGATCGTGGTGACGACGAAGGCCACGTCGGCCATCGTGTGCTCCTAGGTGAGATTCGGACACTCGGACACCTTGAGCAAAGACCCATACCGAGCGTTTGTGTCTTCCGTTGACAGGTCCCTTACGTCCATCGGAGCCTCTTTGACGGGACCCATACGCCGCTGTGCCCGCCTGTGGAAATCCGACGGCCTTTAAGGGCTGTCCCGTAATCCCTGGCGGGCGCACGACGACAGCTACGGCGCCTCGCCGCGTTGTCGGAACGTCCGAATACATCCAGTATGCGGACGTCCCTCCGCCTTGCGATGCACCGCATCTGACGTCGTGCGCTGATCCACCAGGGATTACGGAACAGCCCTTAGCCCGCCCGGGCTCCCCCGCGTCCGCTACCAGCGCATCCCGGCCATTCCACGGTCGCGTCCTCGGCGAGGGGACTGCCGATGTCTCCACGTCTGTCCGGCCGGGGCTGTCGGAAGGGTGTCGATGTCCGCGCCCGCAGCAGGGCGCCCGCCCGGCCGTCGCCTGGATTCCGTACGCCGCTCGAGGTGGCGAACGCCGACGACATCGCCGGGTGCCGGGACCCTCCCCTCCTCGCTCCCGGCGTCGTCGGCGGTGGAACGCGGCGGCGTCCCCCGCTCTGCGTTCGCGCACGTTCCTGCCGGTACCGGATCTCGATACCGGCAGGGACCCAGCGGCTCTCCCTCGGTCTACCGGTCCGGTCTCCTCAGGAGGTCGTCCTCGATGCGTCCCGCTGTACTCACCAAAGCCCGCCCGCGAGACGCGGTCTGTCTTGTTCGGAGCGGTATTTCCGCAGCGCCTCGTATGGGTGTGAGCGAGTTCGTCGACGAGCGCGGCCTGAGGGCGTCTCCGCAGCACGGCTTCGCGGTCCAGTTCGGCCCGCTCACCGCTCAGGTCCGCGTGCTGCTGGGTGCCGGCGATCTCGCGGAGGTGGGAGAGCCGTTCGACCACGGCCCTGCCGGAGCGCACGATCAGCCCTCTGGGCGAGCACCGCCTCGAAGGCGCGTGCTGTGCCATCTGCCCGACGGCGGCGTACCGCTCGGGCAGCATGAGAGCGGTGGTCAGGGACCGGCCCTATCACGAAGATCGCGAACCATCCACGGGGTCCGTGACGTGAAGGCGGTCGGCCGGCTCGGTGTGACCGCTCGGCTCTCTGGATGAGGGCGCTGACGCGTCAGAGGTGGCGATCGGTCAGACTCGGTCAGGCCCACGGCGCGCCGTCATGCTCCGTGTTGCGCTTCGAGGTGCTGGACACAGCATGCCCCTGCGTAATCGGCTTTCGCCTGCAGCTTCGCGGCTTCCCACGGCAGGCGCCGCTGCTGTGCTTCCTCCAGGTCGGCCAGAAGCTGGCGATGCCGGACCGCGGACGAGCATGCGCAGTCGAGCCTCTTCGTCCCGGGGACCCTCAGCCGACGTGGACGCGGGGGCGGCGGGTGCGGTCCGGTTCCGCTTCGCGGAGGATTTCGCGGGTGACGGGGGCGACTTCGCCCTGGCCGAGGAGGAAGAAGCGGAGGAAGTTGGCGAAGGGGTTGCCCTCGGTCCACTCGAAGTAGATGTGGGGGCGGATGCCGGTGAGGTCGCGGGAGTGGAGGAGGAGGGCGGCCAGCGCGTTGGGGATGGAGGAGCTCTCCACCGTCAGAACGCGGTAGCGGTCGTGCAGGACCTCTCCGCGCACGGTCAGCTCGGCCTCGAACTCGGAGGGGTCGGTGACCGTGACCTCGACGAAGACGAAGTCCTCGGTGGTGGGGATGTCGTTGTCGGCGCGGATCTGGTCGATCTTGTCGCGGTACTCGGCGATGTCGCGGTGATCGGGCTCGTTGGCGACGAACCGGGCCGTGCGGTGCGAGATGTCGCGGACGAGCCGTTCGGCCGTCTGGTCCAGCTCTACGTGGGTGACGCGCAGTTCGAAGGCGCGGCCGAGACGGGAGAGCAGGGAGATGAGCATGATGCCGGTGATGAAGCAGGCACCGATCTTCACGCCGTCGGGGCGCTCGATGACGTTGAGGACGGTGGTGTAGAGGAAGACGGCCGAGATGACGGCGAAGCCGATCGTCCAGCCGCGCTGGCCGGCCTTGCGGGCTGCGATCGTCACCGCGATGGCGGCAGAACAGATCAGCACCAGGACGCCCGTGGCGTACGCGCCGCCCTGGGCATCGACGTCGGCGTCGAAGAGCCAGGTCACCAGGAACGCGACCAGAGTAAAGACGATGACCATGGGGCGCACGGCGCGGGCCCAGTGCGGGGCCATGCCGTAGCGGGGAAGGTAACGGGGCATCAGGTTGAGCAGTCCGGCCATGGCCGAAGCCCCGGCGAACCACAGGATCGCGATGGTCGATACGTCATAGACGGTGCCGAAAGTGTTGCCGAGGTACTCGTGCGCGAGGTAGGCGAGTGCGCGGCCGTTGGCGTCGCCGCCGGACTCGAACTTCTCGTGGGGGATGAGGACGGTGGTGATGAAGCTGGTGGTGATCAGGAAGACGCTCATGATCAGCGCGGCGGTCGTCAGGAGCTTCTTGGTGTCCCGGATGCGGCCGGTGGGCTTCTCCTCGGTGTCACCGGGGTCGCCCTTGACGTGCGGCATGACGGCGACGCCGGTCTCGAAGCCGGAGAGGCCGAGGGCGAGTTTGGGGAAGACGAGCAGGGCGACACCGACCATGGCGAAGACGTTGCCGTGTTCGGCGGTCAGGGCCGTGCTCCAGTCGGTGACGACGTGGCCCTCGGTGACCACGTGCCACAGACCGTTGACCACGACGACCGCGTTCAGGGCGAGGTAGATCCCGACGAGGACGACCGCGACGCCGATGGCCTCCAGGAAGCCCTTGAGGAACACCGCGCCGAGCAGCGCGATCAGCACGAGGGTGATCAGCACCTGCTTGTTGTGGAGGGCTTCCTCGAGGTGCGGGTTCTCCACCAGGTGGGTGGAGGCGTCGGCCGCCGACAGCGTGATGGTGATGAGGAAGTCGGTGGCGGCGAAACCGAGGAGGGTGAGGACGAAGAGCTTGCCCTTCCAGAACGACAGCAGCCGCGAGAGCATCGCGATCGAGCCCTCACCGTGCGGGCTCTCCTCGGCCACCCGCCGGTACACGGGAAGTGCGCCGGCCAGGGTGACGATCACGAGGACGATCGTCGCGACGGGCGAGAGGAGCCCGGCTGCCAGGGCGGCGATGCCGGGCTGGTAGCCAAGGGTGGAGAAGTAGTCGACACCGGTCAGGCACATCACCCGCCACCAGCGTTGCCCCTGATGACCGGACGCCGGGGCTGACTCCACGGGCCGGGAGGGCTTGCCCTTCCCCATGTCGGAGAGGCCCTCGAGCATCCACGCGCGCAATCGTCCGGCGTGCGCGTCCTTCGTGGATGCCATGGGGGTACTCCTGAGCTGCTGCTGGATGAGGGGGTTCCGTCCATCGTGCGGACGGCCGGGCCAGCGTAAGCAACGTGTCAACGACCGATCAGGGCGGGCGCGTCAGAAGAGCGTCAAGATGCACCGGTCGGGCTCATCCATATCGCCCGCCGACCGAAGTTGTCGACGATCCGGGAACCCGGGACGCCGCCGCCGTGCTCACCAGCCGGTACTTCGCGGACGAGCCCGGCGCGGCCACAACTTTGGGTTCGACGTCATCCTGCTGGCCACCATGGTGCTGCTCGCACTGTCCGCGAACACGTCCTTCGGTGGCCTGCCCGTCCTGCTGAAGCTGCCGGCCCGCGACAACTACGTGCCCCACGTCTTCGGCCTCAAGGCCGACCGCCAGGTCCACCGCCACGGCGTCGTCTGGCTCGCGCCGGTATCCGCCGCGCTTCCGGTCTTCTCCGGCGGCGGCACCAACACTCTCGTCCCGCTCTTCGCGACCGGCGTCTTCGTCGGCTTCACCATCGCCCCGACCGGCATGGTCCTGCACCGGCGACGCGAGCGCGGACCCAGGTGGGCCCCGAAGACCACGCCGTCGTGTGCCGGCTCCGCTTCCGCTGCCGACCGTCAGGGATCCGTCAAAGACCCCTTTGCCCGGTGTCATCCACGTCGCACCGGGCGGAGGCTGGACGTGTCAGCGGTGGGGGGATGGATCCTGCGAGGTGGATCATGAGGCTTCCGCTTCGGGACACGGCTGCCGTCGCCGCCGGAGCCCTGGCACCGTTTGCCGCGGCTCTCGTGCTGATGCCGCTGCGGACTTCCGTCACGCACACCAACCTCGCGCTGCTGCTCGTCGTCGTGGTCGTGGCCGTGTCTGCGTTCGGCAACCGGACTGCCGGTGCGCTCGCCGCCCTGTCGGCCGCCGCATGGTTCGACTTCTTTCACACCGAGCCGTACCGGAGCTTCCACATCCAGGACCGGGCCGACATCGAGACCGCCGTCCTGCTCCTGGTCGTCGGCCTGATCGTGTCGCAGCTGGCCGCGCGTGCCCGGACGCTGAAGTGGGTGTCGGTCACGGACGCCACGCATCTGGAGCGGCTGCACGGCACGACCCGTCTGGCCCGCTCCAGTGCGTCTTCCGACGATGTCGTCCAACGGGTGCGGCGCGAACTGATCGAGGTGCTGGAACTGCGGGCGTGCCGTTTCGAGTACGGCACGCTCATCGGGCGTCCGCCGCGACTGGACCCGGACGGGACGGTGAAGGTGGCCGACTGGATCTGGGATCTGGAGCGACAGGGCTGGCCGGACGGCGAGATCGAATTGCGCGCCATCGTCCACGGGCGGTACCAGGGCCGCTTCCTGCTGACACCCGAATCCGGCTCCGTACCGCCGACGCTGGAGGCGCGGTTGGTCGCCGCCGACCTGGCGGCTCAGGCGGCCGCCGCGCTGGACGACGCCGGGGTCGGTGCAGGCCCGAGATCGTGAAGACCGAGTGAGCCGTGTCCCGTTCGACGCGGCGGGCGAGACGGTCGAGGTCCCGGGCACCTTCTCTGAGCATGCCGTTCTTGCGGGAGGTCCGTGCGCCGGCTTCCAGAAGCAGCCAGAGGGGTGGAATCGGCGAGGAGGATGCGTACGCCGATCTGGTTCCGGCCGCGTCCGTGCCGGTCAGTACGAGGCGCTGTTCGATCCCGTCCGTCCAGCGGACGGCGGCGAGCCGGTCGGTGCGTACAGCCCTTGGCTCCACAGGCTCCGGACGGTCACCCACCCGCCCTCCTCCATGGCTTGGTGGGCTGATGCGCGGTACTGGCGTGTCGCTCTGCGACACCCGCGGTCTCCCACGTCGGCAGCGAACGGGCCTGGGCTACGGGCCGTCGGCGACTACGAAAAGGTGGATATTGTCGGGAGCTTCGCGGCTACGCGAAGTCCCTGCGGTGGCCTCAGTCACGACGCCGACGTCGGCTATTGTGCGATGCGCCGCGCCTCATGCTTCCGGCGGGGATGCGCCGCGCCGCTGTGTGCGCAGGTGCTGCTGTACCTGTGCGGCGAAGCCCGTACAGGGTGGCAATCCGGTCTCCGTGGGCGCGTCAGGATTCGGCCGCGTGCCGAACTACGAATGGGGTGGGTTTGTCCAGTCATCGGCTGTCCAGGAAGGGCCGCTACGTTGCTTGGGCGACGGCGGCTGCTGCCGTCGTCGCGGGTGCCGGAATCGCAGCACAGACGTCGATGGCGGATACCGCCTGGCCTGCACAGAAGACCTATACCGGGCGTGCGTTCGATGCATGCACAGCCCCCTCGCTCGCGGCGATGAAAGCATGGAAGAACACAGGCTTCTACGGCGGCGCCGCGGTCTACATCGGAGGCAGGAATCGCGGCTGTGCCCAGCCCAATCTCACCGCATCCTGGGTAAGATCGGTCAGCTCCAGCGGCTGGAAACTCATACCGCTCTACGTCGGCGCCCAGCCGCCGTGCCAGAAGAGTGCGAACCAGGAAAAGTTCACCTCCTCCACGGCCGCCTCTGTCGGAGCGAGCAATGCCAAGGACGCAGTGGCCAAGGCATCGGCGCTCGGGATGAAAGCCGGCAGCCCGATCTATCTGGACATGGAACCGTACGACATCGCCGACAAGGCGTGTAACGACGCCGTCCTGACCTACGTGCGGTCATTTACCAGAACGCTGCGCAACGCCACCTACCGCGGCGGTCTGTACGGCTTCAGTAGCTCAAGCGCCAAGGCCATCGCCACCGCTACGAACAAAACTGACCTGCCAGGCAACCTCTGGTACGCGCTGTGGGACAAGAAGAACACGACTACCACGGACTGGCCGTGGAAGCCCACTCAGTTCACCAACCACAGTCGCGCCCACCAGTACATGGTCAACAGCAAGGAAAAGCGGGGCGGTTACACCATCACCGTGGACCGCAACGCATGGGACGCGCCAGTCGCGATCGTCGGCTGAGTCACCTCACCCGTGGCGGGCGGGAGGCTGCCGGCGAGAGAGTTCCTCCTCCTGACACGGGGACGGGGCTGTCCGCGGCGACGGCGCGGGCGAGGGTCAGCAGGCCGGCCCTGCCGTGGCACAGGGTGGCATCGGTGATCCGTGCCACGTACTGCGGCACACCTGCGCCTCGGTCATGTTGGAGGCAGGCGAGTCCGTCGTCACCCTGGCCCAGCGGTGGGGGCCGTCGATCACGCATGGTTACTACGCACACTTCATGCCGGAGCAGGGAATCGGTGCCGGGCTGTGATCGACGGCTTCCTCGGGGAGCGGTCCGCCGCCCAAAATTCCCCAGATTCTCCCCAGGGCTGATCGGGGTGATTCCTCAGGCTATTCGGCCCTGACCCCGGTCCGTGGATCTCCAGGGAGCCGGGCCGTATAGCCTGGGGAAATGCTGACAGAAGTCACTGCGACCCGCTATGTCACGCCCCTGCGGGAGGGTGGATCACTCCCCGGGATCGTCGAGGCCGACGACCTCGGCACGTACGTCATGAAGTTCACCGGCGCAGGGCAGGGGCGCAAGACCCTCGTTGCGGAGATCATCTGTGGGGAGCTCGGCAGACGGCTGGGGCTGCGGGTGCCCGAGCTGGTGACCATCCAGCTCGATCCCGTCATCGGGCTCGCGGAGCCGGATCAAGAGGTGCAGGAGCTGCTCAAGGCGAGCGGCGGGCTGAACCTGGGCATGGACTACCTGCCCGGCTCCCTCGGTTTCGATCCGCTCGCCTATGAGGTGGACCCGGTGGAGGCCGGCCGGGTCGTCTGGTTCGACGCGCTGATCAACAATGTGGACCGGTCGTGGCGGAACCCCAACACGCTGGTCTGGCACGGCGATCTCTGGCTGATCGACCACGGGGCCACGATGATCTGGCACCACAACTGGCCGGGGGCGCAGGCGTCGGCAGCCAAGCCGTACAACGCCTCCGACCACGTCCTCGCCCGGTTCGGGCCGGACATCGCAGCCGCCGCTGCCGAGCTTGCCCCGCTCGTCACCGAGGAACTGCTGACCGAGGTGATCGCCGATGTGCCCGAGGAGTGGCTGGCGGGCGAACCCGGTTTCGACACGACGGATCAGCTGCGCCGGGCGTATGCGGCGCCGTTGCTGGCGCGCGCCGGCAGCGTCCACGAGCGGATCACGATGGAGGCGCCCACACGGACGCGGGCCTCGCAGGCTCCCGGCTGGCTCGCCGAGCGCCTCACGCCGTGGCCGCATCCCACCCGGAAGGACCGCGCGGAGCAGGCGGACGCCGGACAGAGCAGCAAGGACGGCGGCCGATGAGCGAGCGCAGTGTTTTCGAGTACGCGGTACTGCGCGTTGTTCCGCGGGTCGAACGCGGTGAGTGCTTCAACGCGGGCGTGCTGGTGTACTGCCGGGCCAAGTCCTTCGTCGCCGCGCGCACGCATCTGGACCTGCGCAAGCTGAAGGCCCTGGATCCGCATGCCGATGTGGTGGGCGTACAGGCTGCTCTGCGCGCGGTCGAGGGGGTCTGCTGCGGTGGTGACGCGGCGGGCCAGGCTGCCGGTGATGACGCGGGGCGGCGCTTTCGCTGGCTGATCGCGCCGCGCTCCACGGTGGTCCAGCCGGGCGCCGTGCACAGCGGTCTCACCACGGACCCGGAAGCCGAGGTCGAGCGGCTGCTCGACCTGCTGGTGCGCTGAGTCGAAGGCCGGTGGCGCCGCCCGTGACGGGTCCGGCGGCGGCGCCGTCCGGTGTGACATGCGCCCCTGCCCCCGTGGGCCGTTGACACCGGGTGCCAGGGCTTCTAGCGTCTCGTCTGCTGAAGGTACTAAGCGGTTGCTCAGTTATCGGGAACTTCCTGACGTCCGCTGAGCCGCGATCCAAGGGCGAGGAGAACCAAGCATGTCCACCACCGAGCAGCGCGTCGCCATCGTGACGGGAGCGGCGCGGGGCATTGGCGCCGCCACAGCCGTACGCCTGGCGGCCGAGGGCCGCGCCGTCGCCGTACTCGACCTCGACGAGGCGGCCTGCAAGGACACGGTCGAGAAGATCACCGCCGCGGGGGGCACCGCCCTCGCCGTCGGCTGTGATGTGTCGGACAGCGCCCAGGTGGAAGCCGCCGTCGCGCGTGTCGCCGCCGAGCTCGGCGCCCCGACGATCCTCGTGAACAACGCGGGTGTACTCCGCGACAACCTGCTCTTCAAGATGAGCGAGGCCGACTGGGACCTCGTCATGAACGTGCACCTCAAGGGCGCGTTCCTGATGGCGAAGGCCGTCCAGTCGCACATGGTGGGGGCCAAGTTCGGCCGTATCGTCTCGCTGTCCTCCTCCTCGGCTCTCGGTAACCGGGGGCAGGCCAACTACTCTGCCGTCAAGGCCGGTCTGCAGGGCTTCACGAAGACCCTCGCCAAGGAGCTCGGCAAGTTCGGCGTCACCGCCAACGCCGTCGCCCCCGGCTTCATCGTCACGGAGATGACCGCCCAGACGGCGGCCCGCGTCGGCATGGGCTTCGAGGAGTTCCAGGCCGCGGCAGCCACCCAGATCCCCGTGCAGCGCGTGGGGTGGCCCGAGGACATCGCCAACGCCATCGCCTTCTTCACGGGGGACGACGCGGGCTTCGTGTCCGGGCAGGTCATGTACGTCGCCGGCGGACCGCTCAACTGACCCCGGAAGGGCAACGGACATCATGACTGTGCAGGACAGTGGCAAGGTCGCACTCATCACGGGTGCGAGCCGTGGCATCGGCTACGGCGTCGCCGAGGCGCTCGTCGCCCGGGGCGACCGGGTCGTCATCACGGGACGTGGCGAGGACGCCCTCAAGGAGGCCGTCGAGAAGCTCGGGGCCGACCGGGCGATCGGTATCGCCGGCAAGGCGCACGACGAGGCCCATCAGGCGGCAGCCGTCGAGCGCGCCATGGAGGCCTTCGGCCGGGTCGACTACCTGATCAACAATGCAGGTACGAATCCGGTCTTCGGCCCGATGGCCGAGCTCGACCTCAACGTCGCCCGCAAGGTATACGAAACCAATGTGATCTCGGCGCTCGGCTTCGCCCAGCAGACCTGGAAGGCCTGGCAGAAGGAGAACGGCGGGGCGATCGTGAACATCGCCTCGGTCGCCGGTGTCTCCGCGTCGCCCTTCATCGGTGCCTACGGGATGAGCAAGGCGGCCATGGTCAACCTGACCCTCCAGCTGGCGCACGAGTTCGCGCCGGTCGTCCGGGTCAACGCGATCGCTCCGGCCGTGGTGAAGACAAAGTTCGCCGAGGCGCTCTACGAGGGCCGGGAGGCGGAGGCCGCCGCCGCCTACCCGCTCGGCAGGCTCGGAGTTCCGGAGGACATCGGTGGCGCGGCCGCCTTCCTCACCTCCGCGCAGTCCGACTGGATCACCGGGCAGACGCTCGTGGTCGACGGAGGTATTTTCCTGAATGCTGGCGTGGCCTGAGTACGGCCTGAGCCGGTTTGGCCCTGAATGAGTCAAGCGCCCCGCCGGGCCAGCGGATTGACCCGGTGGGGCGCTGCGGTATGGTCTGCCGACCCATGGCTGATCGAGGAGCGTTCACGTGTTCTACCGGGCCAGTCTGCAGGCCGCTGCAGCCCTTGCATCTCTTTCTCTGCTGGCCGGCTGCGGTCTGCTGTCCGACAGCAGCTCGGAAACTGACCAGCAGATAGCAGTCGGGACGACGAGCTCGCCCTCGACACTCGATCCGGCAGCGGCCTGGGACGGCTCCTGGGAGCTGATGAGGAACGTCTTCCAGACCCTGGTGAGCTTTCCTACCGGCACGATGAGCCCCGAGCCCGACGCGGCGGAGGACTGCCAATTCACCGACTCCACGAGCATGGCCTACCGGTGCAAGCTCCGTAAGGGCCTGAAGTTCTCCAACGGGGAGGCGATCGACGCGGAGGCCGTCAAGTACTCCATCGACCGGATCGTGAAGATCAAGGTCAAGGGAGGCCCGGCCGGCCTGCTCGGCTCGCTCGACCGCGTGGAGACCAAGGGGGAGGACACGGTTGTCTTCCACCTCAGCAAGGCGGACGCGACCTTCCCGTTCATCCTGGCGACTCCGGCGATGTCGCTCGTCGCACCCGGTGACTACCCCGCGGACAAGATCCGTGACGACGGGAAGGTCACCGGCTCCGGGCCGTACATCCTGGAGTCGTACGAGCCGGGGAACAAGGCGGAGCTGACCAAGAACCCCAACTACAAGGGTTTCGCCAACCGCAAGAACACCGCCGTCACCATCCGTTACTTCAAGGACTCCGCCCCCATGGTGGATGCCCTGAAGAAGAAGGAGATCGACGCCACCTACCGCGGTCTGACGGCCGAGGAGGTCATCGGCCTCGAGGACAACAAGAAGGACAACAACGGTCTGCAGATCATCGAGACCGTCGGTGCCGACATCCGCTTCCTGGTCTTCAACCCTCGGGACCCGGCCGCCGGAAAGCCCGCGGTCCGGCGGGCGATCGCGCAGCTGGTGAACCGTGACGCCCTGGTCGCCAAGGTCTACCAGGGCACCGCGGAGCCGTTGTACTCCATGGTCCCCAAGGGCATCGCCGGCCACACCACGAGCTTCTTCGACGCTTTCGGCGACTCGAACACGGCCAAGGCGAAGGCGATTCTCGCCGAAGCGGGGATCGATGAGCCGGTCGAGATGACGTTCTGGTTCACCACGGACCGCTACGGCTCCTCCACCGCCCCCGAGTTCGCCGAGCTCAAGCGTCAGCTCGAGGAGTCCGGCCTGTTCAAGATCACTCTGAAGAGTGCGCCGTGGAAGATCTTCCAGGAGGGCTTCACCAAGGGCGAGTACCCGGTCTTCGGCCGTGGCTGGTTCCCCGACTTCCCGGACCCGGACAACTTCATCGCCCCCTTCGTGGGTAAGGACAGCGTCACCGGGACGCCCTACCTGACCGAGGAGATCGCTCAGCAGTTGGCGTCCTCCCGCCAGGAGAGCGACCGCGGTGCCGTTTCCACACAGTTCAAGAGGGCTCAGGAGATCCTCGTCGAGGACGTCCGGCTGCTGCCGCTGTGGCAGGGCAAGCTGTACGTGGCGGCCGGCGAGGACATCGGAGGCGGCGAGCGCGCCCTGGACCCGCAGACGGTCATGCAGATGTGGGAGCTGTACCGCAAGGCCAGCTGGTAGGGCTCCGGGCGTCCGTTGTCAGTGGCCCCCGGTAGGTTCTGTGGTCAAGAACCGATTGTTTACCGGAGGTTGTGGACGTGACCGACACCGACCTGCTGCCCGAATCCTGGCGCGGCGTCCTCGACGAAGAGCTGCAGAAGCCCTACTTCAAGGAGCTCACCGAATTCGTCGAGGAGGAGCGGGCCAAGGGGCCGGTGTATCCGCCGCGCGAGCAGGTCTTCGCTGCGCTGGACGCCACCCCGTACGACCGGGTCAAGGTGCTCATCCTCGGCCAGGATCCGTACCACGGCGAGGGGCAGGGGCATGGACTGTGCTTCTCGGTGCGGCCCGGCGTCAGGACGCCCCCTTCGCTCCGCAACATCTACAAGGAGATGAACGACGAGCTCGGCCTGCCGGTCCCGGACAACGGATATCTGATGCCGTGGGCCGAGCAGGGCGTCCTTCTGCTCAACGCGGTGCTGACGGTGCGTGGCGGCGAGGCGAATTCGCACAAGTCCAAGGGCTGGGAGAAGGTCACGGACGCGGTGATCCGCGCCGTCGCCGAGCGGCCCGACCCTGCGGTGTTCGTGCTCTGGGGCAACTACGCGCAGAAGAAGATCCCGCTGATCGACCAGGAGCGCCACGTGGTGGTGAAGGGCGCGCACCCCTCGCCGCTCTCCGCGAAGAAGTGGTTCGGCTCCCGCCCGTTCACCCAGATCAACGAGGCGATCGCCGCCCAGGGTCACGAGGCCATCGACTGGCGCATCCCGGACCTGGGGTGAGGGGTGACCCGGCCGGCAGTTCCGGTCCGCGCCTGAGCGGGTTTGCCGGCGGCTGCGGCTAGCGTTCGACCGACCGGAACGGGCTGGACGGGCTATCAGGGAGACCGCGGTGGCGGAGCAGCAGGAAGCGTCGAAGGACGCCGTCATGACCAGGATCGGCCAGGCGATCATGCTGCTGCACGGAGGGGACAGGGAAGAGGCCCGCAATCGCTTCGGCGTCATCTGGTCGGAGATCGGCGAGGAGGGCGAAGCCCTCCACCGCTGCACCCTCGCGCACTACATGGCCGACACCCAGGACGATCCCGGCGATGAGCTTGCATGGGACCTCCGGGCGCTGACAGCTGCGGAGGGCCTGACCGGCGAGCGGATCGCGGAACACCGGGATGCATCCGCGGTGCGGGCCTTCTTTCCCTCCCTGCACCTCAATCTCGCGGCGGACTATCTGAAGCTGCAGCGCCCCGAGGCTGCCCGGATCCATCTGGACCGGGCGTGGGACGCCGCCGGTGTGCTCGGGGACGATGGGTACGGCGGGGGCGTCCGTGCCGCCATCGGGCGGCTTGAGCAGAGGATGCGGGGCAGCGCCGCGGGGGAGTGATGGGGGCCCGCCGGTGTCCGGCGGGCCCACTGCGTACGGGGCCCTCCCGGGCTCAGCGGCCGTATGTCTCGTGGCAGATCTGGGACTCCGGGCTGCCCGCCGGCCATCGCCCGTACCCACGCCCGAGCGCGCACACGTCGCTTGCGGTGATGGGGGAGCCCGGCACAGCAGGGAGCACTACGGGCGGAACGGCGGGCACCTGGCGAGGTGTCCGCCCTCCCGGGGTGTCGGCCGGTTCGTACTGCCGCGGGGCTCGTGGCGTGGTTCTCCGGGCGGAGGAAGGAGCTCCCGACGGCACGGCCCGTACGGATGCCACGGGATCCGGCAGGGCCTCGAGGGAGTCCCGGACAGGCGGCTGAACAATCTGCGGTGCCACGTCCTGGACGGGTCTGCCGGACCCGGAACGCGGCGCGACGGTTCTCTTCGAGGGCTCCACCGACACGCAGCCGGAGGCAGCTGTGACAGCAATCCCCACCAGCAGCGTTGCTGTGATTCTGATTCGATGCACCCGGCCAACTCTGCTCGGTCGTTCCGCCCGGTGACAGCCGGTGAGCAAGGATTGGCCCGCACGAGTGACGCGGTCGGCGGTGTGCCCCGGAACCGGGTGCGGGAGCGGGAGCGTCAAGGGGCCGTGTGGAGGGCCCGGAGCGTCACTCCCCGGTCGCGCCGTCGATCCGTTCCCGGACGAGGTCCGCATGACCGTTGTGCCGGGCGTACTCCTCGATCATGTGCGTGTAGATCCAGCGGAGGGTGAAGGGCATGCCCCGGCGGCTCAGGCCGACCGACAGTCCGTCGAGCTCGAACTTCGCCGCGTTCACCCGTGCCACCTCGATCTCCGCGCGCCAGGTCGCCTGTGCCTCCTCCCAGGTGTCCGCCTCGGTGAGATGGAACTCCCCGTCAGGGTCCTCGTCCGTGCCGTAGATCGGCGGTACGTCCTCACCGACCAGCACCTCGCGGAACCAGCCGCGCTCGACCTCCGCCAGATGCCGCACGAGTCCGAGCAGTGTGAACTCCGAAGGAGGCACGGATGCCTCCCGCAACTGGGTGTCGGTGAGGCCCGCGCATTTCACGGCCAGCGTCTCGCGGTGGTAGTCCAGCCACCCCTCGAGCATCGGGCGCTCGGCGGCGTCGAAGGCGGGTTCGGTCCGTTCGTCTGTCGTCATGCCGGTCATCCTCGCTCAATGATCATGAGCCGGGCCGGCAATCAGAGGTTCTGGGCGGCCTGTACCCCGAGCATTCCGCGCAGCAGCTCGGCGCAGCCGGTACGCAGTTCGTCCTCGGTCGGAACGGAGCGGTGGTACGAGCCCGCGGCGCACGCGAACATCATCCCTTCCGACCAGGCCACGAGCGACAGCGCGTGGCGCTCCGGTTCGGCGGATCCCGCTGCGGTCATCAGGGCGACCAGAGGCTCGCGGAACTGCCGGCCCGCGGCATCGTAGAACGTCCGCAGCTCGGGGCGTCTGGTGGCCTCCAGGGCCAGCTCGTAGCGGCAGACCAGAAGCTCCGGATGGCCGGTCAGATAGCGGTGCAGCGCGCGTGCCAGCCCGGCGGCGACCGGGCCGGGGGCGCCGTCCGCCGGAAGCTCCCCGGGTGCGAGCACCTGCGCCTCACGTTCCGCGAGCCGGCGCACGGCAGCTTCCAGCAGCGCCTGCCGGGTTCGTGCGTGGTTCGACGTCGACCCCTGGGGGAGTCCGGCCCGCTCGTCCACCGCGCGATGGGTGAGACCCCGCATTCCGCGCTCTGCGAGCAGCGTGAGCGCGGTGTCGGCGATCAGGCCGGCGCGGGAGGCGCCGGGCGTCATGGTGGTGCGTGTGGGCATGAGGCCAATCTACCGCCGTCACTACGGCTGTAGTACGGTGGATGTAGCAACTACAGGTGTAGTTTCGAGGAGGGCTCGGTCATGACGGCACCCCATGCGGTGATCATCGGCAGCGGAATCGGCGGACTCACCGCCGCCACGGCGCTGCACCGGCGCGGCTGGCATGTCACCGTCCTGGAGCGTGCGCCCTCGGTGGAGCCGGTCGGCGCAGGCATCAGCCTCTCTCCCAACGCCCAGCGAGCCCTGGACGTCCTCGGGCTCGGCGACACGATCAGGTCCCTCGCGGCCTGGCAGGGCGACGGCGGGATGCGTACCCCGGCCGGCCGCTGGCTCGCCCGTACGAACAGCGCGGCCGCGGCGGAGCGGTTCGGCGGCCCCCTGGTCCTGCTGCACCGTTCCGTCCTGATCGATCTGCTCCGTGCCGGGATTCCCGACACCGCCCTGCACACCGGCACTCCGGCACAGCTCGTCGGCGTGGGCAGCCCGGGGGGACGCCGGGCCGTCGTGAGAACCCCCTCCGGGGACATCGAGGCCGACCTTGTGATCGGGGCCGACGGCATCGGCTCGGCCGTACGCTCCACGCTCTTCCCGCATCACCCGGGGCCCTCCTACGGCGGATTCACCACCTGGCGCGTCATCGCCCCCGCACTCGCCAGCCCGATCGGCTCGCAGGAGACCTGGGGCCGCGGCGCTCTGTGGGGCAGTCATCCGCTGAAGGACGGCCGGATCTACGCCTACGCTGCGGCCACCGCCCCGGCCGGGGCGGTGGCGCCCGACGACGAGCGGGCGGAACTGCTGCGCAGGTTCGGCGACTGGCACGCCCCGGTTCCCGGGATCATCGACGCCGTTGCACCCGATGAGGTCCTGCGGCACGACGTGTATCAGCTGACCGAACCGCTGCCCTCCTTCCACCGGGGGCGCACGGTGCTCGTGGGTGACGCCGCGCACGCCATGGCACCCACGCTGGGCCAGGGCGGCAACCAGGCCATCGAGGACGCCATCGTGCTCGCCCACCACGTCGCGCCGGACGGCGATGTGGGGGAGCAGGCGGCCGCCTACAGTGCGGCCAGGCTGCCCCGTACGACGGCGATCGTCCGCAAGGCCGCCCAGATCTCGCGGCTGATGCAGCTGACCAGCGGGCCGGCCGTCGCATTCCGGAACGGGCTGATGTCCACCGTCTCCCGCCTCGGTCCGGGTCTCGTCCTGCGGACGTTCGACGGGATCGCCGACTGGCGGCCGCCGCAGCGCACGTATGCTGCCGGAACCAAGGACGGGCATATGACGCGGCCGTGACACGGCGTGCGAGGACGACAGGGAGACATTGGTGAAGGTCGGCTGCATCGGGCTCGGCGACATCGCGCAGAAGGCGTATCTGCCGGTTCTGACGACACTGCCCGGGGTCGAGCTGCACCTGCAGACCCGTACGCCGGCCACCCTGGCAGCCGTTGCGGAGGCCCATCGGATCCCCGCGCGGCAGCGCCACGCGGACCTCGACTCGCTCCTGGCCCAGGGACTGGACGCCGCCTTCGTGCACGCGCCGACCTCCGTGCACCCGGAGATCACCGGGCGGCTGCTCGAAGCGGGTGTGCCCACCTACGTCGACAAGCCGCTCGCCCATGAACTCGCCGACTCCGAGCGGCTGGTGGCCCTGGCCGAGGACCGGGGCGTGAGCCTCGCCGTCGGGTTCAATCGCAGACTCGCCCCGTCCTACGCGCAGTGCATCGAACACCCGCGCGAGGTGATTCTGCTGCAGAAGAACCGGGTGGGGCTGCCCGAGGACCCGCGCAGCATGGTGCTGGACGACTTCATCCATGTCGTCGACACCCTGCGCTTCCTGGTGCCCGGCCCGGTCACCGGCACCGTCGTGCGGGCGCGGATCATCGACGGTCTCATGCACCATGTGGTGCTCCAGCTGTCGGGAGACGGCTTCACCGCCATCGGCATGATGAACCGGCTCAACGGCTCGACCGAGGAGATCCTCGAAGTCTCGGGGCAGGACTCCAAGCGCCAGGTCCTCAACCTCGCCGATGTCGTCGACCACAAGGGCCAGCCCACCGTCCGGCGGCGCGGTGACTGGGTACCGGTCGCACGCCAGCGCGGCATCGAGCAGAGCGTGCTGTCCTTCCTGGACGCGGTCAGGGCCGGAAAGGTGCTCAGCGCCCGGGACGCTCTGGAGACTCACCGTCTGTGCGAGCGAGTGGTCCGCGACGCGTTGGAGCAGGCGTCCTGAGGGACCGCGCCCCGGGTACGGCGAAGAAGGCGGCCAGCACCGCCAGCGCGCCGTACACCGGCCACGCACCGAGGCGCGCATAGAGCGTTGTTCCCCGGGCGAGCGGTACGTCGAACACGGCGGCCTCACTCTCGTCCGTACCGAGCCACGCTCCCACCCTGTCGCCCTGCGGGCCGTACACGGCGCTGACGCCCGTCAGGGTGGCGTGCACCATCGGACGTCCGCTCTCGGCCGCGCGCAACGCCCCGAGCGACGCATGCTGCGCCGGTGCCCAGCTGTGCTGGAACGTCGAGGTGGACGACTGGGCGATCAGCACCTGTGCGCCGTCCTTGGCCAGCCGTCTGCTCATGTCGGGAAACGCCGACTCGAAGCACACCAGTGGTCCGAGCCGCAGCCCGTCCTCGCCCGGCAGACGCATCACCACCGGACGGCTGCCGCGCAGCCGGTCCTCACCGGCGGCCTTGCCCACCGAGGTCGCCCAGCCCAGCACCGCACGGGCCGGAACGTACTCACCGAACGGCACCAGACGCATCTTGTCGTAGCGGTCCCCGGTCGGCCCGTCCGGACCCACCAGCACCGCGGACTTGAAGATCCCGGCGCGGTCCGGGCCGTCCGTCCGCCTGGCATCCATGTTCACCAGCACGTCGGCCCCGACCAGCCGCGAGAGCGCGGCGATCCGGGCCGCCGTCGCCGGGCTGCGCGAAAGATCGACACCGACACTGCTCTCGCCCCACACCACCAGGTCGACATCCCGGCCGGCGAGACCACGGGTCAGCTCCTCGCTGCGCGCGAACCGGCGCTCGATGCTGCCGGGGCCGTCGACGACACCCGGCTGCACGACGGCGATCCGTGCCGTTCCCGTGCTCTCCGGCCGCGGTGCCCCTACCCATAGCGCACCCACGAACAGCGTGCACGCCACCAGAGAGGCGGCGGCAGCAGCACGGGCCGCAGGAACGCCGAGCACCAGAGCGACCGCCGTGTTCACCGCCAGGACGAGCAGACTGACCAGCCACACGCCGCCCACCGACGCGGTCCGCAGAGCGGGCGCGAACTCCCACTGGCTGGCGCCGAGCAGCCCCCAGGGGCCGCCGAGCCCCTCCCAGGAGCGGACGAGCTCGATCATCAGCCAGCCGGAAGGCACCACGGCGACAGCCGCGATCGAGCGGAGGGCGGACGGTGATCCGCCGAGGAGCCTGGCCACCAGCAGGCCCCAAGGGGCCCACAACAGGCCGAGCAGCGCCGCGAGAACCACGATGAACACGTGCAGGCTCGGAACAAGCCAGTGATGCACGGCGAGCATGAAACCCATGCCGCCGAGCCATCCGTCGACGGCCGCACGCCGCCCGGTGTCCGCCGACCGGATCAGCAGCAGCCAGGGCACCAGCGCGACATAGGCGAACCACCAGAGCGACGGCGCGGGAAAAGCCAGGGCAGGCAGGGCGCCCGCGAGCAGGGCCGCGGCGGCGCGCCACCGGGGTGAGCGCAGCAGACGCACGCCGGGCCGGGACCCGGTGCCGGCCGGACCACCCGTATCCCGGTCTGCCGTAACCCGCCCGCCCCACAACGGCATGCCGTGTCCTCCCTGCCGGTCCGCCCACGTGATCCCAGTGTGGGGCAGAAGATCGGCAGCGCACAGTGGGCATGCCGCCCGACACGGCGCCGCGGGCCCGGGGATCAGCCGGTGGCGACGGCGCCGGGGGCGCACCTCCACTTCTCGTGGGCCTCGACGGTACGGATCCGCCAGCCCGGCTCGGTACGCAGCAGGTCGAAGGCATACCTGCCGCCGGAGACGAAGGCCGGTGCCGTCCCCTGTTCCCCGGCTTCCGGCCCCATCGGATTCAGATAGTCCGCCCGCACCCGTGCCTGGTCACCGGGGTAGCCGCCCAGATCCTGGAGATCGAGCCGCCGGTTGACGATCAGATGCTGGCGGACGGGGAAGGCGCGCAGGGTCCGGGTGAGCCACTGCGCGATCTCTGCGGCCGTGCCCTCGATCCCTCCCGCCCCGCGGTAGTCGGCGCGGCCGTCCTCGGTGAACAACGCGCTGTAGTCGTCCCAGGTGCCGTCGTCCACCGCCACCGCATAGTCAGTGATCACTGCATCGATGGAGAGCCGGTCCATCACCGTCGCCAGAGCCACGCGCTGTGTCATCGCCCAAGTCTCTGACAGTGGGAGCGGCAGGCCAAGGTGCCGGCACGAGCCGTGGCCGGACCGTGGCCCGGCCACGGACGACCCCGCAGCCCTGTGCACGGGTCATGTGCGCGTACGGGACGGGGCCTCACCGGCCCGCGCAGCCGATTGTGCAGGGGACGTAACCGTGCTTGATCGTCCGGCGTGACACACGGGAAACGGACGTTTCGTACCGTTGCGGAAGCAGCATCCCCCATGAGAGGCCGTACATGACCGCGCCGAATCCGCAGCCGGACACCCTCACCCAGGTGCGGACAGTCTGTTCCTACTGCGGTGTCGGCTGCGGGATCGTCCTCGACCTCGCCATGGGCGCCGACGGGCGGCGCACCGTCCTCAAGGCCTCGGGTGACAAGGCACACCCTGCGAACGGCGGCCGGCTCTGCACCAAGGGCGCGACGAGTGCGGACATGCTCGCCGCCCAGGGCCGGCTGACGACCGCGCTGGTCCGGGCGGACCGCAGCGAGGAACCGGAACCGCTGGCCATGGAGGCCGCCGTCAAGGAGACCGCACGGCGGCTGCGCGCGGTGCTGGACGAGCACGGACCCGACGCACTCGCCCTCTACGTGTCCGGGCAGATGACGCTGGAGGCGCAGTACCTGGCCAACAAGCTGGCCAAGGGCTTCGTCCGCACGAAGTGGATCGAGTCCAACTCCCGGCTCTGCATGGCGAGTGCGGGCAGCGGCTACAAGCTGTCGCTGGGAGCCGACGGACCCCCCGGTTCGTACCAGGACTTCGAGCACGCCGACACGTTCTTCGTGATCGGCGCCAACATGGCCGACTGCCACCCCATTCTGTTCCTCCGCCTCATGGACCGGGTGAAGGCGGGGGCAAAGCTCATCGTGGTCGACCCCCGGCGCAACGCCACCGCCGACAAGGCCGACCTGTTCCTCCAGATCCGCCCCGGCACGGACCTGGCGCTGCTCAACGGACTGATGTACCTCCTTGTCGAGAACGGCCACACCGACCCGGAGTTCATCGCCGAGCACACCGAGGGCTGGGAGGCGATGCCCGGCTTCCTCCGGGACTACCCGCCGGCGACGGTCGCGGAGATCACCGGCCTCCCGGAGGCGGACATCCGGCGTGCCGCCGACTGGATCGGCGAGTCAGGCGAGTGGATGAGCTGCTGGACCATGGGCCTCAACCAGAGCACGCACGGCACCTGGAACACCAACGCCCTGATCAATCTGCACCTGGCGACCGGCGCCATCTGCCGCCCCGGCAGCGGCCCCTTCTCCCTCACCGGCCAGCCCAACGCCATGGGGGGCCGCGAGATGGGTTACATGGGGCCCGGCCTGCCCGGCCAGCGCAGCATGCCGGCCGACGAGGATCGCGCCTTCGCCGAGGAGCTGTGGGGCGTCGGGCCGGGGACGCTGCGCACGGATGCGGCGGGCGCCGGAACCGTCGAGATGTTCCGGCGGATGGCGGACGGGGATATCAAGGCCTGCTGGATCATCTGCACCAACCCCGTGGCATCCGTGGCCAACCGCAGAACGGTGATCGAGGGGCTCGAAGCAGCGGAATTCGTCGTCACCCAGGACGTGTTCGCCGAGACCGAGACCAACGCGTACGCCGATGTCGCCCTGCCCGCAGCGATGTGGGCGGAGGCCGAAGGCGTCATGATCAACTCGGAACGGAACCTCACGCTGAGCCGGCGGGCCGCCGATCCGCCCGGGGAGGCCTGGCCGGACTGGCGGATCATCGCGCGGATCGCCTGCGAGATGGGGTACGAGGACGCCTTCGGGTACAGCAGCGCCGAGGAGATCTTCGAAGAGATCAAGCAGGCCCACAACCCGAGGACGGGATACGACCTGCGCGGGGTGACGTACGAGCGTCTGCGCGAGACCCCCGTCCAGTGGCCCAGCGCCACCGAGGACGGCCCCGACCGCAATCCGGTGCGCTACGTGAACGACGGGGTCAGCCAGACTCTGACCGTACGCCCCGACGGGACCGTGCCCCGCCTGGCCTTTCCGACCGCGAGTCGCCGGGCGGTGTTCTTCGCCCGCCCGCACATACCCGCGGCCGAGATGCCCGACGACGACTTCCCGTACGTGCTCAACACCGGGCGCCTGCAGCACCAGTGGCACACCCTGACGAAGACCGGGAAGGTCGCCAAGCTCAACAGGCTGAACCCCGGCCCCTTCGTGGAGATCAACCCGCAGGACGCGCAGGAACTCGGTATCGGCGAGGGCGATTCGATCGAGGTCGCCTCGCGGCGCGGCCGGGCTGTTCTGCCGGCCGTCGTGACCGACCGGGTGCGGCCCGGCAACTGTTTCGCGCCCTTCCACTGGAACGACCTGTTCGGCGAGTACCTCAGCGTCAACGCGGTGACCAGCGATGCCGTCGACCCGGTCTCGTTCCAGCCGGAATTCAAGGTCTGCGCGGTGACGCTCGCGAAGGTCGCCGCTGTTCTGCCCGCCCCCGTGCCGGAGACTGCCGCCCCGGTCACCGCAGCACTCGCCGGTGTGTTCGGGATCGCCGACGCCGCGCCACCCGCGCTGACCGACCACGAGCGCCGCTACCTGTCCGGATTCCTCGCGGGACTCGGCACGCAGACCGTGGGCACCCCCGTCCTGCCCGAGCATGCTCCGTTCGAACCTGAGCACGCCCTGTGGGTCAACGGAGTGCTGGCCGGGATGTTCTCCCGCGCACCGGGCGACGCTCCCGGGAGCCGCGTGCCCGCCGCCCCCGCGCCGAGGAAGCAGGCTTCGGAACAGGCCCGCCACGTGGTGGTCCTGTGGGCCTCGCAGACCGGGAACGCCGAAGAGGTCGCCGCGGCCGCCGCGCAGCGGCTCACCGCCGGGGGACGGGCGACGACGCTCCTCGGGATGGACGACAGCCCGCTGGAGAACCTGCCGGGCCAGGCCGATCTACTGGTCGTCACCAGCACCTTCGGTGACGGTGACGCGCCCGACAACGGCTCAGGGTTCTGGGAGTCCCTCAACGCCCCCGACACGCCCCGCCTCGACGGCGTGCGCTACGCCGTACTCGCCCTCGGGGACTCCTCGTACGACGACTTCTGCGGCCACGGCCGGCGGCTCGACGAGCGGTTCCACGAGCTGGGCGCCGTGCGGCTCGTCCCGCGTACCGACTGCGAGCCGGACTACGAGGAGCCGGCCGGCCAGTGGATCGACGAGGTGTTCACCGCCCTGGGCGCTCCGGCGGAGCCCGTGGCGGCCGCTCCCGCCGTCCTTCGCCCCTCCAAGGCGGCGCCCGCGCTCGCCCGTCTCACGGGCAACCGGCTGCTCAGCCTGCCCGGTGCGGCCAAGGAGGTACGCCAGTTCACGTTCGACACCCGGGACAGCGCCGTACCCCTGGTGTACGAGGCAGGTGACGCGCTCGGCGTCGTTCCGGTCAACTGCCCCGACCTCGTGGCGGAATGGCTCGCCGTCACCGGCCTGGACGCCTCGGCCCCCGTCGACGTCCCCGGCCTCGGTTCCGTACCGCTCGGTGAGGCACTCCACCGCCATCTGGACATCGCCGGGATCACCCCGGACCTCCTGCGTCTGGTTGCCGACCGCACCCACGACCGCACCCTCAAGAAGCTGCTGCGCCCGGACAACAAGGGTGAACTCGCCCAGTGGACCTGGGGCCGGCAGGCCGTCGACGTCATCGCCGAACACTCCGCCCGTGCCACGGCGGCCGAGTGGACCGGCGCCCTCACACGCCTTCGGCCGAGGCTGTACTCCATATCCTCCAGCCCGCTGACCGACCCCGGTATGGTCCAGGTCACCGTGTCCGTCATCCGCTACGAGAACCGGCACGGACGTCCCCGCAAGGGTCTGGCCTCCACCTTCCTCGCCGATGCGGAAGCAGGCAGCCCCGTACCGGTCTTCGTCCAGCGCGCCCCGCACTTCCGGCCTCCGGCCGACCCCGCCACCCCCATGGTGATGGTCGGCCCCGGAACCGGAGTCGCCCCGTTCATCGGCTTCCTCGACGAACGCCGCGCCCTCGGACACCGGGCTGCCAACTGGCTGTTCTTCGGCGAACAGCGCCGGGCCACGGACTTCTACTACCAGGACGAACTCGACCGCCTGCGCAGCGAGGGCACACTGACCCGGTTGGACACCGCCTTCTCCCGCGACCAGCGGGTCAAGGTCTACGTCCAGGACCGGATGCGCGAGCACGGCGCCCATCTGTGGGCCTGGCTCCAGGAGGGCGCCCACTTCTACGTCTGCGGCGACGCCTCCCGCATGGCGAAGGACGTGGACCGGGCCCTGCGGGACATCGCCATGGCCCACGGCGGGCTGGAGGAGGACGCTGCCGCCGCGTACGTCAAGCAGCTCGCCGCCGACAAGCGGTATGTGCGCGACGTGTACTGAGCGGCTTGCGGGTGAACGCCCGCGCGCCGGCGGCGTCCGTGACCGGCGCGGGTCAAAGGGCGCCGAACCACATGTCCGCGAGTGAGTCCAGAGTGCGTCGGCAGGAGCGGGCAGCTCCCGCAGATACCAGGGAAGGTTGCTGTACACGTGCAGCAGCGTGTACGCCAGGAGTTCGGACGGTTCGAAGGTCCGGCCGTACGCCTTCAGGAGCCGCGTCATCAACCGCCGGTCCCCACGGGTCACGAACAGTCCGACAGCCACGAAGTCGTAGGCAGGGTCGCCGATCATCGCGGGCTCGAAATCGAACAGCCCGGTGAGCCGGGGGCTGCCCGCGTCCACGAGCAGGTGCTCGCGCATGAACTCCGTGTGCAGGAGGGCGGATCGAGGAGCGGCGGGCGGCCGCACCCGGTCGAGGAAGTCGGAGATCTGCTCCGATCAGGCCCCCGCCAGCCCCCGTTGCCGCTGCTGCCCGACGGCGCCTGCCCGCTGCCGGCCCAGGAACGCACTCCAGTCACCTGGGCCGAGTACATCCGCGAGCGGCTCGGTGTCGAGTGCGTGCAGGGCGGCGAGCGTCTCACCGGCCTCGCTCACGATCCGCTCATGGTCCGTCCGCGGCATGCGTTCCCAGGCGACGGCGAGGCCTTCACCGTGCAGCCGGGACATCAGCACGTAGTGCCAGCCGTTCTCGTACGGTCCGAAGCTGTGTACCTCGGGTGTGGGGACGGGCAGCCGCCGCTGGAGATGAGTCAGCACGCGTCCTTCGGCGATGCCGTCCTCGGCAGCCGCGCCAGGGAACAACTTGAGTACGTGCTCGCCCCCGACCGCGTACACCGGCTGGGAACCTTCCGGGAAGCGGGTGAGGGCGGCTCCGGCGAGCCCGAGCCGCGCACAGAGGTCCTCCGCGCCAGGACGCATCACGGCCTCGTCCGGTACGACCGCGTCCCACTCCTCGTCCGTATTCACCTCAGGCAGCATGCGCTGCACCGTAGGGAGCCGGGAAACGGATGGCAACGCGGTTTCCCTGCGGCCCGGCGGAGTGCACCGGGCCCCGGCCGGCCGTAGCGTGGACCGAAAATCTCCGAGCGGACGGCAGGTGCCCGCGATGGCCGGTGAGGTCTCCTTCTTCGAGCTGGGTGCGGGCGACCCCGAGCAGGCGCGGACGTTCTACGGCGGGCTGTTCGGCTGGACCTTCGATCCCGGCCCGGCCGACGGCGGCGGGTTCGCGATCGGTACGCCCAACGTTCCCGGCGGGGACGCGGGCGCGAGCCCGTACCTGTTCTTCGCCGTCGACGACATGCCGTCCGCCGTGGCACGCGTCCGCGAACTCGGCGGCCGGGTCGACGACATCGACCTGGGAAGCGACGAAGGGTCGGTCGCCCGGTTCGGCCGCTTCCAGCTCTGCCACGACGACCAGGGTTCCCCCTTCGGACTGCACCAGCCGCCGGACCCGAGTTCCTGACCAAGAGAGCTTCACCGGCCCGGTCTCTGCGCAGGCCGTCGTCGAGCGACTCACCCGGCGGCAACATCGCCGGGACCGACAACGACTCCTGCCGAATTGCCTCTACCCGCGCCCGCGCCGGACAACGGAAGAGGCGGGCTCGGTATCGGAAAGTGCCCCACCAGCCCATCAGCTCTCCGACAGGCGCCGACGCCACCACCCGCAGGCACCATGGGGGCTTGCCGGCATGAGGGGCGGGTTGAGGGGAACGCTGCGGCGATCGAAATCAGCGTCCAGTCCGGCGATCATCCGGCCAAGGTCTGATCGAGCACCGCGGGGAAGCCACAGCAGCACGTCCTCCAGGAGGTCACGCGCCACCAGAGGATCACAGCACTCACAGGCCATCACTGGATCAGGCAGAACACGGCCCGGCTGATCCACATACCGTCGGCACTCGGCCAGGGCGGCAGCCACGGCTCCGGGCCATAGCCGGTTCTCCTCCAGCTTCCGGATCGTCACGCGGGTTGCTGCGGAAACACCACGGATCCGGCGTACCGGTACATATCTACGTGGCCGCCACCGCTCGGCGCGGACGGCGTTCGGACGCCTACGCGGCATCGGCCTTTCGGATCAGCATGCCGTCATCCTGCCACGAACCGGACCGGCTCCGCACGTGATCATCGAGAGCCTGGGCCCCCATCGCGGCGTGCTGCTGCCGGGATTGATCGCAGTACCGCACCGCGCTCACCGCCGGTCCGGGATGCACGGTGAGGAGACAGCTCGTCCACGGAGCCGGGCCCGATCCGGGCATGCGGATCGGGCCTGCCTCCGACCGGGCTTCTCAGCCCGCGGATTCACCGGCGTGGGGACTCAGGGAACCGGCTCCGATCAGCACGAACAACACAATGCCCAGAATCACGCGGTAGATGACGAACGGCATGAAGCTCTTCGTCGTAATGAACTTCATGAACCACGCGATCACGGCGTAGCCCACGCCGAACGCGATGAACGTCGCGAAGATCGTCGGCCCCCAGGAGACATGCCCCTCGCCTGCGTCCTTCAGCTCGAACACGCCCGAGGCCAGTACCGCCGGAATGGCAAGAAGGAAGGAGTAGCGGGCCGCTGCCTCGCGGGTGTATCCCATGAGCAGCCCGCCGCTGATCGTGGCGCCCGAGCGGGAGACGCCCGGGATCAGGGCCATTGCCTGGCAGAAGCCGAAGATCAGGCCGTCCTTGACGCCCAGTTCCTTCAGCGACTTGCGCTCCTTGATCGCACGGTGCTTTCCGCCGGTCTCGTCGCGGGCAGCGAGCCGGTCCGCGATGCCGAGGACGATGCCCATGACGATCAGCGTCGTCGCGATCAGGCGGAGGTCACGGAAGGGACCCTCGATCTGGTCCTTGAACGTCACACCGAGCACACCGATGGGAATCGAACCGATGATCACCAGCCAGCCCATCTGGGCATCGTGATCGCTGCGCATCGACGCGTTCGTCAGCGACCGGAACCAGGCCGAGATGATCCGGACGATGTCCTTGCGGAAATAGATGAGGACCGCAGCCTCGGTGCCGATCTGCGTGATGGCGGTGAACGCCGCACCCGGGTCGTGCCAGCCGGCGAACGCGGCGGTCAGCCGCAGATGTGCGCTGGAGGAGATCGGCAGGAACTCGGTCAGTCCCTGAACGAGGCCCAGGACGAATGATTCGAACCAGCTCATGGGGCTTTGGCCATCCCGGAGGTGATCATGCAACGTCCGACGGAGACTCAGGCCGTCGACAGCGTGCGGAAGCGGTCAAAAAGGGAAAAAAGGGGACGGTGTCGCGGCCCCGGAGATCGTCTTTCGGTCGCGGGCAGCGTATCGCCTGTAAGTGAACGGACTCCCGGCTGCCCCCGCCGGCAAGCCCGTCCGCCGTTCAGGAAACGCCCAGCCGGTGACGCTTGCGCCAGGCGACCAGGACCGCACCCGCCCCCGACAGCACGATGAAGCCCATGGCCGCCAGGAAGGCGGGCGAGGTCGGCGAGGAGGCCTCACTGCCCGCGACGACGTACGCAGCCGTATTGGGGATCGAACCGAGCCCGGTGGCCAGCAGGAACGGCGGATATCCCATCCGGGAGGTCGCCGCACAGTAGTTGGCGGCGGCGAACGGCACGCCGGGGAAGAGCCGTAGCGCCAGCATGGAGCGGAAACCGTGCCGGCTCAGCAGTCCGTCCGCGGCCTTCAGCCACCGGCCGCGCAGGAGTGTACGGAGGGCGTCCTGCCCCAGCACGCGACCGAGCATGAAGGAGACACCCGCGCCGAGCACGGTGCCCGCCAGAGCCGCCGCCAGGCCGGTCTGCGCACCGAAGAGCGCGCCGGCGGCGAGGTTGAGCAGAGGACGCGGTACGAACGCCACGGTGCACACGCCGTACACGACGCCGAACAGCATGGCTGCGGCCGAACCGGTCAGCTGTGGTGGCCATCCGGAGGAGAGCAGCCGCTGTGGTTCGAACAGCAGCATGGTGGTGGCAGCAGCCAACAGCACCGCCACGAGCAGGGAGAGCCGGGACCAGGGTGAGAGCAGCACCCTCGTACAACGCACTGCGAGACCGCCGGCGGGCCGGGCGGCGGGGACGGGGTCGAACATGCGGGGAGAGTAACCGAAACAGACGTGTGATCGCCGTAATGTGCAGTCCATGAGGCCCGCAGCGCACGCCGCCCCCACGGTGCCGGCCAGCGAGCCGGCCGACACCGTGCTCGAGCGGCTCACGGCTGTCTACTCCCGGGCCGCGGACCCGGAACGAGCGGCGTCGGCAGCCGCGTACATGAAGAACATCGCCCCGTTCCTCGGCATCGCCACCCCACGGCGGCGGGCCCTTTCGCGGACCGTGCTGGCCGGAACAGGGCGGCCGGACGAGGCGGACTGCACGGCGATCGCCCTGCGCTGCTGGGAGTTGCCGGAGCGCGAGTACCAGTACTTCGCCGCCGACTACCTGCGCCGTCATGTGGCGTGCTGCTCCTCCGGATTCCTCCCGGTCCTGCGTCATCTTGTCTCCACCAGGGCCTGGTGGGACACCGTCGACGTGCTCGCCGCCCATGTCGCCGGTCCGCTGGTGGCCGCCGACCCGGTGCTCGCGACGGCGATGGACCGGTGGATCGAGGACGACGACCTCTGGGTCGCCCGCACGGCACTGCTCCACCAACTGCGGTACAGGAATCTGACCGACACCGGTCGGCTGTTCGGCTACTGCCTGGTGCGGGCCGACCACCCGGACTTCTTCATCCGCAAGGCGATCGGCTGGTGCCTGCGCGAGTACGCGAAGACCGACCCGGATGCCGTGCGCGAGTTCGTCGACGGCGCCCGGGACAGGCTCTCCCCGCTGTCCGTCCGCGAGGCCCTCAAGAACGTGCGATGACCGCCACGGGCTGAACTCCCCTGTGCGGCAGGTCCGTCCGGCCCCTCTCGAAAACCATTCGACGCCTACGCACCGCTCCGCCATGATCAGGGCATGTTCCGGTACGCCTTCCTCGCAGCGCAGTCCGCAGTCGCGGACACGCCGAAGGCTGCCGTGAGCCCTGCGGCCGCAACAGCAGCAGCACCCGCAGCAGCGCCCATCGGCGGCGCCCGAAGCTGACCCTCCCCCGACAGTCCGGCGGACCCCGTAAGGGGAGGGTCGGCGGGGCCCTGGGGTCTTCTCTTCTCAGCTTCGAATTCCAAGGAATGAGCCATGCCCAAGACGGCATACGTGCGCACCAAGCCGCACCTGAACATCGGCACCATGGGCCACGTCGACCACGGCAAGACCACCCTGACCGCCGCCATCACCAAGGTCCTCAGCGACCGCGGCAGCGGCACCTTTGTGCCGTTCGACCGGATCGACCGGGCGCCCGAGGAGGCGCAGCGCGGCATCACCATCAACATCTCGCACGTCGAGTACGAGACCGACACCCGGCACTACGCGCACGTCGACATGCCCGGCCACGCCGACTACATCAAGAACATGGTCACGGGAGCGGCGCAGCTCGACGGGGCGATCCTCGTCGTCTCCGCGCTCGACGGGATCATGCCGCAGACCGCGGAGCACGTCCTGCTGGCCCGTCAGGTCGGCGTCGACCACATCGTCGTGGCCCTCAACAAGGCCGACGCGGGTGACCCCGAGCTGACCGACCTGGTCGAGCTGGAGGTCCGTGAGCTGCTCTCTGCGCACGGCTACGGCGGCGACACGGTGCCCGTCGTACGGGTGTCGGGCCTCAAGGCACTGGAGGGGGACCCGCGCTGGACGGCGTCCATCGACGGGCTGCTGGACGCGATCGACACGTACGTACCGATGCCGGTGCGGTACACCGATGCGCCGTTCCTGCTGTCCGTGGAGAACGTGCTCACCATCACGGGCCGCGGCACCGTCGTCACCGGCGCCGTGGAGCGCGGCACGGTGCGTGTGGGGGACCGGGTGTCGGTGCTCGGCGCGGACATCGAGACGGTCGTGACCGGCCTGGAGACCTTCGGCAAGCCGATGGAGTCCGCGGAGGCCGGGGACAACGTCGCGTTGCTCCTGCGCGGAGTGGAGCGCGACCGGGTCCGCCGCGGCCATGTGGTGGCGGCTCCAGGAAGCGTCAGTCCGAGCCGGCGCTTCACCGCGCAGGTGTACGTCCTGTCGGCGCGGGAAGGAGGCCGCACCACAGCGGTCACCACCGGCTACCGGCCGCAGTTCTACATCCGTACGGCGGACGTGGTCGGCGACGTCGACCTCGGCGAAACAGCGGTGGCACGGCCCGGCGACACGGTCATCATGACCATCGAGCTCGGCCGTGACATCCCGCTGGAGTCCGGTCTCGGCTTCGCGATCCGCGAGGGAGGCAGGACCGTCGGCGCCGGTACGGTCACCGGCCTGCTCTGACTCCGACGCTGCGGAACCCGCCCCCCGACCTTCACGGGGGGCGGGTTCCGTGTGTCCGGCACCCCCTCGAAATGAGGGAACAATAGAGGTGTGAACGAGCCGATACCCGTCATCCGCACCACCGACTTCGGCACCGCCCGGCTGCTGCCGGATGTGGACAGGGACCGGGCCTGGCTGCTCACGGTCGACGGCTCCCCGCAGTCGTATGTCGACCTCGACGATCCGGAGTACCTCGACTTCGAGTACGTACGGCGGCTCGCCCACGTCGTGGACCTGGCGGGCGAGCCCGGTGCGCCGCTGGACGCCGTGCACCTCGGCGGCGGCGCGCTCACGCTGCCCCGCTACGTCGCGGCGACCCGCCCCCGCTCCCGGCAGGACGTGGCCGAGGCCGACCGGGGGCTGATCGAGCTGGTCCGCGAGCATCTGCCGATGCCCGAAGCGGCCGGGATCACCGTGCACGGCACCGATGCCCGGGGCTGGCTGGAGCAGGCACCGGAGGAGTCTGCGGACCTGCTGATCGCCGATGTCTTCGGCGGCGCACGGGTACCCGCCCACCTCACCTCCGTCGAGTACGCACGGGCTGCCGGGCGGGTCCTGCGTGCTGGGGGAATCTACGCGGCCAACCTGGCAGACAGCGCACCCTTCGGCTTCTTGCGCCCGCAGCTCGCCAACTTCGCCGAGGTCTTCGACGAGATCGCGCTGATCGCGGAGCCGGCCGTACTGCGCGGCCGGCGCTTCGGCAACGTCGTGCTCGTCGCCTCGCGGAGCCCTCTCGGCATCGCACCGCTGACGAGGCTGTGCGCCGCGGACGTGTTCCCCGCCAGGGTCACGTACGGGACCGCGCTCACCCGGCTCGTCGGTGGCGCCGAACCCGTACGGGACGCCGACGCGGTCGCCTCACCCGAGCCCCCCGACGGAGCCTTCAGCATCGGCTGACACCCGGCGCTCCTGCGCAGGCGGCCCGGGCGTCGCGTTGCCGGCCGCCTTCACAGCGCTGCGCCGGGTCAGGTTCCGTACATCCGGGACGAGCAGCACCCCTGCCGTCACCACCACGATCAGGACGGCACAGCCCCACAGGGCCTCGCTGCGGCCGACCAGTGTCTCCACCGGACCGGCCGCTGCCGTGGCCAGCGGCACCATCGCGACAGAGCCGAACCAGTCGTACGCCGAGACCCGGGACAGCTTCTCCTCCGGGATCTCCTGATGAAGCGCCGTCATCCAGGAGACGCCGAACACCTCGATGGCGACCCCGGTCACGAACATCACCCCGCAGAGACCGGCCACCGGCAGTGGAACAGCGAGGCCGGCCGAGGGCAGCGCCAGCGGGAACACACAGAGCGTCCCGGCGAGCAGCAGCCGTCTGGGCTTCCAGCGCATCATCAGCAGCGCCCCGCCCAGCGTGCCGACGCCGAACGCGGCGAGCGCGAACCCCCACGGGCGCGCCCCACCGAGCTCGTCCCGGGCGACCAACGGCCCGTACACCGCTTCGGCGGCGCCCACGACGGCCACGACCACGGAGAACTGCAGCACGATGGCCCAGAGCCAGGGGCGGCTCGCGACCTCCTGCCAGCCGTCGCGCAGATCGGCGAGCAGCCCGCCGCCCGGAGCGCGCTTCGGAATGTGGCTCACGTCGAGGAAGGCCCGGAGCGCACCCGCGACGGCGAACGCCGCCGCGTCGGCCGCCAGCACCCAGCCGGGGTCCATCGCGGCGATCATGGCGCCACCGAGTGCCGCGCCGCCGATGGCCGCACCGTGCATGGACATCCGGAAGAGGGCGAAGGCGCGGCTCGCCTGTTCGCCGCTGACGCTGGACATCAGCATGCCCTCGGCAGCGGGACTGAAGAAGGCCTGCCCGGTGCCGCACAGCGCGGTCAGGAGCATCATGTGCCACAGCTGGGCGTCGCCGGTCAGGACCAGCCAGGCGAACACCGCCTGGGAGACGCAGTTGAGCGAGTTCGCCGCGACCATCACCCGGTGCCGTGGCAGCCGGTCGGCGATCGCACCGCCGATCAGCAGGAAGAGCACGAGCGGCGCCGTACGTGCGGCGGCGACCAGGCCGACGTCGCCGCCGTCGCCCCCCGACTCCAGAACCGCGAACGCCGCCGCGATCAGCGCGCCGTGGGTACCCAGGCTCGTGATGATCGCGGCGGCTGTCAGCAGACCGAAGTTACGGCCGGTCCGCAGGGAGCGGAGCGCGGGGGGCGGAGATGCGGAGGCGGAAGTCACCAGGGGACTATCCCCGCCGAGGCCCCTTGCTGCCAAATGGATTGGCCGCACCGCGGGCGCGGAGGGTCAGGACGTGCTCTCCGCGAGCCGGACCGTGCTGAGGATCTTCTGGATGGTGGCGTCCGGGAGTTCGTCGGCCACGCCCGCGTTGGCGTAGAGGATCCAGGACGAGTACTCGGCCTTGGCGTTCTTGAAGGTGAACGCGATCGACTTGCCGTCGGTGTCGCACTTGTCCTTGTTGGCGAGCCCCGTCGCGGTGGCTGTCACCACGCTGCCGGAGAGGCCGGACTTGGTCGTGTACGGCTTGGGCTTGCCGATCTTGACCTTCTCCTTCGGGTCCTCCTGGGCGTAGGCGGCCCATACCCAGTTGGCGGCCTCGTTCGTGGCGGCCTCGTCGGTGCTCTTGGCGCCCTGGCCGCCCTTGGTGCCGACACCGGCCAGACCGGTGTCCTCGCTGCGGCCGTCCTTGTCGGAGTCGTCGACGCACCACTTGCTCTTGTAGTGGGCCGGTGCGGAGAAGCCGACGGCGGGCGGGCCCTCGGGCTTCTTGACGTCCTCGAAGCCGGAGAACACACCGGCGGCCGAGACCTCCCAGTCGCCCGGCACGTCGAACTGGGTGCCCCACTTGGGATTGGTGACGACCTTCCAGCCGGGGATCGTCGGCGCGGCCTCCTCACCGCCCCGAGGGTTGGCCGCGGGCGAGGAGGTGGCGTCGGAGGGCTTCGCGGACGGCGACACCTTCTTGTCGTCGGCGACTGTCGTGCCGCCCTTGCCGTCGTCCTTGTTCATGACGACGACGCCGGTGACGACGGCCGCCACGACGACTGCGGTGGCGGCGACGATCGCGACGATCGCGGTCTTCTTCTTGTCGTCCGGCTGCGGGCCGCCGGGCGGCCCCGGCACCGCGTACTGCGGCACGGTGGGCTGCTGGTACGGGTTCGGCTGCGGGTAGCCCGGCTGCTGCCCGGGCTGGCCCTGCTGCTGATATCCCGGCTGCTGGTAGGGATTCGGCTGCTGGTACCCCGGCTGCTGGTACGGGTTCTGATTCTGGTCCTGCGGGTTTTGCTCGCCCCCGGGCGGCTGCTGTCCTGGCCACATGGCCAGTAACCATAGAGGGGCGCGGCGCCCACTGCTACGGCCGCCCCTGTGAGGAGATGGCCAAAGCCTTGTACTCGTGAGTAACATTCGTTCATGAGCACTGAAGAGATGACAGTCGGCGAGATGCTGTCCGCGACCGTTCCGATGGTCAGGACCCTCAACCTGCAGTACCTCGAAACGAGCCCGGAGCGGGCTGTCCTCTCGCTGCCGGACCAGGCCGAGTACCACAATCACCTCGGCGGACCGCACGCCGGAGCGATGTTCACCCTGGCCGAGTCCGCGAGCGGCGCGATCGTCATTGCCGCTTTCGGCGACCAGATGGCGCGGGCCGTGCCGCTCCCCGTCACCTCGGAGATGGCCTTCAAGAAGGTGGCGATGGGCGCCGTCACGGCGACCGCGACGCTGGGCCGTCCGGTGGCGGACGTCATCGCCGAACTCGACGAGGGCAAGCGGCCGGAATTCCCCATCAATGTGGAGATACGGCGTGCCGACGGCGCCGTGACGAGCGAGATGACCGTGATCTGGACTCTGCGTCCGAACCGCTGACCCGCACCGATCCGCACCGGGCCGCCGCACACCCCGAGCAGGGGAGCGGCGGCCCTTCGTGCTGTCCGGGCCAGGTAGGCTGCCCGCCGTGTGCCGGCGGAGTGCGCGGCGGCAGAATTCTTACGGAGGGACCGGCGTTGCACGTCCAGGAGTGGCTCGAGACCGTACCCGCGGTCAGCATTTACCTCCTGGTGGGGGTCGTCATCGGGCTCGAGAGCCTGGGTATTCCGCTGCCGGGCGAGATCATCCTCGTCAGTTCGGCGCTCCTCGCATCCCAGCACGGCGATATCGACCCCGTGGTGCTCGGCGCCTGCGCGTCGGCCGGAGCGATCATCGGTGACTCGATCGGCTATGCCATCGGCCGCAGGGGAGGCCGTCCTCTGCTCGCCTGGCTCGGCGGCAGATTCCCCAAGCACTTCGGAGAGGCCCAGATCGCACTGGCGGAGCGGTCGTTCGAGAAGTGGGGCGTCTGGGCGGTCTTCTTCGGCCGCTTCGTCGCACTGCTGCGGATCTTCGCCGGACCGCTGGCCGGCGTTCTGCGCATGCCGTACTGGAAGTTCCTGATCGCCAACGTGCTCGGCGGCATCGTCTGGGCCGGTGGCACCACGGCCGTCATCTACACGGTGGGTGTCGTTGCCGAGGCATGGCTCAAGCGCTTCTCGTGGCTGGGCCTCGTGGCCGCCGTGCTGATCGGCCTGACGTCGATGCTTGTGCTGAAGAACCGGGCGAAGAAGGCCGCGCAACAGACGACGGACCGCCCCGCGGCGGCGTCCGAGCCGGAGGCGGTACCTGCCGGCGACTGACCCGGGCGACTGCGGCCTGCTGCCCCGGGAGTGCGCCGGGGCCCGGCTGCCGGCATCAGGCCTTGTGAGCCCGGCGGTGCGCCTTCGCCAGCTCCACGTAGCCGAGCGCGTTGAAGCGGATTCCCTCGAGCTCCTCGGCAGTCACTTCCCGCTTGACCCTGGCGGGCACGCCGGCGACGAGCGAACCCGGCGGGACCTGCATCCCCTGCGGCACGAGGGCCTGCGCGGCGACCAGCGAGCCGGCCCCGATGTGCGCCCCGTTGAGCACAGTGGCGCCCATGCCGACCAGGACGTCGTCCTCGATGACGCAGCCGTGCAGGACGGCGTTGTGGCCGACGGAGACCCGGGCGCCGACCGTGAGCGGGAAGCCGGGATCGGTGTGGACGCTGCAGTTGTCCTGGATGTTGCTGTCGGGGCCGAGGGAGATCGGGCCGCAGTCGGCGCGCAGCACGGCCTGGTACCAGACGCTGGAGCCCGGGGCCATCGAGACCTCGCCGATGACGACGGAGGTCGGTGCCACGAAGGCGTCCGGGTCGATGTCCGGCTCCTTGCCGCCGATGCCGGTGACCAACGCCTGCTCTGCCATCGTCTGCTCCTGGGGTGCTGGGGTGCTGGGGTGATGAGGACGCGGGCTCGTGCCCTCGTGCCCTCGCGCCAGAGGAACCGTAAGCGACGGCCTCTGCGTCCCGGTGCGGTGGGGTGAACATCACAGCCTGCCGCGAGGGCCGGTTCCGTTCCGGCCGACTACCGTGAGCGGGTGCCGAAGAACAGAAACACGTTCTCGTCCGTGGCCCTCTGGCGGCGGCGCGTCCTGTCCCGCGCCGTCCACCGGGGCTGGGCCTGGGTGCAGGAGTCCGGCGCGGTCACCGCGCAGCATCCTGGGCGGCTGCGGTTCGGCCGCATCGGCGCCGGGACCCGGCTCGCCTTCCCGCAGGGCACCGTGTTCGGCGAGTCGTGGATCGAGCTCGGCGACCACTGCATCATCGGCGAACAGGTGACGCTCACGGCCGGACTGATGCCCGATCTGGACCTGGGTTCGGAGCCGATCCTGACCCTGGGCGACGGTGTGGTGCTGGGCCGCGGCAGCCACGTCATCGCCGATACGACCGTGACGATCGGCTCGAACACGTACTGCGGTCCGTACGTCTACATCACCTCCACCAACCACAGTTACGACGACCCCCACGAGCCCGTCGGGAAGCAGTGGCCCCGGATGGAGCCCGTCGTGATCGGTCCCGGCTGCTGGATCGGCACCGGAGCGGTGGTCCTGCCGGGGGCCAGGCTCGGGCGCAACGTGGTGGTCGCCGCGGGAGCCGTCGTCCGGGGCGAGGTGCCCGACCATGCGGTGGTGGCGGGTGCGCCCGCCCGGGTGGTACGGAGCTGGGACCCCGAGAACGGCTGGCAGCCGCCGCTGCGCACACCCGCACCGGTGCCGATCCCCGAAGGTGTCACGTCTGAACAGTTGCTGGCAGTGGCGCAGCTCGAGGACACCTCCCGCGGCTGAGTTCCTAACCCGTCGCCAGCAGGACCGTCCCCAGCAGCGCGAGGCCCGCGCCCGCGGCCTGGACCGCGCGCAGCCGTTCACCCAGCACAACACGTGCCGCCAGGGCCGTCACCACCGGATACAGCGAGGCCAGGACGGCGGCCACGGTGACCGGGCCGTGCTGGGCGGCGATCGAGTAGGTGCCGTTCGCGGCGACATCGGCGAGGCCGACGAACGCCAGCGCCGGCAGCGCGGCGAGGACGACGGCCCGACCACCCTCCTCCGGCAGGGCGCGGCCCCCGCGGCGCACCGATACGTACAGGGCCGTGCCGCCGACCGCGATGTTGGTGACGCGCTGGACGAAGAGCGCCAGGAACAGCCCGGTCACGGTCGTGGACGCCTCGGCGATCAGCGCCATCACCGCTCCGAAACCGAATGCCGCCAGCAGGGTCAGCAAAACGGCCTGGCGCTGCACCGGGGCCCCGCGCAGTTGCGGCCCGCCGGCCAGGACCACCCCGACGACGGCCACGGCGACACCGGCGAACTGCAGCAGCCCCGGCTGTTCGCCGACGATCAGGCCGACCCCGACCGGAACGGCGACGCCCAGCGCGCCGAGCGGGGAGACCACTCCCATGGGGCCGAGGGCCAGCGCCTTGTAGAAGCTCAGCATCGCGACGGGTCCGACGGCGCCGGCCGCGACCGCGAACCAGAGCCGTCCGTCCACCTCGCTCCAGGCACCCGTCGCGATCACGACGACGCCGAGCACCAGGGCGGCCATGCACTGGGAGACCACCACCACGGTGAGCGCGGGCGTGCGCCGGGTGAGCAGCCCGCCGCCGAAATCGGCCAGCCCCCACAGGAGGCTCGTGGCCAGGGCGAACAATGCTGTCATCGCGTGCCTCGCAGTACAGTGCGGTGATCGGGTGGGTGCACCACACCGTAGTGCATTATTTTCGACCCTGTCATCCAAAATATTGGACGGAACGTGTCTGACCTCGATCAGCTCACCCAGTCGCTCGCACGCAACCTCAAGCGCTGGCGGGGCGAGCGCGGCTTCACCCTCGACGCCCTTGCCGCCCGTGCCGGGGTCAGCCGCGGCATGATCATCCAGATCGAGCAGGCGCGTACGAACCCGAGTGTCGGCACCACCGTCAAGCTCGCCGACGCACTCGGCGTGAGCATCACCACCCTTCTCGACTACGAGCAGGGGTCCCAGGTGCGCCTGGTGCCCGAGAGCCAGGCCGTGCGCATGTGGTCCACGGAGGCGGGCAGCTGGACCACGCTGCTGGTCGGTACGGAAGCCAGAGGGCCGATCGAGCTCTGGTCCTGGCATCTGATGCCCGGTGACGGCAGTGCCTCCGACCCGCATCCCGAGGGGACGGTGGAGCTCCTCCATGTCACCGCGGGCGTACTGACCCTGATCGTCGACGGCGTGGAGCACTCCGTGCCGGCCGGCACCTCCGCGACCTTCGAGGCGCACGTGCCGCACAACTACCGCAACGACGGCCCCGAGCCGGCCGAACTGACCATGGCGGTCTCGATCCCGCCGGTACGCCGGGACGGTAACTGACCTCGGCCAGAGGGCTGTTAGCGTGACGCGCATGCGCGCACCCCTGGGTACCTTCGAGGACGCCTCTCCCGCTGCCGGCCGCCTCGGCCTGCTGCCCCCGTCCGTCGCTGAAGCGGTGGCCAAGGGCTGGGGCGGCATTCCGGCCGACCGGATCGTCCACGTGGACACGGATCCGGCGATCGCCGACACCTCGGTCTTCGTCGAGCACTACGGCCCCGAACTGCTCGACCGGTCGGCCAACTGCGTCGTCGTGGCGGGAAAGCGGGGCGGCGAGGTCACCCTGGCCGCGTGCGTGGTCCTCTCGCGTACACGCGTCGATGTGAACGGTGCGGTACGCAAGCACCTCGGCGCACGCAAGGCGTCCTTCGCCCCGATGGACGTGGCGGTCGGCGAGTCCGGCATGGAGTACGGCGGGATCACCCCGATCGGCCTGCCCGCCACCTGGCCGCTGCTGCTCGATCCCGCGGTGGTCGACGAGGAGTGGGTGCTGATCGGCAGCGGCCGGCGACGCGGCAAGCTGATCGTCCCGGGCAAGGCGCTGGCGGCACTGCCGGGAGCGGTGCTGGTCGAGGGTCTGGGGATCTGAAGCCCGCAGGAGGGAAGGTGCATCCCGGACCGTTTCAGGAATGGGCGCGGTGGTTTTTGAACCAGCCGACGGCGAAGTCCACCGCCGAGGTCAGGCGGATCAGCCGGCTCTGTGCCGAGCCCACCGGGCCGCTCCGTACAGCCCCGCTGCTGTCCGTCCGTTCGAAGTCGCGCCCCAGCGCAGGGAAGTCGCTGTCGTCCAGCGCGACGTCCTCGTACTCCCACCACTGGCGCCTGCCCCCGGGCGCGATCACACAGCGGTAGAGGCGGCGCGGCGGGTCGGGGCGCCGGTACTCGGCCAGATGGAAGGCTGTGCAGGTGCCGAAGCCCGTGCCGAGGAGCAGAATCCGCGCGTTGGCTTCGTACATGCGAGCGAGGGGGGAGTTCTCGCCCAGATGACAGTCCGGAGAGTGCCGGGCGAGCAGCCTCCCGGCTGCCGGACCGATGGCTGAGAACGACGTCTGGGGGTGGGCGCTGCGCTCGGCGCCCGGTGACAGACGTACCGTCTCGGCGAGCAGGCCCATGCCGGTCGCGGGCGAGGTCGCCCGGTCGAACGGGGGCATCGCCGCGCGCACGGCTGCCCGCGCCTCGTCGCTCAGCCCCCGTACACGGTCCAGATACGGGGGTGAGGTGTCGGAGTTCTCCGTGGTGAAGGAGGGGACGACCAGCGTCCCCTCCGGTCCGAGCGCCTGCCGAAGGGCCTCCACCATGGTCCCGGCGTCTCCCCCCACGGAACGCATGGAGGTGTGGACCAGCAGGACACCGCCCCGTTCCACGCCGAGCCGGGACAGCTGGGCCGCCCCTCGGTCACTGCTGATGAGCTGCTCCGTCACGGCAGGCATTCTCCCCGTCGCGGGACGGGTGCGACACCGTGCCTGTCAGGAGCGGCGGGCCAGCGCGGGTATTTCGATGGCGGGGCAGCGGTCCATGACCATGTCGAGACCGGCCGCGCGGGCGCGCTCGTATGCCGTCTCATCGATCACCCCGAGCTGGAACCAGACCGCCTTCGCGCCGGCCGCGACCGCCTCGTCGGCGACGGTGCCCGCCAGATCGCTGTTGACGAAGACATCCACGACAT
The DNA here is from genome assembly GCF_042736635.1 of Streptomyces sp. NPDC060035. Lineage (NCBI taxonomy): Bacteria > Bacillati > Actinomycetota > Actinomycetes > Kitasatosporales > Streptomycetaceae > Streptomyces > Streptomyces sp. NPDC060035. Next base: position 94,010 of record NZ_JBHWVO010000013.1, read on the forward strand.
CGACCGGGAAGGGAACGTCCGCCAGCGCGGTGTACCCCTGCTCGCCGTGGACCGTTTCCGCCTTGGGATGCACCGGGACGACACGCTTGCCGAAGCGCTGAAGGACCTCGGCCACGCGGTAGGCCGCCCGGGAGCGGTTGTTGGACAGGCCGACCACCGCCCAGGTGTCGCCCGTGTCCTGAAGAATCCTGCGGACCGTCTCATCGTCTGCGTACATGCCCGGGACAACGGACGGTCTCCCCGGACCATTCCCGCACGGGGAGAGGAGGGGTGCCCCCCCGGACGGCGCATAGGGTGGCCTGATGCAGGAGCAGTACCGGACAGTCGCTCGCGCGGGTGTGCACGAGACCGAGGTCAACCGATCGCGCTTCCTCTGCGCGCTCGCCCCCGCCGCCACCGAGCAGGAGGCGCAGGAATTCGTCGCGGGCATCCGCAAGGAGCACCCCACCGCCAGCCACAACTGCTTCGCCTACGTGATCGGCGCCGACGCCTCCGTACAGAAGGCGAGTGACGACGGGGAGCCGGGTGGCACCGCGGGCGTTCCCATGCTGCAGATGCTGATGCGCCGGGAGGTGCGGTACGCCGTAGCCGTGGTCACCCGCTACTACGGCGGCGTCAAACTCGGTGCCGGCGGGCTGATCCGGGCATACGGCGGCGCGGTCGGGGAAGCGCTCGACACGCTGGGCACGATCACCCGGCAACGGTTCCGGCTGGCCACGGTCACGGTCGACCATCAGCGGGCCGGCAAGCTCGAGAACGATCTGCGCGCGACCGGCCGCTCCGTGCACGACGTGCGGTACGCGGAGGCCGTGACGATCGAGATCGGGATCCCGGACGCCGACGTCGAAGGCTTCAGGGCCTGGCTCGCCGACGCGACGGCCGGCTCGGCAACGCTCGAACTGGGTGGCGAGGCGTACGGGGATGTCCGACCCGGATGAGGGATCAGAGGCCCCGCGGCATTAGCGTGGTCGGGCCGGCTGCGGAAATCCGCGGCGGGCGGGGTGCGGGGCTGGTGCGGCTCCGGGGTGGAGGAAGCGGAAGATGCAGGCCGGAGCCGTCGGAGTGATGTCGTGAGGATTCTGCACACCTCGGACTGGCACCTGGGACGGTCGTTCCACCGCGTCCCCATGCTCGACGCCCAGGCCGACTACCTCGACCACCTCGTGCGGACCGTACGCGAGCACGAAGTCGACGCGGTGCTCGTGGCGGGCGATGTCTACGACCGGGCCGTGCCGCCACTCGCGGCCGTCAGGCTGTTCGACGACGCGCTGCACCGGCTCGCAGCCGCCGGCGTGCCGACCGTCATGATCTCCGGCAATCACGATTCGGCCCGCAGGCTCGGCGTCGGCGCAGGCCTGATCGCACGGGCCGGCATCCATCTGCGTACCGATCCGGAGGACTGCGCAACCCCCGTCGTGCTACGCGATGCGTACGGCGAGGTGGCCTTCTACGGACTGCCCTATCTGGAACCCGCGCTCGTCAGAGACACGCTGGGTGCCACGAAGGCCGGACACGAGGCGGTCCTGACCGCCGCCATGGACCGGGTCCGGGCCGATCTCGCCGACCGATCCGGCACCACCCGCTCCGTGGTCCTCGCTCACGCGTTCGTGGCGGGCGGCGAACCCAGCGACAGCGAACGTGACATCACGGTCGGCGGGGTCGCCGCCGTCCCCGCCGGAGTCTTCGACGGTGTCGACTACGCGGCGCTCGGGCACCTGCACGGCTGCCAGACCGTCACCGAACGCGTCAGGTACTCCGGCTCCCCGCTCGCGTACTCCTTCTCCGAAGCCGCCCACCGCAAGACGATGTGGCTGATCGAGCTCGGCGCAGGCGGAGAGCTCTCCGCCGAGCGCATCGACTGCCCGGCCCCTCGTGCACTCGTACGGCTCCGGGGACGACTCGACACGCTCCTCGATGACCCGGCCCTGGAACGGCACCAGGGGTCCTGGGTGGAAGCCACCCTCACCGACCCGGTGCGGCCCGACGAGCCGATGGCCCGCCTCCTGGCACGTTTCCCGCACACCCTCAGCCTCGTGTTCGAACCGGAGCGTGCCCCCGAGGACCCCCTCGCCTCGTATGCCCAGCGGCTCCGGGGCCGGGACGACCAGCAGATCGCGGAGGACTTCGTGGCCCATGTACGCGGCGGGAGCGGACCCAGCGAGCAGGAGCGCACGGTGCTGCGCGCCGCATTCGACGACGTACGGGTGAGTGACAGCGTGCACGAGGTGTCCCGTTGAGACTGCACCGGCTCACCCTCACCGCCTTCGGCCCCTTCGGCGCCACCCAGGAAGTCGACTTCGACACACTCTCCTCGGCCGGGCTCTTCCTGCTGCACGGTCCGACCGGCGCGGGCAAGACCTCCGTCCTCGACGCCGTCTGCTACGGGCTGTACGGAGCCGTGCCCGGAGCCCGGCAGAGCCCCGGCACCTCCCTGCGCAGCGATCACGCCCCGGCGGACCTGCCGACCGAGGTCAGGCTGGAGCTGACGGTCCAAGGGCGCCGCCTGGAGGTCACCCGTCGGCCGGCCCAGCCCCGTCCCAGGAAGCGGGGCGACGGCTTCACGACGGAAAAGGCGCAGAGCCTGCTGCGCGAGTACGGCCCCGAGAAGGGCTGGCAGGCGCTCAGCCGCTCCCACCAGGAGATCGGCGAAGAGATCGGCCGGCTCATCGGGATGAGCAGGGACCAGTTCTGCCAGGTGGTCCTGCTGCCCCAGGGGGACTTCGCGCGCTTCCTGCGAGCCGACGCCGAGGCACGCGGCAAACTTCTGGGCAGGCTCTTCGACACCCGCCGGTTCGCCGCAGTGGAGGACCACCTGGCCGAACTGCGTCGTACGGCGGAAGCCCAGGTCCGAACCGGCGACGAACAGATCCTGGCCCTCGCCCAGCGCATCGCACAGGCGGCCGGTCCTGCAGCCCGGGAGTCGCCGCTGCCCGAGGACCGGCCCGGTGAACCCGGACTCGCCGAGGGCGTACTGCAATGGGCCGCCGTCGCACGCAGCGGCGCACATGAACGTCTCGACATCGCGCAGTGCGAACTGTCGTCGGCGGAGGCCCGGAACACCGCCGCGCGCCACGCACTGGACTCCGAGCGCGAGCTCGCCCGCCTGCAGCAGCGGTACGGGGAAACGCGCCGCCGCGCCGCCGGACTCGAGGAGCGTCGCCCCGAACGCGACCGTTGCCACGAACAGCTCGCCCGCGCACGCAAGGCGGACCTCGTGGCTCCGGCGCTCGAACTGCGCGAGGAGGCCGAACGCGCCCACCGCGCGGCGAGCGAGGCCCGTGAACGCTCCCGCGCGGAACTGCCGCGGGAGCTGGCGGACGCGGGCGTCGAACAGCTTGCCGGCAGGGAGCGCAGCCTCAGGGCGGACCTCGGCGCACTCGAGGCCGCCCGCCGCGCCGAACGGCGCAGCAGGCAGATCGACGCCGAACGGGAAGGGCTCGAACGGCAGTCCCGTGCAGACGACGAACTGATCCAGGAGGCGGCGGACTGGCTGGCCGACTGGGACGGCACCCACCGGGAACTGCGGGAGCGCATCGAGAGCGCGCAGGAGGCCGCGACCCGGGCGGAGCAGCTGGCGGGCCGGCTGGACCCCGCGCGCCGAAGGCTGGACGCGGCGCGTCGGCGCGACGCGCTCGCCGTTCGGGAAGGGGCCGCCGAGGACAGTCTGACCGCGGCCCGCGAACACGCACTCGACGCGCACGAGACCTGGCTGGGGCTGCGGGAACGGCGGCTGCGCGACATCGCGGCGGAGTTGGCCGCCGGGCTTGCCGACGGCGTGGCCTGCTCGGTGTGCGGGTCGTCCGACCACCCGGAGCCCGCCCGCCCGGGAGAGGGCCATGTGGACCGCGCCACGGAGGAAGCGGCGCTCGCCACCCATCGGCGCGCGGAGCAGGCCCGCGCGGAGGCGGAGCGTGAGCTCGGCGTACTGCGCGAACGGCTCGCCGCGGCGCGGGCGGAGGCGTCGGGGGATCTGGAAGTGCCGGGGGTCCCGGGAACGGTGGGCCCGGCGGACGGTTTTGGTGCCTCGGCACCGGGCGGGGTCACGGACGCGTCCGGGCAGGCTGCCCGCCGAGGTACGGCAACCGTCGCGGAACTCGAGGCGGTCGTCACCCGGCTGACCCGGGAGCACGCGGAAGCACGCCGTCTGGCCGCCGGGATGCACGGCGCGCGGGAAGCACTCGCCGCCGCCGAGCGGGAGCACCTCGGACGGCTCGACGCCCGGCAGCAGGCCGAGCGGCGCGCCGCTGCCCGTACCTCGCAGCGGGAAGCCCTCGAGCGGGAGCAGGCTGTTCTGGAGGCCGAGCTGGCGACGGCCCGTGGGTCATCGGACTCCGTTGCCGCACACGCGGACGTGCTGGAGCGCCGGGTCTCGCTGCTCGCCGACGCGGCGGATGCACTGCGGGCCGAGCAGAGCGCCGCGCAGCGGCGCAAGGAGGCCGACGGCACACTCGCGGATGCCGCCTTCCGGGCCGGGTTCGACACGCCGCAGGCCGCCGCCTCGGCGTTCGTCACCGACACCGCCCAGCGGGAACTCCAGCACCGGATCGATGCCTGGCAGGCGGAGGACGCAGCCGTCGCCGACCGGCTCGCCGAGGAGGACGCACGGGCAGCCGCAGCGCACCCGCCGGCGGCTCCGGATGCCGCGCTGTCGGCGTGCGACGCGTCCGGACGACTGCTGCGCGACAGCGCGGCCGCGCTCGCCGCCGCCCAGGAACGCTGCACGGAGCTCGGCCGGCTCTCCCGGCACGCCGCGGACGAAGTGCGCAGGCTGGGACCGCTCCGGCAGGAGTACGACCGGGTGGCACGCCTCGCCGGGCTGACCGCCGGCACCTCTGCCGACAACGAGCGCAAGATGCGGCTCGAGGCGTACGTGCTCGCTGCCCGGCTGGAACAGGTCGCCGCCGCCGCGACGGCCCGACTCCAGCGCATGTCGTCGGGCCGCTACACCCTGGTCCACTCCGACGCGCGGAGCGGGGGGCGCAGGGCAGGACTCGGGCTGCACGTCGTCGACTCCTGGACGGGCCGGGAGCGCGACACGGCGACCCTGTCCGGTGGCGAGACGTTCTTCGCCTCGCTCGCCCTCGCGCTCGGCCTCGCCGATGTCGTGACGGACGAGGCGGGCGGCGTACGGCTGGACACGCTCTTCATCGACGAGGGCTTCGGGAGCCTGGACGAGCAGACCCTGGACGAGGTGCTCGACGTCCTGGACTCGCTGCGCGAGCGTGACCGCAGCGTCGGCATCGTCAGTCATGTCGCCGACCTGCGCCGCCGCATTCCCGCCCAGCTGGAAGTGGTGAAGGAACGGCACGGCTCAGCGGTGCGACATCGCGCGGCGGGCACGTTCAGCGGCTGATCGCCCGGCGGGGGAGAGGCGAGGAGTACACGATGCTGGTGGTCACGGAGCCGAGGGTGCCGATCCGCCCCGTGACCTCCTCGAGGTGGCGCATCGAACGGGCGGTCACCTTCAGAACGAAGCAGTCGTCCCCGGTCACGTGATGTGCCTCCACGATCTCCGGTGTCGTGTCCGTCAGATCGTGGAACGGCTTGTAGTTGCCGTTCGGATAGCGCAGCCGTACGAGGGCCAGAATCGGCAGCCCGAGCCGCTCCGGGTCCACCACAGCGGCGTAACCGCTGATCACCCCCACCTCCTCGAGGCGGCGCACGCGTTCGGTGACGGCGCTCGGGGACATGGCGACGGCGCGGGCCAGCTCGGCAAAAGTCGCACGTCCGTCGCGCTGCAGGACATCGAGGATGCGCCAATCCGTGGCGTCCGGGGAATAGTCGGTCATGGTCGCCAGGCAACAGGGTAATCCCCGGCAGATCAAGCGATGTGCCGGGGATCTCTCCTTCCTGCGGAGGATCACCGATCGTAGATTTTTGGGTATGACCTCACAGCTCACCACCACTGACAACCCCGTCCTGCGCGTTGCGCCGGCCTCCCCCGCAGCCGCTGCCGCGTACTTCGGTGCCTCGCTGGCCTTCCACGCCGACGTCTCGGACGTGGCCGCGGCACTGGCGGCGGGCGGCGACCCGGGCTTCGTCGTTCTGGACTCCCGGTCCACCGCGGCCTGGGACCAGGGACACATCCCCGGCGCGGTGCACCTGCCCACCGCACTCGTGGCGGAGCAGGCGCCGGGGCTCCTCGACCCGGCGGTACCGGTGGTCACCTACTGCTGGGGCCCCGGCTGCAACGGTGCCGCCCGCGCCGCACTTGCCCTTGCCGAACTCGGCTACCAGGTGAAGGAGATGCTCGGCGGGTTCGAGTACTGGGCGCGCGAGGGCTTCGAGTTCGAGACCTGGCAGGGCGCGGAGCGGCGCACCGCCGACCCGCTCACCGCACCGGTCGGTACCGACGACTGCGGCTGCTGACCACCGGCCGGGTCAGCGCCCGCGTGACCGGCCCGCGGCATCGAGGAGGGCAGCGAACAGGCCCTCCCCGTCGTCACCGGCAGGCAGTCCGCTGACCTGCCCGTCGCCGACCTCCACCACCCGCCACGCCCCGTCGTCACGCAGGGCGACGTCCGTCGTGACCCAACGGCAGTCGAGGCCGCGCACCGCCTCACGGACGGCGTCGAGTCCGGGCGCGGGCACCTGGGCGGGCGTGTCGGGATGGGCGGTCACCAGCACGGGCTCGCCGTCCACCCACCACACCCGGGCCTCGCCGCCCGGAACGAACGACTCGTAGGCCCGCAATACCACGCCACCGGCCAGGAAGTCGCCCTGCAGCTCGACGAACCGGCCGACGACACGGGCGAGCCGCGGACCGTCCGACAGCTCCGGTACGAAGCACGCCTCGTCCCACTCGTGCTTGCGGGACTTCACGAAGTCCTTCACGATCCCCGCCCCGGAACCGAGAGGCCCGGCGAGCCGTGACCAGAACGCCGTGTCGGCAGAGGCGGCGACGCCGGAAGACAGCGCACACCAGACGCTGTGCGGCGTGAGACCGGTGAATATCCCGTACCAGCCGGGCAGTTCATGCGCGGTGCGGTACGCGGCGGCGCCCGTGAGGAGCGAGCAGCCGAGCCCGGCCAGCGCCCCCTCCAGCTCCTCGTACCGGTCCGGCGGAATCATCCAGCCGCGGTACCAGTACGGCCCCGAGTCCCGCCGGACCCGGTCGACGGCCGCTTCCGCATCCCCGGCGAGCAGCGCGTCGTGATCGACCAGAACCACCTGTGCACCCGCCCTGCGCGCAGCCGCAGCCTCCTGGGCGAACTGTGGGTCGGGGCGTCCAGGACGCAGGGGGTCGCAGCAGAACAGGAAACCGGTCGGAGTCATGCGGAACTCATTCTTGAGAGTTTGCCCGGGACTTCGGCGGAAGCGGAAAGGGCGCGTGGGCAGAGGCGTCGGGGGTCGACGGGGCCGGTGGTTCCACCGGCCGGCCCCGTCACTGCGCGGATCGGAACGCGTCACCGCGCGGATCGGAACGCGGAACTGATCGCGGATCCGATCCGGGGCAATCGCCCCGGGGGTCAGATCCTGGAGAGCTCGTCCACCAGGTCGTCCAGGCCGAGCGAACCCTGCGAGAGGGCCGCCATGTGCCAGGCCTTGAGGTCGAACGCGTCACCGTGCGCCTTGCGTGCGTTCTCCCTGCCCAGCAGCCAGGCGCGCTCGCCCAGCTTGTAGCCGATGGCCTGCCCCGGCATCGACAGATAGCGGGTCAGCTCGCTCTCCACGAAGTCGGCGGGCCGGCCGCTGTGGCTGCCGAAGAACTCCTCGGCCAGTTCCGGCGTCCACCGCTCGCCCGGGTGGAACGGCGAGCCCGCGGGGATCTCCAGCTCCAGGTGCATGCCGATGTCCACGATCACCCGGCAGGCACGCATCATCTGCGCGTCCAGATAGCCGAGCCGGCGCTCGGCGTCCGGCAGGAAGCCCAGCTCGTCCATCAGCCGCTCCGCGTACAGCGCCCAGCCCTCGGCGTTGGCACTGACATGGCCGATCGACGCCTGGTAGCGGGAGAGGCTGTCGGCGACGTGGGTCCACTGGGCGATCTGCAGATGGTGGCCGGGTACACCCTCGTGGTACCAGGTCGACACCAGGTCGTACACCGGGAAGCGCGTCTCGCCCATGGTGGGCAGCCATGTGCGGCCGGGCCTGGAGAAGTCCTCGGACGGACCGGTGTAGTACGGAGCCGCGGCTCCTCCCGACGGAGCGATCCGGGACTCCACCTTCCGTACCCGCTCGGCGAGTTCGAAGTGGGTTCCGTCGAGTGCGTCGATGGCTTCGTCCATCAGCTCCTGCAGCCACACACGGACCTCGTCCACGCCCTCGATGTGCTTGCCGTGTACATCGAGATGGGCGAGAGCCTCCCAGGGGCCCGCGCCCGGAAGGATCTTGTCGGCCTCGGTCTTCATCTCGGCCAGCAGCCGGTGGTATTCGGACCAGCCGTACGCGTACGCCTCGTCGAGATCAAGGTCCGTACCGTTGTACTGGCGCGCCCAACGCGCGTAGCGCTCACGGCCGACCGTGTCGGGGGCGCCTTCGATCGCGGGGGCGTAGACCTTCTGCAGCCACCCGCGCAGCGTGAGGAGCGCCTCGGTCGCCCGGCGCGCTGCGTCGTCCAGGTCCGTGCGCAGTGACTCCGGCCCCTGGGCCACGAAGTCCTGGAAGAACCCGGTGCCGTTCTCCCCGGCCCAGACGCCCAGTTGCTCGATGAACGTGGCTGTCGGGCGCGGACCCGCGTACAGCTTGCGCTCGAGACCGAGCGCGAGCGAGGCGCGATAGCCCTCCAACGCCACGGGGACCGCAAGCAGTCGGTCCACAACCGCTGCCCAGTCCTCGTCGGTGGCGGTCGGCGTCGCCGTGAAAACCTCGCGGAGGCTGTGCGCCGGTGAGTGGAGGTTGGAGACGGTGCGCAGGTTCTCCTCGGCCTCGTGGATGGCGAGTTCGGCCGTCAGGCGCTCGCGCAGCAGCCGCGCGCAGCGCTGCTCGGCGTCGGTGTCCGAGCCCGGCGCCTGCTCGGCGGTGTCGAGCTCGGCCAGGGTGCGGCGGATCAGCTCGGCGACGGCGGCCTGTCCGGCCGGAGAGAAATCGGGCAGCCGGCGAGAGCTTTCTGCGACACCGAGATAGGTACCGGTGATCGGGTCGAGTTCGATGTACGCGTCGACATAGGTGTCGGCGACCTGGCGCGGCAGTGCGCTGCTCGATGTGTCTGACATGTGGACATCCTCGTACGGCGAAGGCCTCTGCGTCACCCGGATAGGACTTCAGCCACCGTGGAGATCTTTTACGGCGTTGTGGAGTCCGGGTGCGCCTCGTACGGGCCGGCAGCGGGTGGCAGGAGCGGACCGCACTCCCACTGCTGGAAGATCAGCCGGGTCTCCACCCGCGCCACCTCACGGCGCGAGGTGAACTCGTCCAGGACCAGCCGCTGCAGATCCGCCGTGCCGGCGACGGCCACATGGACGAGATAGTCGTCGGGCCCGGTGAGGTGGAAGAGCGCGCGGGATTCGGGCAGCGCACGGATCCGTTCGACGAACGGTCCGATGAGTTCCCTGCGGTGCGGCCGGACCTGCACCAGGAGCAGTGCCTCCAGGCCCCGGCCGAGCCGCGCCGGATCGAGCCGCAGCTGATGCCCGAGGATGACACCGGAACGGCGCAGCCGTGCCACCCGGTCCAGGCAGGTGGACGGCGCCACCCCCACTTCGGCGGCCAGCTCCCGGTACGTCGTCCGTGCATCGTTCTGCAGCAGGCGCAGAATGTGCAGATCCACCGGGTCCAGAGCGACAGATTCAGACATCGGGCGAACGTAGCACGGGATTTTCGCTCATCCGGCCGGTCACTGTTCAGAGTGGTGACATGGACACCGAAGCCTCCTCGCTGACATCCCCGGCACCCCTCCGGTCCAGGGCGCTCGCCACCGAAGCCGTGCACGCCGGACGCGACGACCTCGCTTCTCTCGGTCTGCACGCCGCGCCCATCGATCTGTCCACCACCTACCCCTCGTACGACTCGCGGGGTGAGGCCGAGCGGATCGACGCCTTCGCCGCCACCGGAGCGAAGCCGGACGGTCCGCCCGTCTACGCCCGGCTGGACAATCCGACGACCGCCCGCTTCGAGACGGCACTGGCACGTCTGGAGGGGACCGAGAGCGCTGTGGCCTTCGCCAGCGGAATGGCGGCGCTCACCGCCGTGCTGCTGGCCCGCGCGAGTACGGGGCTGCGCCATGTCGTCGCCGTCCGGCCGATGTACGGCTGCAGCGACCACCTCCTCGGCGCCGGGCTGCTCGGGACCGAGGTGACCTGGACCGATCCGGCGGGCATCGCCGACGCGATCCGCCCGGACACCGGGCTGGTGATGGTCGAGACGCCGGCCAATCCCACACTGGCCGAGGTCGACATCCGGGCCGTGGCCCACTCCTGCGGTTCCGTGCCGCTGCTCGTCGACAACACCTTCGCGACACCGGTACTGCAGCGGCCGGTCGAGCACGGCGCCCGGGTCGTGCTGCACAGCGCCACCAAGTATCTCGGCGGCCACGGCGATGTCATGGGCGGGGTCGTGGCATGCGACGAGGAGTTCGCGGCGAAACTGCGGCAGGTGCGGTTCGCCACCGGTGGTGTGCTGCATCCGCTGGCCGGCTATCTGCTGCTGCGCGGTCTTTCCACGCTGTCGGTGCGGGTCAGGGCAGCATCGGCGAGCGCCGCCGAACTCACCCGCCGGCTCTCCGCCGACCCCCGCATTGCGCGTGTGCACTACCCGGAGCTGGGCGGGGCGATGGTCTCGTTCGAGGTGTACGGGGATCCGCACCGCGTGATCGCGCAAGTCGGGCTCATCACCCCTGCCGTGAGTCTCGGCAGCGTCGACACACTGATCCAGCATCCGGCCTCCATCAGCCACCGCATTGTGGATGAGGGAGACCGGCAGGCCGCGGGCGTCGGCGACCGGCTGCTGCGGATGTCGGTGGGCCTGGAGGACGTCGAGGACCTGTGGGCCGATCTGTGTCAGGCGCTCAGCGACGGACCTGCGACGTCTGGTCGGCCTGCTCGTGCGGGGCGGGCGACGGGACGGGCGACGCAGCCAGCCGGGCTGTGATGACGAGGGTGCCTTCTTCGATCTGGTAGTCGAGGGGCAGCGAGAGCGCGCGCATGGCCGCGACCATGCCCGTGTTGTGGGCCTGGGTGACGGCGTACACGCTCTCGCAGCCTGCCTCGACGGCCAGGGCCACGAGCCGGGAGAGGAGTTCGGAGCCGATGCCCCTGCGCTGCCAGTCGTCCTCGACCATGAGAGCGACCTCTGTCTCGTCTCCGTCCCAGAGCAGATGGCCGAGCGCGACCAGCCGTCCGGAGGCCGTCTGCACGGCGAGCGTGCGGCCGAAACGCGGGCTCAGCAGGTGGTCGAGATAGCGGTCGGCGTCACGCACCGGGCCGTGGTACCGCAGGCCGAGGGTGTGGTCGGAGCAGCGGTCGTGCATGGCGCGGGCGGCGGCGAGATCGCTGCGGTCCGCGCGGCGCACCGTGATCTCGTTGCCCTCGGGAAGGGTGAGGATGTCCTCGCTGCGCGGTACGCGAGGTCCGAGACGGGCATCGAGCTCGACCAGGGCCCGGGCCCTGGCGAATTCGGTCGGGGTGAACGGAAGGTAGGGCCGCTCGACCGTGATGACGCCGCCCGAGGGATCGCGCAGCCTCATCACGGTCTCCTCCAGGACCCCCTCCACGGGTGCGCTCTCCCCGGTGGGCCGCCCGGTGATCGACAGGGCCGGCAGCGAGTGGATGGTGCAACGGCCGAGCAGCTGACGCAGCGCGAGAGGGAGCTCGGCCGCGTCCAGAGCGGTGCGGGTCGCGAGGCCGAGGACCCGGGTGGGCGTGTCCACCAGGTCGTGTGCGTCCGCGCGCTCGATCCAGGTGGCGGACCCTCCTGCGGCGGAGATCTCCCGGGTGAGCTGCTGAGCCGGCAGCGCTGCGGGTGCCCGCAGCAGGAACTCGTCGACGGTGCCCTCGGCGAGCGGGTGCGTCTGCAGCGTGAGGATGTCGATCCGGTACCGGGCGAGGGCCACGCAGAGGGCGGCGAGGGAGCCGGGGGTGTCCCGCACCGTCGTCCGCATCCGCCACAGCACCGTCTCCAGTTCCTCCTCCACACCGGCGGACGCGAGCGCACCGTCCGCGCCGCCGGTGTCCGTATCGGCGTCCGGGGGCGGGGCGTGGCTGTGGCGTCGTGCCCACCATGTGTGGAACGCGGCCGTGGCCGCGAGGGCCACGGCCGAAGCCACCAGCAGATAGGGGCCGTCCGGCGTGTGCCCGATCAGGTTGGCGACCGCGTCGGCCACGGCAACCGCCGTGAACAGGGCGGCCAGCTCGATCAGGTCCCGCCGCCAGTGGTGGGGGCGGCGGGCACTCTTTGCGGATGTCACATCAGTCATGTCTTCACTGTGACCGAACGGTGTTGCCTGATCACGAACGCATTGTGACTGATGGGTTACGTGTGGATCTGGTCGCCTATCAGTGCCTTGTGTCGATTGCCGTATGCGGCGGTGGCCGAAGCATGTACGGATCGGGTCGTAGGAACCGTAGAACCCGCCACTGACAGCGGCCGGCCCCGGACGTCACGTCCGGGGCCGCTGTTCATCGCTTCCCGCTCACTGCCCCGTACGCCCGGGCTGCAGTACCTGGCTGAACAGGACGGTGCCGCCCTGCGCCCGCAGCCGCACCGTCAATTCCCCGCTTCCACCGTCGATATCGACCTCACCGAAGAACTGCGGGGACTCCATGGGCGACACGTTCGCCCGGTCCGGCGCCCGGACGAAGACCCGCTCGGGTCCGAACGTGCCGTCGAGCGCGTTGGCAGGGAAGCCGCCTGCGGCCAGCGGACCCGAAACGAACTCCCAGAAGGGTGCGAAGTCCTTGAACGCCGCACGCTCGGGGGAGTAGTGCTGGGCACTGGTGTAGTGCACATCGGCCGTCAGCCAGACCGTGCCCGTGATCCGCCGGTGCTTGATGTACCGCAGCAGCTCCGCGATCTGCAGCTCACGGCCCAGCGGCGCGCCGGGATCACCCTGGGCGACTGCCTCGAAGTCGGTGGCTCCGTCGGGGACGACCAGCCCCAGCGGCATGTCCGCGGCGATCACCTTCCACACCGCGCGCGACTGCGAGAGCTCACGCTCGAGCCAGCTCAGCTGCTCGGCGCCGAGGATGCCGATGGTGTCGTCGGGCTGCCGGCCGGGGGAGTTGGCGTTACGGAAGGACCGCATGTCCAGGACGAACACGTCGAGCAGCGGACCGTGCCGCACGACGCGGTGCATGCGCCCTTCCCGGGACGAACCGTGCGCGGAGGAGCCGTGCCGGGCCGACGCCGGGAAGTACTCGCGGAACGCACGCATCGAGCGGGCCGCCAGGAGATCGACGTTCTTCTCGGTGTAGCGCACGTCGTCGAGGATCTGACCGGGGTACCAGTTGTTCCGGACCTCGTGGTCGTCCCACTGGATGACGGAGGGCACCTGCGCGTTGAACGCGCGCACATTGTCGTCCAGCAGGTTGTACCGGAAATTGCCGCGGTACTCGTCGAGAGTCTCGGCGACCTTCGACTTCTCGTCGGTCGTGAGGTTGCGCCAGATCCGGCCGTCGGGCAGCGTCACGCTGGGCTCGAGCACGCCGTCCGCGTAGATGTTGTCGCCGCTGCACAGGAAGAAGTCCGGGTCGAGACGGCGCATTTCGTCGTACACCACGTAGCCGCCGATGTCGGGGTTGATGCCCCAGCCCTGGCCCGCGATGTCACCGGACCACAGGAAGCGCACCCCCTCGCGGCGCCTGGCAGGGGCGGTGCGGAAGGTTCCGTACACCGGCTTGCCCGTGCGGCGCGGGTCGTGCGGGTCCGTGAGCGTCACGCGGTAGTGCACCTGCTCGCCGGCAGGGAGCCCGTACAGGGGGGTCGTGCCGGTGAAGTCCGTGCGGGCTCCGATCAGCGGGCCGTGCCATCTGCGGGCCCTGCGGAAGGACTCGGTGGCCGACGTCTCGACCAGCATCCGGGCCGGACGGTCCGAACGCACCCACACCAACGCCGACGACGCCGTCACATCACCCACCTGGACACCCCACGCCGCACTCGGCCTGCCGGAGAGCGCGAAGGCGGGAGCGGCGGCCACGGTGAAGGGAACCGCGGCCGCGGCCGAGGCGAGGAGCGAGCCGCGCAGCACGGTACGACGGCCCGGGGCCGGTATGCGAGGACGGTTCGACATCGAGGTGCCTCCAGGGGCGACGGGGCGGGTGTGACTGCCGGAACGGCGGTGCACGCGTGGCTGGTTGTCGACTCATGCCTAGTGCCCGACGGCAGCCGGAACGCCAACCCCGGATGAACAGGCGGCCTGTTCCGTCCCTACGACGGCTTGAGCCCTCCGGCCAGCAGGCGGATCCCGTGCGAGATATCGGCGGGGGCCAGATGCGCGTAGCCGAGCACCAGACGGACCGCAGGGCCCTCGGAGTCCGCCGCCCCGTAGTCGCTCAACGGGCGCACGGCGATACCGGCTGCCGCCGCCCGGACAAGGAAGTCCGCCTGGGATCCGCAGCGTTCGGGCAGACGGGCGATGACGTGCAGGCCCGCGGCGATCCCGCTGACCTCGGCCCCGGGAAAGTGCTCCGCCAGCGCAGCGGTCATGGCGTCCCGGCGTTCCCGGTAGGCGCGCTGGCAGCGCCGCAAGTGACGGTCGTAACCGCCCCGGGTGACGAAGTCCGCGAGCACGGCCTGGTCGATCGCGGGATTGCCGAGGTCCATGGTGCGCTTGCGGTCGACGATCTCGTCGGTCATCGACGCGGGGGCGATCAGCCAGCCCAGCCGCAGCCCGGGCGCCAGCGACTTGCTCACCGAGCCCGTGTACACGACATGCTCCGGGTCCAGTCCCTGCAGCGCTCCGACCGGTGCCCTGTCGTAGCGGAAGTCACCGTCGTAGTCGTCCTCCATGATCACGGCCGAGGTCGTGCGGGCCCAGTCGAGCAGCCTGCGGCGACGCTCGGCGGAGTAGGCGATCCCGGTGGGGAACTGATGAGCCGGGGTCGTGACGAGAGCACGCACGCCGGACCGCAGCAGCGGTGCCACAGCAAGTCCCTCGTCGTCGAGCGGAAGCGGGACCGTCCCGAGCCCGGCCGAGGCGAACAGCGTGGCATGCTCCGGGCTTCCCGGGTCCTCGACGCCGACCGCCGCAGCGCCACGCCCTCGCATCACGAACCCGAGCAGCGTCGTCGCCTGCGCCACCCCCGAACACACCACCAGCCGCTCAGGATCGGCCACCACCCCGCGGCGCCGCGTCAGCAGGGCAGCCAGTGCCTCGCGCAGCTCGGGAAGTCCGCGCGGGTCCGGGTAGCCGAGGGCGCTGTGCGGCAGTCGGCCGAGGACCGCGCGGTGGGCGGCGCCCCAGGCGCTCCGCGGGAAGAGGGAAAGATCAGGCGTGCCCGGGCGGAAGTCCACCCGCGCGCCGGGCCTACGTGGCGCGAGGTCGCGCGCCCCCTGTACCGCGGGCCGCACCCCACCGCTCACCCAGGTGCCCGCGCCCCGACCGCTGCGCAGATAACTCTCCGCCGTCAGCTGCTCGTACGCCTCCGTCACCAGACCGCGCGACACCCCGAGGTCGGCGGCGAGTTCACGGCTGGCCGGAAGCCTGGTCCCCGCCGCGAGCCGGCCCGAGCGCACGGCCTCGCGCAGCACCGACTGCAGCGCACGCCCACGCTGACGTGCGGGCGCGGAGACTGCAGGCAGCAACAGCTCCCAGGCGGCAGAGGCGGTGGGCCGCTCCCCCTCGACGCCCGGTTCAGGTCGCGGATTGGTCTCCGAAGACGTCATGGAAGTGGACCTTAAACCGGACCGTGCCGGAATCTAGCGTCGGTCCCATGAACGCTACTGAGCTGCGCGGTGCCCTTCTCGCGGCCTTCGCCTGCACCTTGGTCGGTGCCTCCTTCACCGCGAACAGCCTCCTCGGCGACTACCCCTACGCAGTAGGTCAGGCACTGAGGTACGGCCTCGCGGCACTGTTACTGCTTCCGCTCCTGCGCAGGGGCGCCACATCCGGGCCGTCCCCTCTGCGTACCCTCACACGCAGTCAGTGGGGCCGCCTCGCGGCCCTCGCGGCCGTCGGCATGGTCGGCTTCAACCTGGCGGTACTGGCTGCCGAACGCTCGGCGGAGCCAGCTGTTCCAGGGGTGTTCGTCGGCTGTGCACCCATTGTCGTGGGCGTCATGGTTCCTGCCCTGGAAGGCCGCCGTGCTTCCCGGACCGTCCTGTACGCGGCCGCGTTCGTCGCCGCCGGGGCCTTCACCGTCCAGGGATGGGGCCGGACCGACCTGGCGGGCATCCTCTGCTCGGTGGGTGCGCTTGCCGGTGAGGTCGGCTTCGCGGTACTGGCCGTGCCGGTGCTGCGTCCGCTCGGCCCGAAGCTGCTGTCGGCGACCGTCTGTGCCGTCGCCGCTGTGGAATCGGCGCTGCTCGGCGTACTGCTGGACGGGGCGGGGTTCGTACGGGTGCCCACGACGGGGGAGGCGCTGGCCCTGCTGTGGCAGGCGGTCGTCGTCACAGTGATCGGATTCGTCTGCTGGTACAGCGGCATGCGTCGTATCGGGGCCGAGCGCGCAACGCTCTTCTCCGGACTGATCCCGGTCTCGGCCGCACTCACCGCGCCCGTCGTCGGCGCCGGGGCATACGGCATTGCACAGGGTGCCGGCAGCCTCCTGGTGGGCGTGGGTGTGGCGCTGGGCTCGGGCGTCCTGAGGCGCCGCCCGGCGGCAGGGGTTCCTGCCGCCCGGACCCCGGCCGCTGCCGCAGGTCGCGCCGGGCGTTCCTGGGCGGCGGCTGCTGCCGCAGGTCGCGTCGGCCGTTCAGCGGCTCGTGTCGAGAATGACGCGCGCCACGGGGGCGGGGTCGTCGTTCATCGGAACATGGCCGCAGGCGGGGAGCTGTACGAGCCGGGCCCCGGGTATGAGGCGCTTGGCCCGGATTCCCTGCCGGCGCAGCAGCAGACGGTCCCGGCTGCCCCAGGCGATGGTGACCGGGAGATCCGGCACATCGTCGGTGAAGGCGAGGCCCCGGCCGGCGGCAAGAGTCTCGTGGAAGCCCGTCGCCCCGCGCAGGGCGACCGTCTCCGACACGACGGCATCGGGTGAACGGCGGCCCGGCCGTGCATAGATGGTGCTGGTCAGCGCCGCGCGGCCGGCTGCGCTCCGCGAGAGCCGCTCGATCACGGGCATCGGCATCGTCAGTGCCCCGCGGCGCATCGTGCGCAGCACCCCGAAGGCGTAGCGGCGCTCGCGCTCCGTCCAGAACCCCGCCGGGGACAGTGCCGTCACCGAGCGGACGAGTTTCTCGCGGCCCAGCTCCAGAGCCAGGAGCCCTCCGAGGGAGTTCCCCGCGACATGCGGTCGCTCCACGCCGATTGCGTCGCAGAACGCGGCGAGCACGGGGACCACGGTCCGCAGGTCGTACGGGAGGCCGTCCGGCAGCGACGGTGAAGCGCCGAACCCGGGCAGGTCCACGGCTATGACATCCCGCTCGGCGGCCAGGATCCGCAGGACCGGGTCCCAGGCCTGGCGGTGGTGACCGATGCCGTGGAGCAGCAACAACGGCTCGCCGGACCCGGTTCGTTCGTACGCTACGGAGACGGTGTGCCGGCCGACGGCCGAATCGACTGAGAACGAGACCGTGGTGGCCATGCTGCTCCTCGGGTGGATCGGCCCCCGTGCGGGCGGGAATGAGTGGACGGACCTCTCGTCAGTAACAATTACCGCCCAGTAGCTTGTAGTTCAAGAGGTGCGGGCGATTCCTGCTGGACAGCGTCTGACGTGTCGGCTGGGATGGGGAAGTGACTGCCGACACCGTGACCGATCTCTTCGAAGAAAGCCGGCCCGTCCTCACCGGGGTCGCCTACCGCATGCTCGGCCGCATCGCCGACGCCGAGGACGTGGTGCAGGAGGCGTGGCTCCGCTGGTCCTCGGCGGGGCGCGAGGACGTGCGGGAACCGAGAGCATTTCTCGTACGCATCACCACCCGGCTGGCCATCGACCGGCTGCGCCACCTGCAGTCCAGGCGCGAGGCGTACGTGGGGCCGTGGCTGCCCGAGCCTGTCGTCACCGAGTTCGGGCCGTCCGTCCCCGACACCGCGGAGCAGGCGGTTCTCGCCGACTCCGTGTCCTTCGCCGTGCTGGTCGTCCTCGAGTCGCTCTCGCCACCGGAGCGAGCGGTGTTCGTCCTGCGCGAGGCCTTCGGGTTCCCCTACGCGGAGATCGCGGACACCCTCGACCGGACCGAGGCGGCGGTCCGCCAGCTCGCCGGCCGTGCCAAGCGGCACGTGGAGGAGGGCAAGCCACGCTACGACGTGGATCCGGCCGTACGCCGTGATCTCACCGAGCGGTTCCTCTCCGCCGCGTCGGGTGGTGACATCGAACAGTTGCTCGACCTGCTGGCGCCCGATGTGCGGCTGGTCAGCGACAGCGGAGGCAAGTCGAAGGCGCCGCGGCGGATCATCGAGACCGCGGACAAGGTCGGCCGCTTCCTCTTCGCCATCGGGCGGGACATGTCGACAGATATGGATGCGCGGATCGTGGAGCTCAACGGCGGTCCGGCCCTGGTGCTGTTTATCGACGGAAAATTGGACACCGTCTTCCAGGTGGACACCGAAGACGGAATCATTCAATGCATCTATATCATTCGTAATCCAGACAAACTCTCTGGATTGCCCCTGAGGTAGACGGCTGCTCTGCGGGTAACCGTCCGCTCAGCCTCCGCCGCTCTCCTCTCGGCGTCTCACGAGTCTGCACTTCACGAGCCCCACGAGCTTCACGAGCCCCACGAGCCACCCTGGACGTGGGGCTCAGTGCCGTGTGGGGCCCACGGCTCCGCGAACGTCCTGTGAACGCTCTGCGGTATCGGACTGTTTCGCTCTGTTACAGGGTGAGGATTGGTCTTGACCAAGGTCGTAGGCCGTCCTAAAGTCTCAACGTTAAGACAGGAACCTTTAATAAATAACGTCGCGGAAAGACGCCGGGCGATTGCGGAGGACAGGGTGGGGACCACGCAGCTGGAATCGGTACAGGAGCCGAAGTACTGGCACCTCAAGACCGTGCTCAGTGAGGCACTCGACTCAGACTTTGCGGTAGGAGAGATCCTGCCCAATGAGCGTGACCTCGCGGCGCGTTTCGGCGTCGCCAGGGCCACGCTCCGACAGGCTCTGGAGCAGCTCGAACTCGAAGGCAGACTGCAGCGACGCCGGGGCGTGGGCACGACCGTCGCTCCGCCTCGTGTCGGTGTGGCTGTCGCAGCCGCGCAGCACGACTGGGCGGGCGGGGGCACGGACGAGGCCTGGCAGCCGGTCGAGTGCACCACCGCGACCGCTCCCGCCGCGGTTGCCGCCGTACTGGCATGCGACGCGGAAGGACCCGTGCACGTGGTGCGCCGCATCCGTGTCACCCGCGGGCAGGCGGTGGCGGCGGAACTCCTGTATGTCCCCTCGTCGTCCGTACCCGAGCTCTCCGCAATCGAAGCGCCGTCCGGGCCCACCCGGGCCCGCAGCGTCCTGCGTGAGCTGCACCGTCTCGGCCTCGACGGTCAGGACCGCTCGGTGGAGCTCGGATCGGCCCGCGCGGACGATGCCAAGGAGCTCGACCGGCTTCCGGGCGCCCCGGTCCTCGTGGTCACGACACGCTACTTCGCCGCCTCCGGTACGGCGGCCGTATCTGTCGCCACGTACCGGGCAGACACCTGCCGCCTGACCTTCGGGGACTCGGGGGCGCTGGAGATCAGCCACGACGAGCAGGAGCGGCAGGCCTCCTGACCTGAGGACGCCGCGGTTCCTGTCCCCGGCGCCGGAGGCCCGGCCCTCACACGTGCCATGCCCGACGTGCGGCCCGTCGCATTCAGCGGCGGGCCGTCACCGTTGTCTCCACCGCGAAGAGCTGCTCCTCCACATGGTCCAGCGCCAGCCGCAGGGCGCCGGTGGCGACAGCCGCCTCGCCCAGCAGCGAGAGTGCTACCCGGGGCGGCCGCAGACAGTAACGGGCCAGCTCGTCCCGGAGCGGGTCAAGGACACCGTCCAGTCCGGCGGCCCACCCGCCGATGACCACGAGCTCCGGATCCAGTGCCAGCACCAGGGCCGCGACGTCGTGCACCAGACGCTGGATGAACCGCTCGACGGCGGCCTGCGCCCCGGCATCCCCGTGCCGGGCCTTCGAGAAAACAGCGGCCACGGCGTGCTCGTCCAACGGGACCAGCGGGGTGTCCGTCGTCGAGAGAAGATGCTCCGGGGTGACATCCCGGCCCAGCAGGTGCAGCGCGCCGATCTCGCCGGCCGCCCCGCCGAATCCGCGGTGCAGGCGCCCGCCGATCAGCGAACCCGCCCCGGGGCTCAAGCCCGCGAGAACGAACACGATGTCATCGGACTCGGTTGCCGCACCCTTCCAGTGCTCGGCCACCGCCGCAGCATTGGCGTCGTTCTCCACCAGCACGGGACACCGGAAGGAACGCCGTAGCTTCTCACCGAGCGCCAGGCCGGTCCAGTCCGGCAGGGCGGTGCCCAGCCGCACGGTCCCGTCGGCCTCGACAATTCCCGGGCTGCCCACGCCGACCGCTCGCAAACTGCTCCGCGCGACTCCGGTGCGCCGCAGCACATCGGCGATCACGGCCCTGACCTGGTCGATCCTGTCGTCCGCGCAAGCGGTCTCGGAGACCTCGCGCGAGCCTGCGCCGACGATCCGTCCGTCCAGCCCCGACAGCAGTGCGGAGACCCGGTGGGGGCCGATCTCGATACCCAGCAAATACCCGGCCTCGGCACGGAACCGGAACCGCCGGGCAGGCCGCCCCTGCCGCCGCGTCTCACTCTCGTCCGGCGGGGCCTCGACGACCAGACCTGCCGCGAAAAGGCCCTCGACGACGCCCTCGACGGTCGGGCGGGACAGCCCCGTGATCCGTGTCAGGTCTGTGAGGGTGGGTGACTGGGCCCCTCGCAGGGCGTGCAGCACCACCGCGGAATTGATCCGCCGGAGCAGAGACGGGTCCCCACCGGTCAGCCGGCCCACGGTGTGTCCTCCCAGGTCGCGCGCATGTCTGCCGGATCGTACTCGTTGGCTCAGGCTGCGGCGACCGGCCCGTGAAGCCGGTACCGAGAGGTGACCTGAGTCAGCGTGGAGCCACGAAGCCGGACTCGTAAGCGGCGATCACCGCCTGTGTACGGTCCCTGGCGCCCAACTTCGCCAGAACCGCGCTGACATGAGTCTTCACCGTCTCCACGCCGACCGTGAGCTTGGCGGCAATCTCCGAGTTGGACAGGCCCCGTGCCATCAGCCGGAGTACTGCGGCTTCACGGTCGGTCAGAGCCGCACGGTCCATCGCCGCCCGGGCCTTGCTCGTGCCGTACTCGGCCGCGAGCTGCCGGACCGCAGCGGGGAACAGCAGTGACTCCCCCTCCGCCACCAGCCGCACCGCATGCACGATCTCGGCAGGCCGTGCCCGCTTGAGGAGGAACCCGTCCGCACCGGCACGCAGCGCCTCGTACACGTACTCGTCGTTCTCGAAGGTGGTCACCACGAGGATCTTCGGCGGATCGGCAACCGTGCGCAGCACCAACCGGGTCGCCTCGATCCCGTCCATCAAGGGCATGCGGACATCCATCGCCACGACATCGGGCCGCAGTTGACGCACCAGAGGGATCACCGCCGCGCCATCGGCGGCCTCACCCACCACGTCGATATCGGGCTGTGCCTCAAGGACCGCACGCAGTCCCGCGCGTACCAGGGGCTCGTCGTCGACCAGAAGTACGGTAACCGGCATCCGGTCAGCGTATGCGGTCCAGCGGGAGGCTCGCGTGCACCATCCACTCTCCCTCGTACGGGCCTGTCTTGGCCTTCCCGCCCAGCAGGGCCGCTCGCTCCCGTATGCCCCGCAGCCCGCTGCCGCCGCCCCGCCCCCTCGGTGATCCCGCGAGCGGGTTGGCCACCTCGAGCTCCAGCCACCCGTCCACCACCGTGAGCCTCACCCGGACGGGGACGGGGCCGGCATGACGCAGCACGTTGGTGAGTGACTCCTGAAGGATTCGGTAGCCCTCGCGGGACACCGGGTCGGGGACCAGACCCAGCGGCCCGGACATGTCCGCATCGATCTTTGCCCCAGCGCCGCGAGCCGAGTCCAGCAGCCTGTCGGCTTCGAGCAGCGTTGGTCGCCGGCTGACGGGGGTGCCCGATTCGCGCAGCACCCGCAGGACGCGCTCCAGATCGTCCAGTGCGCTTCGGCCGGTCTCTTCGATGGCGGCGAGCGCCCGGTCGGTGAACTCGGGGTCGCGCGCCGTCCGGGCGGCCCCCGCCTGCACCACCGCGACCGTCAGCGCGTGCCCGATCGAATCGTGGAGCTCGCGCGCTATCCGATTGCGCTCGAGCAGCTGCTCGGTGCGCTCCTCCAGGACGGTCATCCGCTCCACCGGTGACGGGCCGAGCAACCAACGGGCAATAGCTGTGACCAGGTCGCCGAGCATGACGACCAGACCGAGCAGCACCAGGATCGGCAGGGGAGCGAGCAGCGCGAACCACCAGCTCGGCTCGATGCCACGGACCAGCCAGTCACCGCTCAGATCCGTCCCGAACGAGGCGCGGACGAGGTCGACCGTCGTTGCCGGCAGCCAGACCGTGGGGAAGGAGGCCGCGGCCGCGAGCAGCAGGCGCGTCTCCAGCCAGGCCACGGTGCGCCAGCGGTCCGCCCACGTCGTCGCAGGGGCAGTGGAGATTGCGGCGTCCGGGAGGCCACGCTCCTGCGGTGTGAGGAGCAGCTGCGCCTGTACCCCTTCGGCGAGACGCATCGCGGGAAGCAGCCCGACAGGAACCGCGAGAACGAAAGGAATCCATGGCCTGTCCGGGGAAATGAACAGCCACACGCTGACGACCGCGGACGGGACCAGTAGATGAAGCCATCGGCTGTATGTGGCGGGCATTGCCAGCGGTCTGAGGAAGCGGCGCATGCTGCCATCGTGCCAGCGCCGAGCGGCCGGAGGCTCCCCCGCGAGAGGGAGACCGTCCACTCGGGCGGGGGAGGTCACGGACCAGGACCAGCGGCCAGTCTGAGGTCATGACCAGCATCGACGTCCACGAGCTCACCAAGGACTACGGACCCACCCGCGCCGTGGACCACCTCACGTTCAGCGTGCGGCCCGGCCGGGTGACGGGCTTTCTCGGCCCGAACGGCGCCGGAAAGTCCACCACCATGCGACTCGTCCTCGGCCTGGACCGGACCACGGGCGGCTCCGCCACGATCGGCGGACAGCCTTATGCCTCGCTCGGCAACCCGCTGCGCCGGGTCGGCGCACTGCTCGATGCCCAGGCGGCGCGCGGCTCGCGGACCGCGCACAACCACCTGCTGGCTCTTGCCGCAAGTAACGGCATACCCGGTCGGCGGGTCGAGGAGGTGCTCGAGGAAGCCGGTCTCGGCGCGGTCGGCGGAAAGCGGATCAAGACGTTCTCGCTCGGAATGCGCCAGCGCCTCGGTATTGCGGCGGCCCTGCTCGGCGATCCGGAGGTGGTGATGCTGGATGAACCGTCGAACGGACTGGACCCGGAAGGCATCATCTGGATCCGTGAGCTGATGCGGCGGCTGGCCCGCGAGGGCCGCACCGTCCTCGTCTCCAGCCACTTGATGAACGAGACATCCTCCTTCGCCGACCATCTGGTGGTCCTCGGCAGGGGCAGACTCCTCCTCGATCTGCCGATGCAGGAGTTCCTCGATTCCCGGAGCCGGCCGCGCGTGCGGCTCCGCACAACCGAATCCACACGTCTGAAGGATGTGCTGACCCGCAAGGGATACGTGCCGGAGCAGGGAGACGACGGCCGCTGGACGGTGGAGGGAGCCAAGGCGGAGGAAATCGGGGCCGTAGCCGCCTTCGAAGGCATTCCTCTTCTTGAACTCATCGATGAGCAAGCCACCTTGGAACAGGCCTATCTCGACCTCACGGCGGCCGCAACGGAATTCGCCGCCTCCACGTCCGCCGCCGCCCGCCAGGAGGCCTGACCACTGTGACGATGTCGGCTACTGCTGTTCTGTATTCCGAGTGGATCAAGATCAAGTCGGTGCGGTCCGTGTCCGGATCCCTGATAGCGGTCTTCGCCGCCACCCTTGCTGTCACCGTGCTCACGTTCGCAACCGTCGGGCAGGCAGAGGCGGACAACGCGGACGCCGAGCTGGTCTTCGGCGCCTTCTACGCACTGAACTTCGGCCAGATCGCCGCTATCAGTTTCGGTGCGACCGCCCTGTCCTCCGAGTTCCTGAACGGGGCCCTGCGGATATCGCTCTCGGCCGTTCCGCGCCGCGGCCTCTTCTACGCCGCCAAGATGTCAGTGGTCGGCGGACTCGCTCTTACTGTGGGGATGATCACCAGCTTCACCACCTTCCTCGTGGGGCAGATGTTCATGGGCGACTACGCGATCGGTCTGGGAGAGCCCGGTGCTCTGCGTGCGGCGTTCGGCGGGGGCATCTACCTCGCGCTGATGGCTCTGTTCGCGGCGGGTCTGGCAGCGCTGCTGCGCAGTGCGGTTGCCGTGCTCAGTCTGCTCATCCCCTTCATCCTGATCGTCTCCTTCGTGGTCGGAGACATCGCGGGCGGTGTTGCGCAGTATCTTCCGGACCGGGCCGGGCAGTTGGTGCTCCACCAGCATCCCGAAGGAAGCCTCGGGCCGTGGGCGGGGCTGGCCGTTACCGCTGCGTGGGCCGGTGCCGCACTCCTCGCCGGCTGGTGGGCGGTGAGAAACAGGGACGCCTGACCGGTGCCCGACGGCCGGGGGACAACGCGGGAGGCGACAGCGGAGCCCTGGGCCCGACCCATCGCGAGCTGCGAGTGACTTCTGCCGCGGCAGAAGGAGGACCAGTGCCGGCCGCCGTGCTCTACCTGGAGGACGGGCCGGGATGCGAGTTGACGGTCCTGTTGACGGTGGGCGGCCCACCCCGAGAGGCGTCGGCCGGCGCAGTGGCCCGAGGTGCGGTGCGCGCGGATGCGTCCTGTCCCACAGCCGCGCGGAGGCGGGCGAATTCCTGCGCCATCGTCCGCACGGTCCAGTGGGTGTTGAGTCCACTCGGGTTGGGCAGGGCCCAGACGCGGGCGCCACCGATGGCTCGCTCCTGAGGGCCGATCTGCGCACGGCGTTCGCCGAAAGCTGTGCGGTAGGCGGTGACGCCGACGACAGCGAGCCAGGAAGGTCCGAGCTGCTCCACCTTCGCCGACAGACGTTCGCCCCCCGCGCGGAATTCGGCGGCGCTCAATTCGTCCGCACGGGCCGTGGCGCGGGCCACCACATTGGTGATGCCGAGTCCATGGGCGAGCAGATCGTTCTGTTCCGACGGTTTCAGTTGCCTCGGCGTGAAGCCCGAAAGATGCAGAACCGGCCAGAACCGATTGCCCGGGTGGGCGAAATGGTGCCCCGTGGCGCCGGTCATGAGGCTCGGGTTGATGCCGCAGAACAGCACACGCAGACCACCCGCGACCACATCGGGGACGATGCGGTCGCGGGCGGCCAGGAGTTCTTCGGGTGTCATGCGACGGTGGTGCGGGCTGTCAGAGGATGGAACCGGGCGCGTAGCCGGCCGCTTCCGGGTGCTGCTTGGTGATCTCCTCGATCCGGGCCACCAGAGCGGCGACCTGGTCGCCGGCCGCGCCGGTGAAGGACAGCTTGTCCGCCATCAGGGTGTCAAGCTGCCCACGGTCGAGCGGGATGCGCTCGTCGGCAGCCAGCTTGTCCAGCAGCTCGTTGCGTTCCGCACCCTGCTCCCGCATGGCCAGCGCCGAGGCGACGGCGTTCTCCTTGATCGCTTCGTGGGCGACCTCACGGCCGACTCCTGCCCGTACCGCGCCCATCAGCACCTTGGTCGTGGCGAGG
This sequence comes from Streptomyces sp. NPDC060035, assembly GCF_042736635.1. Lineage (NCBI taxonomy): Bacteria > Bacillati > Actinomycetota > Actinomycetes > Kitasatosporales > Streptomycetaceae > Streptomyces > Streptomyces sp. NPDC060035. The sequence continues at coordinate 119,815 of NZ_JBHWVO010000013.1, forward strand.
AACGGCAGGTAACGGTCCAGCTCACGCGCCACGACCGCGGGGAACGCGCCGAACTCGTCGAGCACCGTCAGGAAGGTCTCCAGCAGACCGTCGAACGCGAAGAAGGCGTCCGGCAGTGCAACGCGGCGGACCACGGAGCAGGACACATCGCCCTCGTTCCACTGATCGCCCGCCAGCTCACCCGTCATGGACGCGTAGCCGCGCAGGATGACCATCAGGCCGTTGACGCGCTCGCAGGAGCGGGTGTTCATCTTGTGCGGCATGGCAGACGAGCCGACCTGACCCGGCTTGAAGCCTTCGGTCACCAGCTCGTGGCCGGCCATCAGCCGGATGGTCTTGGCAACCGACGAGGGTGCTGCGGCCAGCTGGACCAGCGCGGTGACCACGTCGTAGTCGAGAGAGCGGGGGTAAACCTGACCGACCGAAGTGAAGGCCTGCGCGAAGCCGAGGTGACCGGCGATGCGCTGCTCCAGGTCGGCGAGCTTGTCCGCGTCGCCGCCCAACAGGTCCAGCATGTCCTGGGCCGTGCCGACGGGGCCCTTGATGCCACGCAGCGGGTAACGGCCGAGCAGGTCCTCCAGCCGTCCGTAGGCCACAAGCAGCTCGTCCGCAGCAGTTGCAAAACGCTTGCCGAGCGTCGTCGCCTGCGCGGCGACATTGTGCGAGCGGCCCGCGATGACCAGCTCGCGGTACTCGGCCGCCAGCTTGCCGAGCCGGGCCAGAACCGCCACGGTACGGTCGCGCATCAGCTCCAGCGAGAGCCGGATCTGCAACTGTTCGACGTTCTCGGTGAGGTCCCGCGAGGTCATGCCCTTGTGCACCTGCTCATGGCCGGCGAGAGCGTTGAACTCCTCGATCCGGGCCTTCACGTCGTGCCGGGTCACCTTCTCGCGCTCGGCGATCGAGGCCAGGTCGACCTGGTCGATCACCCGCTCGTAGTCGGCGAGCGCTGCGTCGGGCACCTCGATCCCGAGGTCCTTCTGAGCGCGCAGCACCGCCAGCCACAGCTGACGCTCCAGCTTCACCTTCTGCTCGGGGGACCAGAGGACGGCCAGCTCCGTAGAGGCATAGCGGCCGGCCAGGACATTGGGGATGCGAGGCTTCGCAGACACAGCAGTCACGTGTCCAGATTCTACTGGCGGTTTCTGCAGGCCGACGCCGCGGGCCGGTGTGTGGTTTCCTACGAACGCGATGCCCAGCCTGATCCAAGGCGAGGCCCTAGCGTTTCGCGGCCACGAATCCCCACTGGTCCACCGGCTCACCGGTGACGGGCTCCTCGGGGCGCCACAGGCTGATCGACCCGAAGCCCGGCTCGACAAGGTCCAGGCCGTCCGAGAAGGAGCGCATGATCTCCCTGGGCCGTGAGATGTAGGGCATGGCGCCACCGCTGGCATAGTCGTCGGACGCCGCCAGCGTCTCTTCCGTCTCGATCGTGTCGCACAGCATCAGGAAACTTCCGGCGGGGAACGCGTCGAGGTAACTGCGAAGAAGGGCGGCGGCCTCGCCCCCGTCCGCGACATGCCCCAGGGTCGAGAGCACCATCAGGGCAACCGGCTGCTGGAGGTCCAGAGTCCTGGCGGCCTCCCGCAGCACCGTCTCGGAGTCCCTCAGATCCGCGTGCACGTAGTCCGTGGCGCCCTCGGGCCGGCTGGTCAGCAGGGCACGCGCGTGGGCCAGCACGATTGGGTCGTGGTCCACGTAGACGATACGAGCGGCAGGGGCGACCGTCTGGGCGACCTCGTGCGTCGCGTTGGCTGTCGGCAGGCCGGTGCCGAGGTCGAGGAACTGCCGTATCCCGGCCTCCTGGGCCAGATAGCGAACGGCCCGCGCCTGGAACTGACGAGAGGCACGGGCGATGTCGATGATCTGCGGGTACGACTCCTCCATGGCCGCGCCCAGCAGGCGGTCCACCTCGTAGTTGTCCTTGCCGCCCAGCCAGTAGTTCCAGACCCGTGCCGAGTGCGGTGTGCCCGTGTCGATCCGGTCCGTCGGCGCCGAGGTTTCGTCACTCATCGTTCATCCCTGTCCTGGTGCCCAGGGTGCCCCTGCGCGGTGGATGACCAGCCTGGCTCATCCGCCCCTTGCGCACCAGCTATAACTGCGCCAACTCGACTGCTGGGCAAGGAGGCGAGGGCAGGGCGCGCACGCGCGAAAGGCGTCAGCCGTCCAGCCGACGCCACTCCGCCACCGGGCCGGGAGTTGCCGCATCCTCGGGAGTGATCCAGAAGGCGCGCCCGAGCCCGGCGTCGAACTGGGCGCCGGACCGTCCGTCCCCGGAGGACCGTCCGGTGAGACGACGCCCGATCCAGGGCATCAGATGCTGCCGGGCGAACCTGACGTCGTCGACGCGCCGCTTCGCCCAGCGTGCGGGCTGGGAAGTCGGCACGGGGGTCTGCCAATCGCTCTCCGCAGGCAGCCCGAGCGTCTGCCAGACCGCCTCGGCGACTCTGCGATGCCCCTCGGCCGTCAGATGCAGCCGGTCCACGTCCCACATCCGGGGATCTCCCAGCGAGGGCGCTCCGTACAGATCGGCCACCACGGCGCCGTGCCGTTCCGCCAGGTCGTCGACCAGTGAGAAAAGCTCCTCCATGCGCGGGCGGAAGCGTTCCATCACGGGACCGTTGCGACCCGGGCTGCGCATCAGCACCAGCTTCTTGCACGACGGCGCGAGACGCTCCACGGCCTCTTCCAGCCGACCCCGCACCATGCCCATGTCGCACTTCGGTCGCAGGGTGTCGTTGAGTCCGCCGACAAGCGTGATCACGTCGGGCTGCAGCGCTGCCGCGACGGGTACCTGCTCGTCGACGATCTGACCGATGAGTTTTCCGCGTACGGCCAGATTCGCGTACCGGAATCCGGGACCGTGGGCCGCGAGCCGGGCAGCGAGGACATCGGCCCAGCCGCGGTAGGAACCGTCGGGCAGCAGGTCCGACATGCCCTCGGTGAACGAGTCGCCGACCGCGACAAAGCTGGTGTAGGTGGCATTCAATTTCATGGCCATGTGATCCTACCGTGGCAAAAGCACGTGATCGGATCCCTGCGGAAGAGGGGCGCGACCGCAGCCGCGCCCCTCCCCACCCCTGCGGACACCGGTCGTCAGCGCGCCTGGGGCCTCCCCACCAGCTCACGCAGCACGTCCTCCATCGTGACCATGCCGGCCAGCCGGTCGTCGTCCTCGTCCAGCACGGCTGCCAGGTGTGTACGGCTCCGCCGAAGCGCGGTCAGGACGTCGTCGAGCGGCGTATTGGCCCGCACCCGGGCGATCGGCCGCATCGCCGTCACCGGGAACGGCACGTCGCGGGGCGTGGCGTCCAGAGCGTCCTTCACGTGGAGGTACCCGAGAATTCGCTGCTCGCTGTCCATGACGGGGAAGCGGGAGAAGCCGGATTCCGACGAGAGCCGCTCCAGCTCCTCGGGCGTCGTCCCGACCCGGGTGTACAGCACCCGGTCCACCGGCAGCAGCACGTCCCGGACCGGCCGGCGGCCGAGTTCCAGGGCATGCCGCAGTCGTTCCGCAGAGCGGTCGTCGACGAGTCCGGCATCACCTGCGTCCTTGACGAGCCGAGCCAACTCGTCGTCGGAAAAGGTCGCGGACACCTCGTCCTTGGTCTCCACCCGCAGCAGCTTCAGCAGGGCGTTGGCGAAGGCGTTGATGGTGAAGATCACCGGGCGCAGCGCCCTGGCCAGGGTCACGAGCGGCGGTCCGAGCAGCAGCGCGGTGCGGGCCGGCTCGGCCAGCGCGATGTTCTTCGGCACCATCTCGCCCAGCAGCATGTGCAGGTAGGTCGCCACGGACAGAGCGATCACGAACGAGATCGGGTGCACCAGCCCGTGCGGCACCCCCACCACGTCGAAGACCGGCTCCAGCAAATGCGCGATGGCGGGCTCGGCGACGATACCGAGCACCAGCGTGCAGAGCGTGATGCCCAGCTGCGCCGCCGCGAGGAGCGCCGATACATGCTCGAGGCCCCAGATGACGCTGCGCGCCCGCCGGTCCCCCGCCTCGGCCTCCGGCTCGATCTGGCTGCGCCGTACGGAGATCAGCGCGAACTCCGCGCCGACGAAGAAGGCGTTCACGACCAGGGTCAGCAGCCCGATGAAGAGCTGCACGGCGATCATCGTTCGTTCTCCGTCGGATCGTCGGTACCGGGCAGCGGTGCGTGCAGCAGGGCGCGCGCGGCGCGGTGCCCCGAGGCGTCCACCACATCGATCCGCCAGCCTGTGAGCTCGACGGTGTCACCGACCACCGGGATGCGGCCGACCTCGGTGGCGATGAGTCCGGCGAGTGTTTCGTACGGTCCGTCCGGCACCCGCAGTCCGATGGTCCGGAGCTGGTCCGTGCGGGCCGCACCGTCGGCGGACCACAGGGTGCGCCCGTCGGCGTCCTCGCCGGCGGGCGCGAGGTCGGGCGTCTCGTGCGGGTCGTGCTCGTCGCGCACCTCGCCGACGACCTCCTCGACGATGTCCTCCAGCGTCACGACGCCTGCGGTGCCGCCGTACTCGTCGATGACGACGGCCATGGCGAGTTTGCCGGACAACCGGTCCAGCAACCGGTCCACCGTGAGGGTCTCGGGCACGAGGAGTGGCTCGCGCAGCATGTCCGACACTCGTTTACGGGGCCGCTGCGCGGCCGGAATGGCCAGCACGTCCTTGATGTGCGCGACCCCCACCACCGAGTCCAGGCTGCCCCGGTAGACGGGGAAGCGGGAGAGGCCGGTCGCCCGGGTGGCGTTCGCGACGTCCTCCGCGGTCGCCCTGACCTCGAGGGCCGTGACCTGGACGCGCGGCGTCATCACGTTCTCCGCGGTCAGCTCGGACAGGTTGAGGGTGCGCACGAACAGTTCCGCGGTGTCCGCCTCCAGAGCGCCCTCCTTCGCGGAGTGACGTGCCAGGGCCACCAGCTCCTGCGGGCTGCGCGCGGAGGCCAGCTCCTCGGTCGGTTCGAGGCCGAAGCGGCGCACGATCCGGTTGGCGGTGTTGTTGAGGTGGCTGATGAAGGGGCGGAAGACGGCGGTGAACGCCCGTTGAGGAGTGGCGACCACCTTGGCGACGGCCAGCGGGGACGAGATCGCCCAGTTCTTCGGGACGAGCTCGCCGACCACCATCAGAACCACGGTGGACAGAGCTGTGCCGATCACGAGTGCCAGCGTGGAAGCCACGGCAGGGGAGAACCCCATCGCCTCCACCGGGCCACGGATCAGCTTGGCGATGGACGGTTCGGAGAGCATGCCGACCACCAGGTTGGTGACCGTGATGCCGAGCTGTGCGCCGGAGAGCTGGAAGGTGAGGCTGCGCACAGCCTTGAGTGCTCCAGCAGCCCCCCGTTCCTCACGCTCGACGGCCCGTTCGAGCTCGCCGCGCTCCACGGTGGTCAGAGAGAACTCCGCCGCCACGAATGCGCCGCAGGCGAGTGAGAGCAGCACCGCCACGAGGAGCAGAAGCACTTCGGTCATCGGTTCACCTCCGTCCCATGATCGGGCAGGGGCAGGAGGTTCGCGCGATGTCGGCGGTATCTACTACTGGGAGGCTCGCCCATGGGCGGACGCTCACACCTTTCGAAGGGTTGGTCGGTTGAGGAACCATAGTAAAGGGTCGGCAAAATTCCGGCTGTGCCGGGCGTTCCCGCCGGTCACCCCGGCCACCCATGGTCGCAGCCGGTGAGGTGCTTCACCGTCTGCCCGAAGGGGATTTCGGTATGCACCCGCCGAGAGACCGGTTCCGGCGGAAGCACGAGGAGTCCTCTGCGTGTCTACAGCGGCTTCACCCAGCGTCGCCAGTGATCCTCGCGGTGGTAGCCGACGGCCGCCCACGCCCGGTGCGCCGTCTCGTTGGCCTCCAGGACCATCGCGTCGACCCGGCGCCCGCCCAGGGCGATGAATCGCTGCTCCGCCGCGTCCAGCAGGGCGCCCGCGATGCCTTGCCGGCGGCAGTCCGGGTGTACGGCCAGCCGGTAGGCGGAGCATCGCCAGCCGTCGAAACCAGCGATGACCGTTCCCCTGAGGACACCGTCGCGCTCTGCGAGAAGCAGAGCCTCCGGGTCTCTGGAGATGAGCCGGGCCACCCCGTCGTGGTCGTCGCTGATGCTGGTTCCCTCCGCGGCCTCGCCCCAGAAGCGCAGTACGGCCGTGATGTCGGTGAGGGTGGCGCAGCGTATGTGGAGATCACTCATGGGGCGACCCAAGCAGAGCGGAGGCCTGTTCTGCGAACCATTTTCTCACCGGGGAATCGCGGCGCGATACGCCCGCCAGCCACCGTGCTCCGTGATGTCCTCGGCCCCGCGCAGCGCATACGGCTCGCAGAGGAAACCGGGGACCGTGGTGCCGTCGGCGAGGTCGACGCGACCCAGCGTCATGGGATGCGGGAGCTGCGCCGTCAGCGTCCCCAGCCCTTCCGGGGGCAGCTCCCAGATCTCCGCCTCGATGGCTGCGCCGTCCTCGTCCACCCATTCCAGGCCCGGCTTCGGGGGCGTCGTGCGCAGCGCGTGCAGTCTGTAGGAGGTAGCTGTCCGTGTAGTACGGACCAGCCGGGCGCCCAGTGCGAGGAGCTGGTAGTTGAGCGGCTGGCCCGTCAGGTGGGCGCCGACCACGGCGAGCCGTACCGGCGGGGTCAGGAGGGCCGCGATCCGGGGCAGCCGGTCGTCGGTGGCGGCCTGGCCGATCAGCATGACGCCGAAGGGCAGCCCCGCGACTTCTCCGGCGGGCACGGCGAGCGCGCACATGTCGAACAGATTGGTGGAGTTGGTGAACCGTCCCAGTCGCGTGTTCACGCCGAGAGGGTCGGCGGCGACATCGGCGAGGGTGGGATGCCCGGGGGTGGTGGGGAGCAGGAGGGCGTCGGCATCGCCGAGTGCGTGCAGGGCAGCTGTACGGAGGCGGGCCAGGCGGTCCTGGTCGGCGAAGAGCCGGTGCGCGGGGAGGTCGCGGGCCGCGGTGATGATTTTGGCCACCGTCGGGTCGAGGTCCGGGGGCGAGGGGGTGCTGTCGACGAAGTCGCCGACGGTGGTGTAGCGCTCGGCGACGAACGCCCCCTCGTACAGCATGGTCGCCGCCTCGGTGAACGGGGCGAGGTCCAGCGGCCTGATCTCGGCACCCGCCGCGCGGAGCTGCCCCGCGGCGTCCTCGTAGGCCTCCGCCCAGCCGGGGTCGAGTGCGCCCAGCTGCTGGAGGGGAGGGACGGCGACGCGCCAGGGGCCCGGTGTCCGGGGAGGGACATCCATCGGCGTGGGGGTGCTCATCAGGCCCAGCGCCTGCTCCGCCTCGGGGAGCGTACGGGCGAACACCGTGACGCAGTCCAGGCTCGCGCAGGCCGGCACCACCCCCTCGGTCGGTACGAGGCCGCGGGTCGGCTTCACACCGACAATGCCGTTGAACGCCGCGGGGACGCGCCCCGAGCCCGCGGTGTCCGTGCCGAGTGCCAGGTCGGCGATGCCCAGGGCCACGGCGACGGCCGAACCGGAGCTGGAGCCGCCGCTGATGCGGGACGGATCGACGGCGTTGCGTACCGCACCGTACGGGGAGCGGGTCCCGACCAGACCGGTGGCGAACTGGTCGAGATTCGTAGTGCCGATCACGAGCGCACCGGCCGCGCGCAGCCGGGCCACGGCTGGGGCGTCGGCAGCCGGCTCGTACGCGTAACCGGGGCAGCCGGCCGTGGTCGGCAGACCGGCCACGTCGATATTGCCCTTGACGGCAAGGAGGCGTCCCGCGAGCGGGAGACGGTCACCCGCGGCGATGCGGGCGTCCAGCGCCCGGGCCTCGTCCTCCAGACCGGCGAGCGGACGCAGGTCGATCCAGATCTCTGGCCGGTCGACGGCCTCGATGCGGGCGTGGGCGGCGCGGACCCGCCGGAGGACGGGGCTGGCGACGGTCATGGTGCTTCCTCGGGTCAGGGGGACAGGACGAGCAGCGGGGTTCCCGGTTCCACCTGGGCGCCGGGCCGGGTGAGGACGCGGGTCACCGTGCCGGCCATCGGGGCATGGACGCGGGATTCCATCTTCATCGCCTCCAGGGCGAGCAGCGGCTGACCCGCCGTGACCGTGTCCCCGGCCGCCACGTTCAACTGCCAGACGGATGCGGCGAACTCCGCTTCCAGCAGGTGGCCGCCCGCCGGGATCTCGATCTCGGCGGGGACCTCGGCGGGGGCGGTTGCCGCCTCGGCCCTGGCGAACTCGCCGGCCTCCTCCCAGGCATCGCGCTCGGCGCCGAACGCGGTGCCCTGCCGGGTGCGGAAGGCGGCGATCGATGCGGCGTTGTCGGCGAGGAACGCCTGGTACTGCGCCAGCGAGAACTCACCTTCCTCGATGCGCGGTACGAAGCGGCCCGACGCGATGTCCGCGCGGAGCTCCAGGAGTTCGTCCGCCTCCACCGGATACCACTTGATGCGGTCGAAGAACCGCAGCAGCCAGGGCGAACCCGGCTCGAACGCACCGCGCTGCTGCCAGCCCGACCACACCTGGGTCGTGCGGCCCACGAACTGGTAGCCGCCGGGGCCCTCCATCCCGTAGACGCACAGGTACGCGCCGCCGATGCCGACCGAGTTCTCGGCCGTCCAGGTGCGGGCCGGGTTGTACTTCGTGGTGACCAGCCGGTGGCGCGGGTCCAGCGGAGTGGCGACGGGCGCGCCCAGGTAGACATCGCCGAGCCCCATCACCAGGTACTCGGCGTCGAAGACCGTGCGGTACACCTCGTCGACCGAGTCCAGGCCGTTGACCCGGCGGATGAACTCGATGTTCCACGGGCACCAGGGGGCGTCGTCCCGTACCCCTGCCATATAGCGCGCGATGGCCTCGCGGGTCGCCGGGTCGTCCCAGGACAGCGGGAGATGCACGGTCCTGGACGGCACGACGAGAGCGTCGGTCGGCGGGAGCGCGGCCTCCGCGCGGTGGAGCAGCTCCAGGAGGCGTTCCTGCTGAAGGACCGAGGGATCGGTCTGGATCTGGAGCGAGCGGATGCCGGGCGTGAGGCCGGTGATGCCGGGGACCGCCTGCGCCGTCAGCGCCTCCATCAGCGCGTGGACGCGCATCCGCATCGCCAGGTCCAGCTGCATGGGCCCGTACTCGACGAGGACGTTGTCGTCGCCGCTGCGGCGGTAGGTGAGGGTGCCGTCCTGGAACAGGATGCCGCCGTCGACGATCGCGGGGCGCGGCGCACCGGCGATCGTCACGGGCTGGAAGCGGACCGTGTCTCCGGGGCGCAGCTGACCCAGTTTCCAGCGCTCGCCCGTCACCACCGTCGCCGGGCAGACGAATCCGCCCAGCGAGGGCCCGTCGGGACCGAGGAGCACCGGCATGTCGCCGGTGTAGTCGACAGCGCCCACGGAGTACGGCGTGTCATGGATGTTGGAGGGGTGCAGGCCCGCCTCACCGCCGTCCGTGCGGGCCCAGCGCGGCTTGGGGCCGACCAGGCGCACACCGGTCCTGGCCGAGTTGAAGTGGACCTTCCAGTCGGCCGCGTAGAAGTCGTGGACGTCCTCCTCGGTGAAGAACTCGGGCGCCGCGTGGGGTCCTTCGGCTGCCCCGATCCGCCACACGGAACCGAACCGGGGACGTGCGCCGGCCGGGACGGCGACGCCCGGTGTCCCGACGGCCCCGCCGTGCAGGACGTCGCCGGTGCGCAGCGCGCGCCCGCCGTGGCCGCCGAAGCCGCCGAGCGTGAACGTGGCGGCGCTGCCCAGGAAGTCCGGGACGTCCAGACCGCCGCCCGCGAACAGGACGTAGGTCCGCAGTCCGTGCTCGGCCGGGGTACCGACAGCGAGGGTGGAGCCGGCCGGGACGGTCAGGGGCTCCCACTGCGCGGCCGGCTCGCCGTCGAGCGTCACGGAGGCAGGCGCGCCCGTGACACAGACCGTCGTGGCACGGGTGAAGCGCAGGGTCGGGCCCTGGAGGGTGCATTCGAGGCCGGGAGCGCCCGGGGCATTGCCCAGGGCGGTGTTGCCGAGCCGGAAGGAGAGATCGTCCATCGGGCCCGACGGCGGTACACCCACCTGCCAGTAGCCCGTGCGGCCCGGCCAGTCCTGCACGGTGGTGAGCGTGCCCCCGGCCACCACCTCGATACGGGGGGTCGGGTCCGTGACGGTGGGCAGGGTGGCGGTCGAGTGCGCGGCGTCGCGGACCCGGTCGTCGGCCAGGGCGGCCCGTACCAGGCCCAGATTGGTCTCGATGCCGTCCACCCGGGTCGCGGCGAGGGCGGCGTCCAGCCGGGCGAAGGCGTCGGCGCGGTCGGTGCCGTACGCGATGACCTTGGCCAGCATCGGGTCGTACGAGGTCGTCACCTCCGTGCCCGTCTCGATCCAGGTGTCCACGCGTACGCCATCGGTCTCCGGGAACACGACGCGGGTCAGCAGGCCGGCGCCGGGGCGGTGATCGCGCGTCGGGTCCTCGGCGTACACGCGCGCCTCGACCGCGTGGCCGCGTGGCGCCGACGGTTCCTGTACGACGTCGGTCTCGCCCTGCGCCAGGCGCAGCATCCAGGCGACGAGGTCGACACCGAAGATCTCCTCGGTGACCGGGTGTTCGACCTGGAGGCGGGTGTTGACCTCCAGGAAGTACGCCTCCTCGCGGGCGGCGTCGTACACGAACTCCACCGTGCCGGCCGACCGGTAGCCGACCGAGGCGCACAACTCGCGTGCCGATGACGCCAGTCGGCTGCGGACGGCGTCCGGTAGGCCCGGCGCGGGGGCCTCCTCCAGGACTTTCTGGTTGCGGCGCTGGAGCGAGCAGTCGCGGTCGCCGAAGGTGACCACGCGGCCCCGGCCGTCGCCGAAGACCTGGACCTCCACATGGCGTGCGTGCTCCACGAGCCGTTCCAGGAAGACCCCGGCCGAGGAGAAGGACGCGGCGGCGACGCGTTGCACCCGTTCCCAGGCGTCGGCCAGTTCCTCGCCGGACCGGCAGGCCGACATGCCGATGCCGCCGCCGCCTCCGGTGGCCTTGAGCATCACCGGGTAGCCGATGCGGTCCGCCGCGGTGAGGGCAGTGGGCAGATCGGGGAGCAGTCCCGTGCCGGGTGCCAGGGGAACCCCCGCCTGCTCGGCTGCCGCCCGCGCGGTGTGCTTGGCGCCGAACAGCTCCAGCTGCCCGGCGGTCGGACCGACGAAGACGATCCCGGCGTCCTCGCAGCGCCGGGCGAACTCCGCGTCCTCCGAGAGGAATCCGTATCCCGGGTGGATGGCACCGGCGCCGGTGTCCTTGGCGGCCTTGAGAACGAGGTCGGCGTCGAGGTACGACTCCTTGGCGGGCGCCGGGCCGAGGCGTACGGACTCGTCGGCAAGCCGGACGTGTGGCGCGGAGCGGTCGGCGTCGGAGAACACCGCGACGGTACGCAGGCCCAGTTGGCGGGCCGTACGGATGATCCGGACGGCTATCTCGCCCCGGTTGGCGATCAGCAGGGTGTCGAAAGTCATCGCGCGGCCTCCGCGGTGGCAGGCGCGGTGATGGTGGCCTCGACGGCCGTGGGCTCGAAGCCGTTGCACGGGTTGTTGATCTGGGGGCAGTTGGAGACCAGGACCAGGACGTCCGTCTCGGCGCGGAGGGTGACCCTGAGGCCGGGGGCCGATATGCCGTCCACGATGCCGAGGGTGCCGTCCTTCTCGACCGGCACGTTCATGTACCAGTTGATGTTGGAGACGAGATCCCGCTTGCTCAGCCCGTGCCGGGCGCCCTCCGCCAGGAAGTTGTCCACGCAGGCGTGCTGGGACCAGGTGTGGTGTCCGTAGCGCAGGGTGTTGGACTCCTTGGAACACGCGCCGCCGACGGTGTCGTGCCGGCCGCAGGTGTCCTCGGTGACGGTCATCAGAGGGGTGTACTCGTTGGACATCAGCACGCTGCCGGTGGTGAGGAAGATGCCGCCCTGCGCGTGGACGGTGTCCGGGGCGCTGTAGCGGACGGCGGTGTCCCGGGCGTCGTACACGAGGAAGTCGACGGCCTGATTGCCGTGCAGGTCGGTGAGCGTGAGCTCGTCGCCCGCGCGGACCACGGCTGACCACGCGGCGCGCGCGGGGATCGTGGCGGACGTGGTCGTGACGGTCGTCCGGGTCATGCGAGCCCCCTGGTGGTGAGGAAGTCGTACGTGTTGAGGAAGGCCCTGCGCCCCTCGGGTGCGGCGTCCCAGAGAGGGTCGCCGGGCCGCGTCGGACGGGCACGCCAGGCGAGTACCTCCAGCGGGGTGCTGGTGTACGCCGGGCGGGGATCCAGCGGGTGCGGGACGTTCGCGACGAGCACGGTCAGGTCCTGCTCGGCGCGCAGGGTCACGGCCGTGCCCGCTCCCGCCGAGCCGGTGAAGTCCAGGGCGCCGTCCTCCCGTATCTCCACGCCCTGGAAGAAGGAGAGGGAGGGCGGCAGATCGCGGGGCTCGAGGCCGTTCTTGGCGGCGGCGAGCTTCAGCAGTTCGCGTCCGGCGGGGGAGCCGGACTGCGGGGTGCCGTCCCCGTACCGCGCGGTGTTGCGCAGGAGGGTCGACGTACCGCACAACGCGTCGTGCCGGCCGGAGGAGTCGGTGATCACCGAGGCGAGGACGCGCCCCTGGTCGGAGAGGAGCAGCCGGTCCGCGCCGAGATATGCGTTCCACTGCACCTTGATCGTGTCGGCGGTGTTCAGCCGCTCCCACGGGCGGCCGTCGACGTACAGGAGCACATGGGCGCAGGCGTCGCCGTCGAGGTCCGTCAGACGCAGCTCCGTACCGCGGGCGATGACGCGGTGCGTGTAGTTGCCGCCCGCGACGGTCTCGGCCCAGACGGGCTCGCCCGGGAGCGGGGCGGGCCAGTCGGCCGCGGGTACGACCGGCATCTCCCGGGCACGGGTGACGTGCTGGGAGCGGGCGTGCTCCTGGGCTCCGTATGTTGTCGCTGTCGCCATGGCTGGACCTCCGGTCGGCGGTGGTATCACTGCGCGGCCGCTTCGGCACCGCGCCAGTTTCTGTCGCACGACAGAAATTAGGTCGCCGCGGATTCGGCGTCATTGCCCGTGAATTGCGGGTGCGTTACCGACTGCTCACCAAGATCCGGGCAGTCCGCGATGTGCGACGATCGGACCCATGCCTCCCACCGGAAGAAAGGTCGGTCGCCCGCGCGCCCAGCAGCGGCCCGACAGCGGTCTGTCCGCACGAGACGAACTGCTGAGCGCGGCCGCCGAGCTGTTCACCAGTCGCGGCTACGCGGCGACCACCACCCGGGCCGTCGCCGAACGGGCGGGCATGCGCCAGGCGACGATGTATCACTACGTCGCGGGCAAGGAGGATCTGCTCGCGGAGCTCCTCGAGTCCACCGTCACCCCGTCGCTGGCGCTGGCCCGGCAGTTGCTTGCCGATGACGGGACCTCTGCGGAGGACCGGTTGTGGGAGCTGTGCCGCTCGGACGTGGCACTGCTGTGCGCGGGCCCGCACAATCTGGGCGCGCTGTACCTGCTGCCCGAGGTCCAGGCGGAACGGTTCGCCGGATTCCATCGTGTACGGACCGAGCTCAGAGAGGCCTACGGGCAACTGCTGGCCGGCACGGAGGCGTGCGCGGATCTCGACAAGGGCGAGCTGGCTCTGCGTACCGATCTGGTCTTCGGCCTGATCGAAGGGGTGATCCTGGTGCACCGCTCGGATCCGGAGCGGTCGGCCGACATGTTCGCCGCGGCGACGGCGGACGCGGCGCTGCGGATCGCCGGGTCGCGGTGCGGCAGGTAGGGCACAGTGGTTCGCCCCGGATTCCGGCGGTCCTGCCGGAACCCGGGGCCATTCGGGTCAGCGGGGGGAAACCACTCGCTTCCGGTACGTGCGGTAGGCGGCGCCCAGGGCAACGGTGATCGTCAGGAACAGGACCGTGAACCACTGGAAGTACCAGTGGCCACCCGCCGGGTCGTAGACCTCGGCCCGGGGCCAGGCCAGGTTGACCGTCATGAACAGCCCGTAGAGCAGGGCGAGCACATTGACCGGCAGGCCCCAGCGCCCCAGTGAGAACAGCGGCCTGCCCGCCTCGTCCAGAGCATCGGTGCGGGAGCTGTACCTGCCGCGCAGCCGACGGACCAGAAGAGGGCCGGTCACCATCGAGTACGCGAGGTACAGCATCACGATGCACGTGGTGCCGATGGCCAGGAACGCCTCCGGTGAGGAGAAGTTGAGGAGCAGCAGGGCCGCGGCGAGTATCCCGACGACCAGTGCGGGGACGGTCGGCATCCCGGTCCGCCGGTTGACCTTGGACAGCAGACCGGACCAGGGCAACTGGCCGTCACGGGCCATCGAGAACAGCATCCGGCACGCCGCCGTCTGGACCGCCAGGGTCGCCACCACGATGGCGATCACCACATCGGCCAGCAGGAACCTGCCCAGGCCGTCACCCAGGCTGCTGGTCAGGACGTAGCTCATGCCCTCGGTCGCGAGGTTCCCGTCCGTGAGGCTCGGCGCGGCCAGCAGCCCGCCCAGTACGAGCAGGCCGCCCAGCAGGCCCGCCGCGCCGAGCGCGGCCAGGATCGTGCGCGGAGCGGTCCGGCGGGGATCGCGGGTCTCTTCGCTCATCTCCCCGGCGCTGTCGAAGCCGATCATCACGTACGCGGCCGTGAACGAACCCACCAGCAGCGCGCCGAACACGCCCGTCTCCGCGCCACTCGTGTGAAAGGTGATGCCCGGGCTGCGCTCGGAGTGCGTCAGCAGCAGTACCACGATCAGGACGGCACCGATGATCTCGGCGGTGACCCCGATCCGGTTGACCGCCGACATGACGCGGTTGTCGATGACGTTCACCAGGGTCGTCAAGGCCAGCAGAATCACGCCGAGGACCGCCGCGTTGGCCGCCCCCGTCCGCGACAGCGGTGCCGGGTCGCCGCCGAGGATCTGGAAACCGGACCAGATCGGGGGCATCACCATCTGGAGAGCCAGGGCCGCGGCTGCCACCACCGCGATCTGACCGATGACCATGATCCAGCCCGCGAACCAGCCGAAGGTGAGATTGCTGAGCCGGGACGACCACTGGTAGGTCGCACCCGAAATCGGGTAGCGGGCGGCGAGTTCGGCGAAACATGCGGCGACCAGCAGCTGTCCGGCCAGCACGGCCGGCCAGGCCCAGAAGAAGACCGGGCCGCCGAAGGCATAGCCGACGGCGAAGAACTGGAAGACCGTCATCAGGACGGAGATGAAGGAGAATCCGGCAGCGAAGGAGGCGTACCGGCCGAGGCTGCGGTGCAGTTCCTGCTGGTAGCCGAACTCCTGGAGGGGTGAGCCGCCGGCAGGGGGCACGGGCGGGTCGGGGCGTACGTCGGCGGGGGCGGTGGCGGCCATGGCTGGACCTGCTCTCAGGGAGGGTCGGGAGGATGGTCAGTCGCTCTGCGAACGCCGGGAGCCCGCGTCGGCAGTCGGCCGAAGGGCCGTATTCCTGTCGGTTGATAGAAATTAGGGAGAGGCTGTTTCCGCCGGATGACACCGGCGTGTCCGCACGGCGCCGAAGCGCTCACCGCGAGCGCGGCGCGCCCGTCACCCGCAGGGGTCCCGCCGCCGGGCGCGCGCCGTGACGGGGGACGTGCGCCGGTGTTGTCCGAGCTCACCGGCGGCGCGAGGGTCCCCGGCCCGCGGGCGGTGGCCACCGGTGTACGGGGCACGCTCCGGTTCCTCTTGCCGGTGCTAGCGCGGGCGCGCTAGCGTGATGGTGTGCCCAAGACTCAGCTGAACGTTCGAGTGGACGAGGCCACCGCCGAAGCAGCGCGGCAGCGCGCGCTGCAGCGGGGGATGAGCGTGAACCGCTACATAGAGGAGCTCGTCAAACAGGATGCCGGCGAGGTGGGACACACCTTCGTCGAGGCCGCGGCCGACTTCATGAAGCAGTACGAGTCGGTGTTCGCCGAGGAGTTCGGCCCGGAGCGCGAAGGCAGCCGTTGAACCTGCAGATCGACCTCTCCTGGCTGCTCATGGTCGCCGAGCACAAGACGCCCGGTGATCCGCAGGTCGTCGACTGGGGTGCGCTCGTCGCGGCGGTAAGCCGGCACGAGGCGGAGATTTTCGGCAGCCCCGTCTACAGCGATCCGCACTCCCGGGCGGCAGCCCTGCTGCAGCTGCTCCTGCACGTACCTGCTCTCGAGCACTCCAACGCGATGTTCGCGTCCGCAGTCGCGTACGGCTACCTCGTCGCCTCGGGGCTGAAGGTCATCACGTCGCCCGAGCAGGTGCGCGACCTGGCCCTGCTGGTGAAGGAGGGCAAGGCAGACGTCCGGGCCATTGCGGAGGAGCTGCGCCGGTGGAGCCTGTGACCCGGGCAGCCTCCACCCACGCGCCGCACACCTGAGTCCACCGGCGCGCGCCGCGTACCTCAGTCCACGACCATGGACCGACGGGCCACCCCGAGCACGCAGGGTGAGGACGGCAGCTGCACACCCCGGTCCGGGATCCGCAGCCTGCGGTACGTCCCCAGCTCGAAGCCGGCCGCCTCGATCGCTGCCAGAGTGTCGCGCGCCGTGTGACAGCCCCCGAAGAGCAATGGCCAGACAGTGCGGTCCACCGCGCGCTGGGCAGTCGCCAGCGCCCGGCCGGACGCCAGCGTGTGCTCGAAGAAGCGCAGTTCACCGCCCGGCCGCAGCACGCGCTTGATTTCGCCGAGGGCGCGGGGCAGGTCCCGGACGGTGCACAGGACGAGCGAGGCCACGGCCGCGTCGAAGGCCTCGCTCTTGACCGGCAGCGCCTCGGCCGTGCCCGGCACCACATCGACCGGGACCTCCGCACGCAGGCCCGCGCCGGCCGCCAGCTGACGCAGGCTGCGCTCGGGTTCGATCGCCACCACCTCGGAGACGGCCCCGGGGTAGTGCGCGAAGTTGAGGCCGTTGCCCGCGCCGATCTCGATGACCCGGCCCGAGAGTCCGGACAGGAGCTCCTCGCGGTGGGCGGCGATGCCGCCCTTCAGGTCGGCGGTCACGCTCATCCGGGCGTAGAACCGGGCGAAGACCGGGTGGTGTACCGCATCCCGTGGAATCTTCGTATTGCGCAGATGCGTAACGGACCTCGGCATGACGGGCCTCCTCGAGGGACAGGTACGGCTACCTCGATTCTCCCCCGTGCGGGCCCGCTCAGCCGCTCATCGGCCGTTCCGGTCCCCGCCGAGCTCCGGTGCCAGCCAACTCGCGGCCCGTGCACGGAAGTCGGCCGGGGGCAGCGATCCCGCCCCGGCCGGGACCGCGCCGAGCAGCGGGGCGCCCGCCACGACCGGAAGGTCGTCGATATTGCACCGGGCAGCGAGGTCCGGTTCGAGCGGCATGCTGCCCACCACCACGCCGAGGCACTCGAGGCCGCGCACCCGCAGGGCCTCAGCCGTGAGTGCGGTGGCATTCAGGGTCCCCAGGCCCGCGGGTGCCACGACCAGCACGGGCGCGGCCATCAGGCGTGCGGCGTCCGCCAGGGTGGAACCCTCGTCGTCGAACCGGACCAGCAGCCCGCCCGCACCCTCGACGAGCACCAGATCGTGCTCCGTCGCCAGCTTCTGAGCGGCTTCGGCTACTTCGTACGGGCGTACGGGCGCCAGACCGGCCCGGCGCGCGGCCGTCGCCGGGGCCAACGGCTCCGGGAAGCGGGCCAGTTCGACCGCAGTCACATGGGCACCCGCCAGCCGAACCACCTCGGCGGCGTCGCCCGGTTCGCCAGGGGCCAACCCGGTCTGGGCGGGCTTGAGCACCGCGACCCGGCGGCCTCGGAAGGCCGCGGCCACCGCGGCTGTCACGACCGTCTTACCGATCTCGGTGCCGGTACCCGACACCACCAGAATCGTCATCTCAGCCTTCCCGTGCTGCCGCGCACACGGCCCGGCAGATCCGTGCCACATCGTCGTCACCCGTCACATAGGGCGGCATGGTGTACACGAGATCGCGGAACGGCCGCAGCCACACGCCCTCGCGGACCGCGGCACGCGTCGCGGCCGCCATATCCACCTCGTGATCGAGCTGTACGACTCCGATCGCGCCCAGCACCCGTACGTCCCGTACGCCCGGCAGGCCGGCGGCCTCCGCGAGGCCCTGCCGCAGTCCCGTGCCGATCCGCTTCACCTCCTGCTCCCAGTCCTGGCCCAGCAGCAGATCGACTGACGCGGAGGCCACCGCCGCGGCGAGCGGATTGCCCATGAACGTCGGCCCGTGCGCCAGCACCGGCACATCTCCGCTCGAGATGCCCTCCGCCACCCGTGACGTGCACAGCGTGGCGGCCAGCGTCAGATAGCCACCGGTCAGAGCCTTGCCCACACACATGACATCCGGGGAGACCCCGGCATGCCCGGCCGCGAACAGCTTCCCCGTACGACCGAATCCCGTCGCGATCTCGTCGAACACCAGCAGCACGTCGTTCGCGTCGCACGCTTCGCGGAGCACCCGCAGGTACGCGGGCGAGTGGAACCGCATTCCGCCCGCACCCTGCACCACCGGTTCCACGATCACCGCGGCCAGCTCCTCGGCGTGATCCGCGACGATCTCCCGCAGATGACGCACGTAGGCGTCGTCCGGCTCGGCGTCGAAGCCGTCCGGCGGCGCGTCCGCGAAGACCTGCCGCGGGAGGGCTCCCGACCACAGTTCGTGCATCCCGCCCTCGGGATCGCACACCGACATCGGCTGCCAGGTGTCCCCGTGATAGCCCCCGCGCCATGTCAGCAGCCGGTGCTTGGCGGGCCGCCCGGCCGAGCGCCAGTACTGCAGGCACATCTTCACCGCGACCTCGACCGAGACCGATCCGGAGTCGGCGAGGAAGACGTGCTGCAGCGGCTCCGGAGTGATCTCCACCAGCCGGGTCGCCAGCCGGACGGCGGGCTCGTGGGTGAGCCCGCCGAACATCACATGGCTCATCCGGTCCAGCTGGCCGCGTGCCGCCTCGTTGAGCACCGGATGGTTGTAGCCGTGTACCGCCGACCACCAGGAGGACATGCCGTCCACCAGCTCGTGGTGCCCGTGGGCGGGTTCCGCGAGCCGGAGCCGCACGCCGGACGCGGACTCCACGACCAGCGGCTCCTGGCGGCCCGGCATCGGGCCGTAGGGGTGCCAGACGTGGGCCCGGTCCAGGTCGCGCAGCCGGGCGGGCGAGAGCGGTTCAGGCATTGGGCGCGAGGTCCGTACCGGCACCGCGGCGGCGGACCGCCACCAGATCCGTACGCGCCGCCGGGACCTCGGCGTCGTCCGCAGCCGTCTCGGGTGCGTCGCCGCAGGGTGCACAGCCGCCGTCGTGGGAACCGCAGCCGCCGCCCACCTGCGCACGGTGCTCGGGAAGCGTCGTCGTACCCGCCCCCTCCACCTCGAAACCGGCGTCCGCGATCATGTCGAGGTCGGTCTGGCCCGACTGGCCCTCGCTGGTCAGGTAGTCGCCCAGGAAGATCGAGTTGACCAGGTTCAGGGCGAGCGGCTGCATCGAGCGCAGATGGACCTCGCGCCCGCCCGCGAGACGTACCTCGACGTCCGGGCAGACGAACCGGACCATCGCCAGAATGCGCAGGCACCGCTGAGGGGTGAGGTGCCACTCCTTGGCGAGCGGGGTCCCCTCCATCGGAATCAGGAAGTTCACCGGCACCGAGTCAGGGTTCAGCTCGCGCAGCGAGAAGACGACGTCCACCAGGTCGGCGTCGGTCTCACCCATCCCCGCGATCAGCCCGGAGCACGCCGAAAGGCCCGCGGCCTGGGCCTGCTGCACGGTGTCCACCCGGTCGGCGTACGTGTGGGTCGTCGTGATGTCCCCGTACGTCCCCTCCGAGGTGTTGAGGTTGTGGTTGTACGCATCGGCACCCGCGGACCTGAGACGGTCGGCCTGTCCCTCGGACAGCAGGCCGAGGCAGGCGCACACCTCGACGTCCTCGTGCTGTTCCTTGATCGCCTCGATGGTCTGCGACACCCGGTCGACGTCCCGGTCCGTCGGCCCGCGGCCGCTCGCCACCAGACACACGCGCTTCGCGCCACCGGCCACCCCGGCGGTTGCTGCCTTCGTCGCCTCGTCCGGTTTCAGCCAGGTGTACTTGAGGATCTCCGCCTTGGAGCCCAGCCGCTGCGAGCAGTACGAGCAGTCCTCGGGGCAGAGCCCGGACTTGAGGTTGACCAGATAGTTCAGTTTCACGCGCCGCCCGAACCACTGGCGGCGTACCTTTCCGGCGGCAGCCACCACGTCGAGCAGTTCGTCGTCGGAGGTCGCCAGCACGGCGAGCGCTTCTTCACGGGTCGGCAGTTCGCGCCGCAGCCCCTTGTCCACCAGCGTGTTCAGCAGGTCCATGGCCCTGATCCTTACCTACGGCACGGCCATCGGCCAAGGAGGAACCAGACAGGAGAGGCGGCCAAGGGTGTGTGTATTGCCACATCCTGACCCGCTGCTCATCGGGCTAGGGTCTGTGAGCTGCCTACAAATAGGGACCGCCCCATGTCCTTCGCCCCGTTCGACTGGATCGATGACGAGGCCCGCCGCCGTGCCACCGCCGGACTCGTCCGGACCCTGCGGCCCCGGCCGGCCGAAGCGGAACTGCTGGACCTCGCGAGCAACGACTATCTCGGCCTCACCCGGCACCCCGAAGTCACCGCCGCGGCGGCGGAGGCGGCTCGGCACTGGGGCGCGGGCGCCACCGGCTCACGGCTGGTCACCGGGTCCACCGCGCTGCACGCCGAACTCGAACGCGAGCTCGCGGACTTCTGCGGTTTCGAAGCGGCTCTGGTGCTCTCATCCGGCTATGCGGCCAATCTCGCCGCCCTCACCGCACTCGCCGGGCACGGCTCGTTGATCGTGTCCGACGCCGGCAACCACGCCTCGATCGTCGACGGCTGCCGGCTTTCACGGGCCGCCACGGCCGTCGTGCCCCACGCGGACCCCGACGCGGTGAGCAAAGCGCTCCACGCGCACGACGGACGTGCGCTGGCCGTCACGGATTCCGTCTTCTCGGTGGACGGCGACGCCGCGCCACTGGCGGAGTTCGCCGATGTCTGCCGGGCCGAGGGCGCCGCACTTCTCGTGGACGACGCGCACGGCCTGGGCGTGCTGGGCGAGGGCGGACGCGGAGCGCTCGCCGCCGCCGGGCTGGCCGGCGGCGAAGGCATCGTCGCCACGCTCACCCTCTCCAAATCCCTGGGCAGCCAGGGTGGTGCGGTCCTCGGCCCTGCCCGGGTCATCGACCATCTGGTCAACACGGCCCGGACGTTCATCTTCGACACCGGTCTGGCGCCGGCAGCGGCAGGCGCGGCCCTGGGCAGTCTCCGGCTGCTTCGCCGCGAACCGGAACGGGCGGGCAGGGCCCGTGCAGTCGCCATCGACCTGTACGACCGGCTGACCGCTGCCGGTCTGACAGCCGTACGCCCCGACGCGGCGGTCGTGTCCGTCCGCGCGCCGTCCGCGGCGGAGGCGGTGCGCTGGGCAGCGGACTGCCGTACGGCCGGACTCGCGGTGGGGTGCTTCCGGCCGCCGTCGGTGCCGGACGGGATCTCCAGGCTGCGGCTGACCGCACGGGCCGACCTCAGCCGGGAGCAGATCGCGACCGCGGTGGCCACGATCGTGGCATCGGCACCCTCCCGGGTCAGCTGATCCGGCGGTCACCCAGGCCGGCGACGAAGGAGGTCCAGGCCGTCGCCGAGAAGCGCAGCGACGGCAGGTTCACATTCTTGGAGTCGCGTACGGCGAGATGTCCGTCGCCGAGCGGGGCTGCTTCCACGCAGTTGTTCATCCCGGTGCTGCGGCTGCTGCGGCGCCAATACAGTGCGTGCTGTGCAAGTCGGTCCTGTGCGAGACGGTCGGACATCGTGCCCCCCTCGGGCAGTCTGTAGGTCCGGTCAGTCACCGCGGCTGACTGCGGCGATGAGGTCCAGCGATCGCTCCGGCGACAGCGCGTGAGTCTGCATCGTGCGGAAGGCCGAGCTGTACGCCTCAAGGTCTTCTCTCCGCTCCAGATAGAGACTACTCGTCAAATGGTCAAGAACGACCACATCCAGATCAGAAATGTTCGGAAAAGAGAAGATAACGAAAGGCCCAGTGAGGCCGATGTAGCTGCCGGCCTCGAACGGCAGTAACTGCAGCTGCACGTGGGGAAGTTGAGCCGCATGTGCCAGATGGTCGAGCTGTTCCCTCATGACCTGGGGGCCGCCGACTCCGCGCCGCAGCACGGCTTCGTCGAGTACGACGCTCAACTGCAGCGGGCGCTGTGAGTACAGCACTCCCTGGCGGGCGAGCCGGACCTCCACCAGGGAGTCCAGTTGTCCGGGCGGCAGCCCGTCCAGTGAGGACCGGGTCACCGCCCGTGCGTAGCCGGCGGTCTGGAGCAGTCCCGGCACCACCGAGGTCTCCAGCGTGCGGGCGGCTCCGGCCTGGGACTCCAGGCTGATGAAGTCGCGGTACTGGGGCGGGATGAGGCCGCGATACGCATGCCACCACCCGGTGCCGCCGCCGCCCGCCGAGCCAGCGAGCGCCTCCAGGAGGGAGCGGAGGTGCACGTCGTCCACGTCGTAGGCGTCCAGTAGCCGGGTCACATCGCCAGGAGTCACCCCGCTCGCACCCGTCTCGATCCGGCTCACCTTCGACTGGTGCCAGCCCAGCAGGCGGGCTGCCTCCCGGCTCGTGAGTCCCGTGGTGTGGCGCAGACTCCGCAGCTCCTCGCCGAGCTTGCGTCGGCGTACCGCTGGGCCGTGCTGCATGCCGGCCTCCTTCCGCTCCGCGGAGAGCCGGCCCGTACCGGGTTCGGCTCGGAAAAGGGCCAGTGTTGCGCTCGTATACGGCTTCCGGGGCAGAGTTCACCGTATTGGGCGACAGATATATGCATATCTTGGTGGATCGACGTTACAGAGGGCAGCATCAGTGGCAATCTGGCGCGAAGCACAATCCAGGCCGATCGCAGATCGGTCAGGGCGCGAAAGGGACGGCGTCGCCATGGCAGACCATCAAGAAGCAACCGTCACTCTGCCGAGCGAACCGGTCTCGGTCTCCAGGGCCCGGAGGTACGTGGCCGGCGTTCTCGCCGACTGGGGCCTGCCCGACGGAACCGACGCCGCCGACACGATCCGGCTCATCCTCTCGGAGCTCGCCACCAACGCAGTCCAGCACACCTTCGGGCAGTCGCCCACCTTCACGGTGGATCTCCGCCTCGACCGGGATGTCGAGCTCTATCTGGGGGTGACGGACAGTCACCCCCGCTGGCCCCAACGCCTGCCCGCCGCGGTCCAGCAGGACAACGGGCGCGGCATGGTGATCATCAGGGCTCTCGCCAAGGAATGCGGCGGCAGGCTGAGTGTCAGCCCCACCCCGGACGGTGGCAAGACCGTATCGATCGCTCTTCCCTGGGTCGTTCCCGCGCAGACCTGACGTCACCGCGCACCCGTGGCGCGCCCGAAGCCGCTGCGGAGCAGCGCCTTCAGGGTCGCTGCCGCGGCGGTCGTCCGGTCGCCCCGGTGCACCACGGAGATCGTTCGCCGGAAGCCGGAGGGTTCGAGCCGTCGCACGGCGAGTGGCGTCGGAGACATCGACGCCACCATCTCGGGCACCACGGCAACGCCGAGGCCCGCGCTGACCAGTGCACACACCAGCGCATAACCGGGGGACTCGCACACCACGGCAGGCGTCGCCCCCGCGTCGGCCAGTGCACGTTCCACCCCCCGCCGGGGTGGATGTGCCGGTGCGCTGCTGATCAGCGGACGGCCCGCCAACTCGGCCACCGGTAGCCGGCCGCTGCCCTCGGAGAGCGCCTGCCCCACGGCCGTGATCAACACGAGCTCCTCGACCAGCAGCGGCTCGGCGGACACCCCGGAGGGCAGCGGATCGGCGACAGCCGGTTCGTACGCATGGGTCAGCGCCAGATCCACGTCGCCCGCGGCCACGGCTGCGACCCCGCCGGGCGGCTCGTAGTCCGTCACGGTCAGCTCCACATCCGGGTGAGCACGCCGGAAGGCACTGAGGACCGGGGGCAGCAGATGAATCCCGGCCGTGGTGAACGTGCCGACCCGCAGTCGCCCTCCTGACAGCCCCGCGAGCCCGGCCAGCTCGTGCCGCGCCTGATCCATCTCGTCCAGGACTCGTCTGGCCCGCCCGGCCAGCACCTCACCGGCAGCCGTGAGGCGCGCCCCGCGGTGGTGGCGCACCAGGAGCGCGGCACCGGCCTCCCGCTCCAGTTTCGCGAGCTGCTGAGAGAGGGCGGGCGCGGTGTAGCCGAGCCTCGCGGCCGCCCTTGTGATCGAACCGGCCTCCGCGACCGCCACCAGCGCGGCCAGCCGTGTCGGATCGTACATAAAGCATTCCTTTTGGCAGACCCAGAAGATTGCAAGTACACGCTAAAGGGTCGGCCGGTCCAGGGTGTACCCATGGACGCACAACTGCTTGCCTTTGTCCCGGTCGCCGCAGGAATGGTCGCGCTGCCCGGCGCGGACTTCACCGTGGTCGTACGCAACGCCCTGGCCTCGCGCCGGTCCGGGATCGCTGCGGCGCTGGGTGTCGCCGGGGGACTGCTCGTGCACACCGCGCTGGCCGTCGCCGGACTTGCCGCGGTGCTGGTGACGATGCCCGTCCTGTTCCGCACCGTGCAGCTGCTCGGCGGCGCTTATGTGCTCTACCTGGGGGTGAGCGTCCTGTACGCGCTACGGCGGCGGGCCGCGGCGGGCGCCTCCGCTCCGGAGGAGGCGCCCGGCCAAAAGCCGATGCGGCCGGTACGGGCACTGCGCCAGGGATTCCTGACCAATGCCCTGAACCCGAAGGCGCCCGTGCTCTTCCTCAGCCTGCTGCCCCAGTTCGTCCCCGAGGGACAGCCGCCGCTCCCCAGAACCCTGCTGCTGGCGGCCTTGGTCGTGGTGCTGGCGCTCCTCTGGTTCCCGGCCGTGGCCCTGTTGGTGGACCGCCTCGGCCGCCGGCTGCGCCGACCGCGTACCGCCCGCGCGATCGAGGGCGGCAGCGGCGCGGCGCTCACCGCACTCGGGCTCGTGCTGGTGACCGGGTCCCTGGTGCACTGAATCGGCAGGGTCGGCCGATTGGCGACACCAGCAGGGACGGCCGAAGGCGGCATCAGCAGGGGGTCACGGTCAGCGGACCCGCCCGTACCAGATGCTGTTCGACCAGATCCGTTCCAGCCGGACCACCGCCCCGGTCTTCGGCGAGTGCCAGATCTTGCCGCCGCCGGCGTAGATGCCCACGTGGTAGACACTCCGGCCCGCGTGGAAGAAGACCAGGTCGCCGCGCTGCCGCTGCGACGAGGAGATATGGCGGGTCTTGTTGTACTGCTGCTGGGCCGTGCGGGGGAGCTTCTTGCCCGCCCTCTTGAACGAGTAGAGCGTGAGGCCCGAACAGTCGAAGCGGTGGGGGCCGCTGGCGCCGTACCTGTAGGGCGACCCCTTCTTCGAGGCGGCGATGTTGAGCGCCCTTATCGAGAGGGAGGAGGCCTCGGCCTCATTGACGAGGCCTGGGGCGAGCATGGTGCTGCCGACAGCGAATGTGAGAACCGAGGCCGTACCGACCCGGGCAAAAAGTGACGGGACATGAACCTGCGCAGTCATGCGCAACCCTTCGTCAGCCGCCTGTGAAGGATGACCTGTCGGGTTCGGGCTGGCGAAGTTGCCCGGCCGCACACGGCGGCTTCACCCCGAGGGTCGAACGGATATCCGGTCGACCCGTTGTGCTCGGGTCCTCCACTCCTGCCGATCCACTCCTGTCGACCAGGCATCCGGACGGCGGCAGGACTCGGCGTCCGCCCGGACCGCCCCGCCGCGGTGGCGGGGGCTTGTCGTCCCAGGGATCTTTACTCACGAACTGCCGGTTTTCCGCGGTGAAATGCGTTATGTGAGAGTCGTCACGGCTGATCCATTCGGGTGGACGGAGTGGATCCGGGGGTGACGCGACGCTGGGCGGCCAGCCTCGTACCAGCAGCGGAACGATGAATTCCGGTCAGTGTCCGCGCGCACTGCGCAAGTTGAACTGTCCCTCGTGCGGGGGGATGGTCTACGCCGAACGAGCGAGGAAATCCGATCTGCCCATCGGGCGTGTCGTGCAGGGGCGTAGGGAAGTCGGTCCGGCGGGGGAGCCGGGCGGAGGGGCGGTCAACTCGTCGATTCGGGTGGCACGGTGACCCGCCCTGCGCGCCTCTCCCCGTCCAGTACCCGCAAGGCCCGGGCCAAGGTGGCCGCATGGATCTGGGCTTCGCCCCGCTCATGCATCAGGGCGAGCGCGTCGCGCAGGGCGGTGGCCCGTGAGGCCAGTGCCTGGGCGGCCCGGAGCGCTCCGTAGGTGTCGCTGCCCCGGGCGGGATTGATCCGGCCGACCTGGTCGAGTACTTCCAGGTAGCAGTCGATGAACTCTCCCTCGGCGCGGGTCAGCGCGGGGAGCGGGGGGAGCTGGGGAGAGAGCAACGGGGATCACCTCGCGGGGTGTGGCGGCCGAGTCGGTTTGCGGTTCTCCGTGACGTGGTCGACCAGTCCGTACGCCTTGGCGGCCGGGGCGTCGAGGATCGTGTCCCGCTCGAGGTCGGTGCCGATGTCCTGTGCGGAACGCCTCGTGTGACGGGTCGGCATCGCGGTGAGCATCTCGCGCTCACGCATCAGCTCGCGCGCCGTGATCTCGAGGTCGGAGGGCTGGCCCTGTACCGGCTCGTCGAGGGCCGGCTGCTGAATGACTACCCGGGCGCCGGGCAGAGCATGTCGGCGGTCGGGTGCGCCGGCCGCGAGCAGCGCGGCGGCGTAGGAGCCCGCCTGGCCGAGGCAGAAGGTCTCCACCTCGCAGGACAGGTACTGCAAAGACCGGGACGACCGACTCGGGGCAGCGCAACGACAGGAAGCCGTGCGCCCCCGTCCGCTACGGCGGGGGTGCACGGCGGCTCCGGTGCGGAATCGCTCAGCCGGTGAGGGCGGGTGCGGGTTTCCGCTCTGAGGGTTCGGTGGCGTCGGCGTTGCCCGGCCGGTTGCGTCCGCCGATCAGGACGGCGGCGAGGCCGAGTGCGACCCAGATCGCCAGTGTCGACAGGGCCCCGCCGGCCGCACTTCCGTCGAAGAACGCCACGGATCGCAGCAGTGAGCCGCCCGCGCCCGGCGGCAGCCACTGGCCGATCGTGCCGACAGGTTCGGGAAGCAGCTCGGGGGCGCTGGTGACCCCGGAGAACGGATTGCCCAGCAGCACCATCAGCAGTGCGCCCAGTCCGATGCCCGGCGGGCCGATCAGAGCGGCGAGCCCCGCTACGGCCGAGCCGATCGCCAGCACGGTCAGTCCGATGGTGCCGGCCTCGGTCCACCAGTCGCCCGTGATCACGCCGAGCCAGCTGTGGGCCACAGCTGTGGCGGCGATACCCACGAGCGTGGCCGCGCCGCTCAGTGTCACGGCGGCACGGGCGCCGCGCAGCTTCATGAGGGTCACGAGCGCTCCGGAGGCGACTCCCGCCAGAGCCAACGGCAGGATGCTCGCGCCGAGGGCGCCGCCGCGGGGATCGGCCCCGGGTGCCGCGACGACATCGGTGACCGGCACTGCGGTACCCGCAGGGGCCGCAGCGGTGACCGCTTCGCGCAGCAGCTGGGAGACGACCGGGCTCGCCGCCGATGCGGTGAGCAGGTGCGGGCCCTGCTCGGTAGCCACGACGGCGCCGTATACGACCCGGTCCTCGATAGCGGTGCGGGCGGCGGCTGCGTCGTCGTAGCGGTGGATCTCGAAGGCGCCCTCGCGTCGCTCGAACTGCTTCTGCAACTGCTCGGCCGCCGGTGCGGTGCCTGCGATGCCCACGGGCAGGTCCCGCGGCGCTGTACGGGCGGTGGGCCATGAGAAGGCCCAGAGCGCGAGCGTCACCATCAGGGGTACGAGCAGGATGACCGCCACCGCGCGGCGGTTCTGTCCAGCAGGCATGACGAGCGCCTCATTTCAAAGAGAAGGATCGTTCGTTTTACGATCGCTCCACTGTCCGGCCGAGGCGATGACTTGTCAAGAAGAAACGTTCGTTTTAGGTTGGGACCATGGCTCGCGTATCCCAGGAACACCTCGACGCCCGCCGTCGGCAGATCCTCGACGGCGCCGCACGCTCCTTCGCCCGTGACGGTTTCCACGGCACCTCGATGCAGGACGTGCTGAGGGAGGTCGGGCTGTCGGCGGGCGCGGTCTACCGCTACTTCAGCGGCAAGGAGGACCTGATCGCGGCCATCGCCGGGGAGGCGGTCCACGGCGTCCGCCAGGCGTTCGAACAGGCCGCCCGGGACAGTCCGCCGCCGACCCCCGATGTCCTGATCGGCCGCGTGGTGCGCACCCTCTTCTGTGCCGAGGCGGACGGGGCGCGCGGGCTGGACCGCAGGGCCTACGCCGGGCTGATCGTCCAGGTGTGGTCCGAGACCCTGCGCAGCGAGCGGCTGGCGGCCACGCTCGGTGAAGCCTATGCGGGTCTGCGCGTGGCCTGGGCGGAGCTGGTCGGTGTGTACCGCGAAGCCGGTGTGCTCACCGCCGAGGTGCCGGACGAGCACGTCGCCCGCACGCTGATCGCCGTCGCCCAGGGGTACATCGCCCAACTCGCCATGTTCGGCGACGTCGGACCCGAGGTCCTCGAAAGCGGCCTGCGCGGTCTGATGTCCATGGATCTGCAAAAGATCAGTTAACGCGCCGGAAAAACTTCCGCCCTAACGTGCAATACCTGGCCGCGCGATCCGCTTCATCATTCAACAGAGTGTTGAAGAAGGATAGGGTCCCGCTGCGTCCGGGCCGGTACCGGGCGGAAGACGAAGAGGTGGAAGCGTGCAACTGACTCCGCACGAACAGGAACGCCTGCTCATTCATGTGGCAGCCGATGTCGCCGAGAAACGCAGGGCGCGCGGGCTGCGGCTGAATCACCCCGAGGCGGTCGCTCTGATCACCTCCCACCTCCTGGAAGGCGCCCGCGACGGCCGGACCGTCGCCGAACTGATGGCCTCCGGCAGGAAGGTGCTCACCCGCGAGGACGTCATGGACGGCATCCCCGAGATGATCCACGACGTCCAGGTCGAAGCCACCTTCCCGGACGGCACCAAGCTCGTCACCGTCCACGATCCGATCGTCTGACGGGGGGAGCGGCCGATGATTCCCGGAGAGATCCTGTACGCCGAGGGCAAGGTGCAGCTCAATGAGGGGCGCCCCGTCACCCGTATCACTGTTCTCAACGCCGCCGACCGGCCCGTCCAGGTCGGCTCGCACTACCACTTCGCGGAGGCCAACCCCGGTCTGGACTTCGACCGCCGTGCAGCTCACGGGCTGCGGCTGAACATCGCAGCCGGTACCGCCGTGCGCTTCGAGCCCGGTATCCCGGTCGACGTCGAACTCGTCCCGCTCGCAGGCCTGCGCACCGTCCCCGGGCTGCGCGGCGAAACCGGAGGTTCCCTCGATGCCTGAGCTCAGCCGCGCCGTGTACGCCGATCTGTTCGGGCCCACCACCGGTGACCGCATCCGGCTCGCCGACACCGACCTCGTCGTCGAGATCGAGGAGGACCGCTCGGGCGGTCCCGGGCGGGCCGGTGACGAGGCGGTGTTCGGCGGCGGCAAGGTGATCCGCGAATCGATGGGCCAGGCGCGCACCACCCGCGCCGAGGGTGCACCCGACACCGTCATCACCGGCGCCGTCATCATCGACCACTGGGGCATCGTCAAAGCCGACATCGGTATCCGCGACGGCCGGATCACCGGCATCGGCAAGGCCGGCAACCCCGACACGATGGATGGTGTCCATCCTGATCTGGTCATCGGGCCCGAGACCGAAATCATCGCGGGCAACGGCAAGTTCATCACCGCGGGTGCCATCGACGCGCACGTCCATTTCATCTCCCCGACGCTCGTCGACCAGGCGCTCTCCTCCGGCATCACCACGCTCGTGGGCGGCGGCACGGGGCCGGCGGAAGGGACCAAGGCCACCACCATCACCCCGGGCCCCTGGCACCTTGCCCGGATGTTCGAGGCTCTCGAGGGCTATCCCGTCAACATCGGCCTGCTCGGCAAGGGCAACACGATGTCCCGCGAGGCCATGCACTCCCAGCTGCGCGCAGGAGCGCTGGGGTTCAAGATCCATGAGGACTGGGGCGCCACTCCCGCCGTCATCGACGCCTGTCTGGGCGTCTGTGAGGAGACCGGCGCGCAACTGGCCATCCACACGGACACGCTCAACGAGGCCGGATTCGTCGCCGACACCCTGGCTGCCATCGCCGGGCGCTCCATTCACGCCTACCACACCGAAGGTGCGGGCGGCGGTCATGCCCCCGACATCATCAGCGTGGTCTCGGAGCCGTACGTCCTGCCCAGCTCCACCAATCCGACCCGGCCGCACACCGTCAACACGATCGAGGAACACCTCGACATGCTGATGGTCTGCCATCACCTCAACCCCGCCGTGCCGGAGGATCTCGCCTTCGCCGAGTCCCGGATCCGGCCCTCGACCATCGCGGCCGAGGACATCCTCCACGACCTCGGCGCCATCTCGATCATCTCTTCCGACTCCCAGGCGATGGGACGGATCGGCGAAGTGATCCTGCGTACCTGGCAGACCGCCCATGTGATGAAGCGGCGACGCGGTTCCCTGCCGGGCGACGGGGCCGCCGACAATCACCGGGCTCGTCGCTATGTCGCCAAATACACCATCAACCCTGCCGTCGCCCAAGGCCTGGACCGGGAGATCGGCTCGGTCGAGACAGGGAAGCTCGCCGACCTCGTGCTGTGGGACCCGGCCTTCTTCGGCGTCAAGCCGCAGACGGTGATCAAGGGCGGCCAGATCGCCTACGCACAGATGGGCGATGCCAACGCCTCGATTCCCACACCGCAGCCGGTCATGCCCCGCCCGATGTTCGGCGCTGTGGGGCGTGCTCCCGCCGCCAACTCCCTCAACTTCGTGGCCACAGCTGCCATCGAGGACGGACTGCCGGACCGTCTGGGGCTCGGCAAGGCGTTCGTGCCGATCACCAGTACCCGCGGCGTCACCAAGGCGGACATGCGGGAGAACGACGCCACGCCGCGGGTCCAGGTCGACCCCGACAGCTTCGCCGTGACCATCGACGGGGAGCAGGTCGAACCTGCTCCGGCAGCCGAACTCCCCATGGCCCAGCGTTACTTCCTTTTCTGAGGGCGGGACAGCACTCCATGACGACGCGCGCCGCCCTGCTCGTCCTCGCCGACGGCCGGTTCCCCGCCGGTGGCCACGCCCACTCCGGGGGCGCCGAGGCGGCCGTCAAGGCAGGACACATCCGTAACGCCCAGGACCTGGCGGGCTTCTGCCTGGGCCGACTCCACACCACCGGACTGACCTCGGCCGCACTCGCCGCCGCGGCGGCCCACGGCCTCGACCCGCTCGCACTCGACGAGGCCGCCGACGCCCGGACCCCCTCGCCCGCGCTGCGGGCTGTCGCACGCAGGCTCGGCCGCCAACTGATGCGGGCAGCGCGGGCAACCTGGCCCGGTCCCGAGCTGGCCGCGCTCGCAGCAGCCCGGCCGCGAGGCGCCCACCAGCCCGTCGTCCTCGGCCTCACCGCACGCGCGGCGGGCCTGGGGCCCGAGGACGCAGCACACTGCGCCGTGTACGAAGCAGTCAGCGGCCCGGCCACCGCGGTCGTCCGGCTGCTCTCCCTGAACCCCTTCGAGGCCACCGCCATGCTCGCCCGCCTCACACCCGAACTCGACCGGGTCGCCGAACAGGCCGCCGCAGCCGCCCTGGGCGGCATCGACGCCCTGCCCGCCGCCTCCGCTCCGCTGCTCGACATCACCGCCGAAGCGCACGCGGCCTGGCCGGTCCGGCTGTTCGCGTCCTGAGAACTCCACACCTGACCACCGGGAGCCACACCCATGCACCTCGACCACGACCACAACGGCCCCGCAGCCGTCAGCTCCGACGCCGCACGCCCCGACGGCACCCGGCGCGCCCTGCGCATCGGCCTCGGCGGCCCCGTCGGTTCCGGGAAGACCGCGACCGTCGCCGCCCTGTGCCGCGCGCTGCGTGACCGGCTGTCCATCGCCGTCGTCACCAACGACATCTACACCCGCGAGGACGCCGCCTTCCTCCTGCGCAACGCCGTGCTGCCGCCCGAGCGCATCCAGGCCGTCGAGACCGGTGCCTGCCCGCACACCGCCATCCGCGACGACATCTCCGCCAACCTCGAAGCCGTCGAGGACCTGGAGGACTCCGTGGGGCCGCTCGACCTGATCCTCGTCGAATCCGGCGGCGACAATCTCACCGCCACCTTTTCCAAAGGGCTGGTCGACGCTCAGGTCTTCGTCATCGACGTCGCGGGCGGCGACGACATCCCGCGCAAGGGCGGCCCCGGGGTCACCACGTCCGACCTCCTCGTCATCAACAAGACGGATCTCGCTCCGTACGTCGGCTCCGACCTGGACCGGATGGCCCGCGACGCCGCCGAGCAGCGGGGCGAACTCCCTGTCGTGTTCACCTCCCTGACCTCCGGCGAGGGTGTGGCGCCCGTCGCAGACTGGGTGCGGGCGCAGCTCGCGGCCTGGACCGCATGAGCGTCGAGGCCACCGCTCGCATCACCGCGGCCCCCGACGGGCGGGGTTCCACCGCGCTCCCCGTGTTGGAGAGCGACGGGCCGCTGGCCCTGCGCCGCACCAGATCGCCGGAGCCCTCGTACGCGCGCGTCACTGTCGTCGGGGCGATGAGCGCCCCCCTCGGCGGCGACCGCCTCACCATCGAGGCGCGGGCCGAGGACGGTGCCCGGCTGGCCGTGGACTCCGCCGCGGCCACCGTGGCGCTGCCGGGCGCGCGGGCGGACACAGGGCGCGCTTCCTACGCGATGAGGCTGAGCGTCGGGGAGGGGGCAGAACTCCGCTGGCTCCCCGAGCAGCTCATCTCCGCGTACGGCAGCGAGCTCGACCAGAGCACCCGGGTCGAACTCGCCGCCACCGCACGTCTGGTGCTGCGCGAGGAACAGGTACTGGGGCGGCACGGCGAGGGCCCCGGCAGCCTCTCCACCCGCCTGACCGTCCGCCGGGCGGGCCGTCCGCTGCTCGACCAACAGCTTGCGTACGGGCCCGGGGCACACGGCGGATGGGACGGTGCGGCGGTCCTGGGGGGTCACCGGGCCGTAGGACAACTACTCCTCGTCGACCCCGCGTTCGAGGGCGCCCTTCCTGTGCCCCAGCTCCTCGGCCCCACTGCCGCGCTCACTCCGCTGGCCGGCCCCGCCGTCCTGGTGACGGCGCTCGCCGCCGACGCGCGGCTGTTGCGCGGCGTTCTGGACGAGGCGCTCGCCGGGCTGTTGCACGGGCTCAAAGCCGGCCACGGGGCCTGAGTCCGCTCAGCGGGACAGCGGTCACCGGTTATTGGTTCGGTAAAGAAACATGCGTACGCCCTGTTCTCAGCAGCCCCACAGACGAAAGGATCCGCTGGACACACGAACAACTGCGCCGTCAGCGGCGCATCACACAGGGGGAGGTCCACTTGAGACGCACAACAGTGCTCGGCTCGGCCGGCACTCTGATCGCGGGCACGCTCATAGCGGGTGCGATAGCCGCACCGGCAGCCAGTGCCGACGGCCGCCACCACGGCGATTCCGAGGCGCGCGGTGTCCAGTTCGCCGCCGCCCGGGCGGCGAAGGCCGGCATCGACTGGACGGACTGTCCGGCCGACTGGGCGATCGCCACACCCATCCAGTGCGGATGGGTGACCGTACCGCTCGACTACGCCAAGCCGAACGGCAAGCAGATCAAGCTCGCCGTCGACCGGCACGTCAGCACGGGCACGAAGGACGAGCGCCAAGGCGCGCTCCTCTACAACCCCGGTGGCCCCGGCGGCTCCGGCATGGCGTTCCCGAAGCGCATCGTCACCAAGAACCCGCTCTGGGTGAACGCCGCGAAGGCATACGACTTCGTCGGCTTCGACCCGCGCGGTGTCGGCCACTCGGCGCCGATCTCCTGCATCGACCCGCAGGAGTTCGTGAAGGCACCGAAGGCGGACCCGGTGCCCGACAGCGAGGCGGACAAGCGCGGGCAGCGCAAGCTCGCCGCCGAGTACGCGGACGGCTGCGCCGAACGCAGCGGCGACATGCTGCCGCACATGACCACGCCCAACACCGCACGCGACCTGGACGTCATCCGCGCCGCGCTCGGTGAGAAGAAGCTCAACTTCCTGGGCGTCTCCTACGGCACCTACCTGGGCGCGGTCTACGGCACGCTTTTCCCGGACCACGTGCGCCGCATGGTCGTCGACAGTGTGGTCAATCCTGCGAAGGACAACATCTGGTACGAGGCCAACCTCAACCAGGACGTCGCCTTCCAGACGCGCTGGAACGACTGGAAGGCGTGGGTCGCCAAGAACGACGCCGCCTACCACATCGGCGATACGCCCGAGAAGGTCGAGCAGGCGTGGCTGAAGCTGCGCGCAGCGGCCAAGAAGAACCCGATCGGCGGCGTCCTCGGCCCCGCCGAACTCATCGGCTTCTTCCAGGGCGCGCCGTACTACGACTCCGCCTGGGCACCCACCGCTCGGACCTGGAGCGACTACCTGGCCGGCGACACCCAGGCGCTGATCGACGCAGCCGCTCCCGACCTGTCGGACACCGCGGGCAACGCCCGTTCGGAGAACAGCAACGCCGTGTACACGGCGGTCGAGTGCGCGGACGCCAAGTGGCCCACCAGCTGGAAGAAGTGGGACCGCGACAACACCGCGCTGCACAAGGAATACCCGTTCATGACCTGGGCGAACGCCTGGATGAACCTGCCCTGTGCGACCTGGTCGGCGAAGCAGCAGACCCCGCTGGACGTCAGGACCGGCAAGGGCCTACCTCCCGTGCTGATCGTGCAGTCCACGCGTGACGCCGCCACTCCGTACGAAGGCGCCGTCGAGCTGCACAAGCGCTTCAAGGGCTCCCGTCTCATCACCGAGAAGGGCGCCGGCTCGCACGGCGTCACCGGCCTGGTCAACCCCTGCATCAACGAGCGGGTGGACACCTACCTGCTCACCGGCAGGACCGACCGGCGGGATGTGACGTGCACTCCGCACGCCACACCGAAGCCGTGAGCGTCATCTGAAGTCAGCGAGCGGGCGGCCGGAGATCCAACCGGGCGCCCGTTTCGCCGACCGGGCTCAGGCCTCGCCGTCGTACCGCTCCAGCCAGGCGTCCTCCGCCGCGTAGTCGAAGAGGCCCTCGCCGTAGTTCAGCGCCATCTTCGGGAAGGCATTGGTCCACTCCCGTCCGTGCAGCTGGGATGCGAGCCACTCGACGGTCTTCGGAAGTGATTCCGCATAGTCCGTCACCGGCACATAGCCGAGCTCCTGCCGGGCGGCAGTCATGTCGTAGACGATGGGATGAGCGCTCGTCCAGGGTGTCTCGCCGACGTGTCCCTCAGGAGGGGCGCCCGCCACCAGCACCGTTTCCGTCTTCCGGCCGAGCACGCCATCGATGGCCGCACCGATCTCGGAGACGGTCGGAGCCTGTGGATCCCCGGCGTTGAGCACCCGCGAAGCCGGCCGCAGCGCGGCGAGACGTATCAGCTCGGCAAGGTTGGACACATGGACCGGATGGAAGCGGCACATCCCGTCGTACGCGAGCACCCGTCGCCCACGTCCGTCGAGCAGACGCTTGACGAAGTACAGCTCGCGCGGCGTGCGGCAGTGCGCCCCGTGTATCGCGCCCGCCCGCAGCAGCGTCACCGGCAGTTCGTCGCCGGCCGCGAGCAGCTCCTGCTCCAGCTGGATCTTCCGCGTCGCGTACGTCGTGTCGCCGGGGGCCACGGTGCGCTGTGTCTCCGCAATCGGCAGCGGATAGTGAGGAGCGCCGTCGGGCTCACCCTGCGTATCGAAGCCGCGGCCCTCGTCATCCTCGTACACCGCACCGCTGGAGATGACGACGGCCGAGCCGATGCGACCGGTGAGCCCGGTCAGCTGCCTGGCGTGGGCCCGGCCGAACGCCACCATGTCGACCAGGACGTCGCAGCCGTCGCCGAGCGCGGCGGCCAGGGCGCCCTCGTCCTCGCGGTCGAGCGATACCTCGCGGACTTCCGTCCCCCAGCTGACGTCCCGGCCACCCCCGCGCGACGCCGCCGTCACGTCCCAGCCGTCCACCGCCAGAGCCCGCACCGCGGCCCGGCCGATCTGCCCCGTGGCGCC
Source organism: Streptomyces sp. NPDC060035 (assembly GCF_042736635.1). Lineage (NCBI taxonomy): Bacteria > Bacillati > Actinomycetota > Actinomycetes > Kitasatosporales > Streptomycetaceae > Streptomyces > Streptomyces sp. NPDC060035. Next base: position 155,767 of record NZ_JBHWVO010000013.1, read on the forward strand.
CAGCACGAACGCTCGTCCTCTGCTCATGCGGGAAGACTACGGACCGTCACACCGCCGGGCCAGGAGGATCTGCCAGGAGCAGACTCCACGCTCAGCGTTGCCGCCGCGGGAACTTTCTGGTCTGTTCGGCCTGTGCAGCCTTCACCTTGGCCGCGTACTCGTCGACGTACTCCTGCCCGGAGAGGCCGAGGATGGCGTACATGATCTCGTCGGTGACCGCACGGATCGCCGCCTTCTGGTCCTCCAGGCCGGCGTAACGGGAGAAGTCCAGCGGCTTCCCGAAGCGAATCGTGACCCGCTTGATCCGCGGCACGACCTTCCCGGGAGGCTGGATCTCGAACGTGCCGACCATCGCGCACGGAATCACCGGGACCCCTGCCCTGATCGCCATCACCGCGACCCCGACCTTGCCCTTGTACAGGCGGCCGTCGTGCGAGCGGGTGCCCTCCGGATAAATCCCCAGGAGTTCACCCTTGCTCAGAACCCCCAGCCCTTCGCGGATCGCCGCCTGCCCCGCCTCCTTGCCCGACCGGTCCACCGGAATCTGCCCGATGCTGTGGAAGAAAGCCGCAGTGAGTTTGCCCTTGATGCCTGGGCCGGTGAAGTACTCGGCCTTTGCGAGAAACGTGATGCGCCGCTTGATGATCGCGGGCATCAGGAAGTGGTCGGAGAACGACAGATGATTGCCGGCGACGATGGCAGCGCCGTCGTCGGGAATGTGCTCCAGTCCCTCGATACGGGGCCGGAACCCCAGCCGGAGCAGTGGTCCGAGCACCACATATTTCAGGACGTAGTAGAACACGATCTCTCCCCACTCTGTTCCATGATGACTCCATGCTGACTTGTGTGACGTGTCGTCAGGGGGAACCTCGGGTCAAGCTCGCTGTCCTCCTCGTCCGGCGATCGTAGCTTGGCCTCGGGTGCCGTCCGAGGGCCGTGCAACGGTCGGGTACCGCGATGCCGACGTCCTCGAACGGCCCGACGAGCGCGCGATGCTGCTCGGTGCTCAGCCGACCGCGCTTCCGGATGGCCGGAGAGGGTGGGGGCATCGGATGCGTCACGTGTGCCCGCCGCCGTTGCCGAGAGCCCCACGCGGTGTCGAGCGACCGGACAGTCTGCAGTGAGGCCGCTGCCCACGAAATCGTCGACCTCCGTGGAGGTATCGGCATCGCTCCTCCTTCACCGCGGCGCCCGCAGCCGCTCACCGGTCGCCCGGCCGAGCCTACTGATCAACTCCGTCATCAGACCTGCCTGTCTCCTGCCCGCGCAGCGTCGGACTTATGGGCACAGTTGCGGGCGGAGGCGGAGCGAGCGGGGGAGAGCATCCCAGTGGCAACCCGCCCTGCCGGCCGGCAGCGGCGGCAGCCAGGGAATGGGGACGAGACGAAGCGGCCCGCCGTTGCCGGACGCAGACGGACCAGCTACGGCGGGTACGACGGGATGCCCCAGGCCGAGTTCGGCGAGCAGCAGGGCCGTGTCGCGGTCGGTGACGCTCATGTCCGAACGGGTCCGGATGCCCAGCGCGGCGAAAGAGGCGTCCGGCCGTCCCGGATGCGGAGTTCCGTGACAGCCGGACGAGGCGCATGTCCTCGCCCCTCGGCACCGCCGTTGCGGGAACCCTGTCAGCTGGGCGCCACCGGCAGTTCGAGAAGTTCGACCGGTCCATCGGAGCCGCAGCGCCGGTGCAGCGGCGCACTCCGCTCGCACGGCCACGCGACGAGGTGTCCAGGCGGCGATCGCTCGCACAGCGGGTCACCTCGTCGAGGAGGGCCCGGCCCAGGCCGCGGTGGCGAGGCTCCGGGGTGACAGGGAAGTTCGTCATGTAGCCAAGCGTCCCGGATCGCGAGTAGGGGCCGGGAAACAGGCGGCCCGGGCAGCCCTGCCATCAGGTGTCGCGGGTGGCCACCATCCCCAGGGTGGCCAGCCCCAGCACCACCCAGCCGAACCAGAGCCAGCCGTTGCTCCCCAGCGCCACCGTGTACGCCGTCACCGCAACCAGCGCCCCGACAGTGAGCACTCCCATGGTCTTCGTGGATCCGGACATGAGCGCACGCTCCTCATCGGCCGCACGGCCGTTGAAGCCATGGTCACCCCGCAGGCGTGCCCACCGCTACTGTCCGCGAGCCTGCAATGAGGCGAGATAGGCGTTGTACGCGTTCAGCTCGCGGTCGCCGTCCCGGTCGGCTGCCCGGTCCGCACGCTTGGCCGTCCTCTGTTCGGAGCGGTACCACTGGAAGACCAGAGCGATCAGCACCAGCACCGACGGGATCTCGCTGAACGCCCAGGCGATGCCACCGGCCCAGTTCTGATCGCTCAACGGATCGATGCCGAGCGACGCCGGGGGTGTCTTGTACGTCTCCACCATCGGCCCGCTCGCCATCATCAGAGCGATACCGAAGAACGCATGGAACGGCATGCCTGCGAAGAGCTCCAGCATCCGCATCACATAGCCGGGACGGTGCGGCCCGGGGTCCACGCCCATGATCGGCCAGAAGAACACCAGGCCGACGGCGAGGAAGTGCACCATCATCGCCAGATGGCCGGGCCTCGACCCCATCAGGAAATCGAACAGGGGTGTGAAGTAAAGCGCGTACAGGCTGGCGATGAAGAGCGGGATCGTGAACACCGGATGCGTGACGATCTTCATATAGCGGCTGTGCAGCAGCATGAGCAGCAGTTCGCGCGGTCCGATGCGTTCCCGTCCCGCGACCGGAAGCGCCCGCAGCGCCAGCGTCACCGGTGCGCCCAGCAGCAGGAGGATCGGCGACAGCATGCTGATCACCATGTGCTGCACCATGTGCACGCTGAACATGACCATGCCGTAGTCATTGAGCTTGGTGCACATCACCAGGGCGATGGACAGCACGCCGACGAGGAAGAAGGCGATCCGGTTGACCGGCCAGCCGTCGCCGCGCCTGCGCAGCCGCAGCACCGCGTATCCGTAGAGGACGAGCGCGGCGATACTGCCGATCAGGAAGAACGGGTCCGCGGAGAATTCGAGCCCACGTCCCAGCGTGAACGGCGGCAGATCCATGTTCATGCCGTGCCCGCTGTGATCCATCTGTTCACTCCCGCCGGGGCGTCCCCGATTCGTGCTGGTTGTCCGGTCCAGAGTAGAACCGCCCCCGGCCGCAGGTGCGGCCGGGGGCGGTTCGTGGGCTTATGCGTCGGTCAGAGCACGCACTGTGCCTCGGCGTAGCGCTCGGCGGGGACCGTCTTCAGGGTCTCCACGGCCGCCGCCAGCGGGACCATCGTGATGTCCGTACCGCGCAGAGCCGTCATCATGCCGAACTCACCGCGGTGAGCCGCCTCCACCGCGTGCCAGCCGAAACGCGTGGCAAGGACACGGTCGTACGCGGTCGGGGTGCCGCCGCGCTGGACGTGGCCGAGGATCACCGGGCGGGCCTCCTTCTCGAGGCGCTGCTCCAGCTCGATGGAGAGCTGCGTAGCCACACCGGCGAAGCGCTCGTGCCCGTAGATGTCCTTGGTGCCCTGGTTGAACTCCATGGAGCCCGCGCGCGGCTTCGCACCCTCCGCGACGACGACGATCGCGAACTTCTTGCCGGCCGAGAAACGCTGCCCGACGAGCGCAGTCAGCTCGTCCATGTCGAAGGGCCGCTCAGGGACCACGATGGCGTGCGCCCCGGCAGCCATGCCGGAGTGCAGCGCGATCCATCCGGTGTGCCGTCCCATGACCTCGACGATGAGCACCCGTTGGTGCGACTCGGCCGTGGTCTTCAGCCGGTCGAGAGCCTCGGTCGCGACCCCGACAGCCGTGTCGAAACCGAAGGTCACATCGGTGGAGGCGATGTCGTTGTCGATGGTCTTCGGCACACCGACTATGGGCAGCCCCGCCTCGGAGAGCAGATTGGCCGCCTTCAGCGTGCCTTCGCCGCCGATCGGGATGATCGCGTCGAGACCGAGGTCGGCGACATGGCCCTTGGCCCGTTCCACCCCGTCACGCAGGTGAGCCGGCTGGACCCTGGAGGAACCGAGGATCGTGCCGCCGCGGGCGAGGATACCGCCGACCGCATCGAGGTCGAGCTTGCGGTAGTCGCACTCGAGGAGGCCCTTCCAGCCGTCGTGGAAGCCGATGACCTCGTCGCCGTGATCGACCACCGCGCGGTGCACGACGGAACGGATGACGGCGTTCAGGCCGGGGCAGTCGCCGCCGGAGGTGAGCACACCAATTCGCATTGCCCGGGAAACCTTTGCAACGTGGGCCGACGACCGGACCACGTCGTCCGGTTGGATCCCCGCCACCCTACCGGCGCAAGGTGGCGGGACCGAAACCACTGTCCGCCTGCTGGACGTCCACCGGCCGTACACGAAACCCCACAGGCGCGGGCAGCCTGTCAACAGGGCGTGCCCGCAGGGGAGACCGCGACGGCCGGGAGAAGTCAGGCAGGCTGTGTCGCCGCGGCGATCCGCTCGGCGCGGAGTGCCTCGTACCAGCGGTCGTCGCACGGCGGCAGCGCGTTCACATCGAGGGCCAGCTTCAGCAGGTGGTCCGCGATCAGCGGGTTGCGCGCCAGCACAGGGCCGTGCATGTACGTGCCGAAGACCGTGTCGTTGTAGGCGCCCTCGGTGCCGTCGCCCGTGCCGTTGCCGCGGCCGATCCGGGTGCGGGCGAACGGCCGGGCCGTCGGGCCGAGGTGGGTGATGCCCTGGTGGTTCTCGAAACCGGTCAGCGGGGGAAGCCCCAGGTGCGGATCGATGTCACCGAGCACGTCGCCGACGCACCGGGCGCCCTCGCCACGCGTGGAGACCACATCGAGCAGCCCGAGCCCGGGCTCGCGCTCGCCGAGGTCGTTGATGAACTCGTGGCCGAGGATCTGGTAGCCCGCGCAGACCGAGAAGATGATCGCGCCGTTGGACGCGGCCCTGCTCAGCCCGCCGTCGCGGCGCAGCCGCTCCGCGGCAAGACGCTGCGGACGGTCCTCACCGCCGCCGATCAGATAGATGTCGCCCGAGGTGGGAATGGGCTGGTCGCTGCGCACGTCGACGCGCGACACGTCGAGACCGCGCTGCCGCGCCCGACGCTCCACCACGAGGGCGTTTCCCTGATCGCCGTAGGTGCTGAGGAGGTCGGGATAGACCCACACCAGCCGCAGGCCGTTGTTGCTCATGCTTCGTCCTCTCCGGGGGTGGCCGGTGCCGGGGTCAGTTGCCGACACGACGGCGCAGATCCTGGAAGGCGGTGTAGTTGGCGATGACCTCGATGCGGCCGGGCGGAGCCATCTGGACGGCCTCGTCCAGGGTCTCGCAGACGCGGAAGTCCAGGCCGGCCACCTCGAGCCGGACCGCGAGGTCCAGCTTGCGGTCACCGAGCACGAAGATCGGGTGACCGTACAGCTGGGTGTAGTCGACGTCCCACAGCCATGAGGTGTCCGTACCGTCCGCGCCTCGGGCGTTCACGGAGAGGATCACCGGGGTGGGCGGGGGGTCGATCAGGGAGAACGTTTCGAGCCAGCCCGCCGGGTTCTTCGCCAGCAGGAGCCTCAGCTCGCGGCCGAGGAAGGTGACGACGTCGTAGCGGCCCGCAACAGCCTGTACCTGGTACATCCGCTCCAGGGCGACCTGCGGCGGCACACCGAAGACCGCGGCGACCGCGGCCGAACTGGTGGCGTTCGCCTTGTTCGCCCGGCCCGGCAGCTGGAGGTGGATCGGCCATGCGGAGCCGTGCGGGTCCAGGACGTAGTCGCCGTTGAGCGCCCAGCTGGGGGCGGGGCGGCGGAAGCCGCACTCGCCGCAGAACCAGTCGTCGCCGGGGCGCTGCATCACACCGCCGCAGGACGGGCAGGACCAGGCGTCGTCCTTCCACGCCTGTCCCGCTGCGACCCACACCACGTTGGGGGAGGAGGACGCCGCCCAGACGATCAGCGGGTCGTCCGCGTTGGCCACGATCACGGCCTTCGAGCCGGAGAGGCCCTCACGCCACTTCTCGGCCAGCATCCGGGTCTCCGCGGCGCGGTCCAGCTGGTCGCGGGAGAGGTTGAGCAGCGCGATCACCTTCGGCGTCGTGTCGCGTGCGACACCGGCGAGATACTTCTCGTCGACCTCGATCACGCCGTACTTCGCGTCCGAGCCGCCGGCCAGCGCGGAGGTGATTCCCGCGGGCATGTTGGCGCCGAGCGCGTTCGACACGACGGGCCCAGCGGCCCGGAGCGCCTCGGCGATCAGCCGGGTGGTGGTCGTCTTGCCGTTCGTCGCCGACACGAGGATCACGTCCAAGTGCTGCGCCAGCCGCCCCAGCAGGTCGGGGTCGAGCTTGAGCGCCACCCGGCCGCCGATCACCGATCCGCTGCCGCGCCCCGCAGCGCGCGACACCGCCGCCGCGGCCTTGCCCGCCGTCACGGCGAGCTTGGCCCGCGGCGACAACGGCTCCGTGTTGCCTGCCATCGTCCTAGATCCTCCTTGCATCGGTCCGCGCCCAGCCTATCGATGTCCGGCGCGTCGACCGCACCTCGGCACCACGGGGAACGTGGAGGTCACGTGGAACGTACGCTTCTCCCCATGCGAAACCGCCTGATCCCCGGCAGTTCCGGACTCGTTCGCGCCATGAGTCTGCTCGGCGACCCGGTGCTCCACAGTCCGTGCGAGGACGTCACCGATTTCGGGCCCTCGCTCGCCCGGCTGGTCGAGGACATGTTCGCCACCATGTACGCGGCGCAGGGGGTCGGGCTCGCCGCGAACCAGATCGGCGTCCCGTTGAAGGTGTTCGTCTACGACTGCCCGGACGACGATGAAGTCCGACATCTGGGACATCTCATCAATCCGGTGCTCGTCGAGGCGGACGGCATCACCGTACGCGGACCGGAGGGGTGCCTTTCACTTCCCGGCATCGAGGCCGGTACCCAGCGCTTCGATCATGCCGTGGTCGAGGGCAGGTCCATGACGGGAGAGCCGGTGCGGGTCACCGGTACCGGCTGGTTCGCCCGCTGCCTTCAGCACGAGTGCGACCACCTCGACGGCCGGGTCTACACGGACCGGCTGACCGGACTGCGTCGTGCCAGGGCGCTGCGCGCGGCCCGGCGGGCACCGTGGGGGCGTACCGACTGACGTCGCAGGCGGCGGTCGGCGGTTCAGAAGCCCTGGCCGCCCGGCAGGTCGCCGGCCTCGGCCAGCCTGCCCCACAGCAGGTCGGCGAGACTGCGTACCAACTGTTCGCGCGAGCAGGGACGGTCGCCCAGCCACCAGTCGCCGGCCGCGTGCATCATGCCGACGATGCCGTGGCCCCAGATGCGGGCCATCTGTTCGCTGTCCGGGCCGAGGTCGACCCGTTCGGCGATCACCTTTCCGAGCTCCTCGCCGAGGCGGCGCAGCAGCGGGGCGGAGTGCCGGCCGACGTCGAAGCCCTGCTCGGGAGAGGGCGCCGCGTCGTCGGACGGGTGCATCAGGAAGCGGTAGACCTGCGGGCGTGCCTCGATCGCCGCGAGATAGGTGTCCAGCGTCGCCTCGACCCGTTCGCGCCGGTCGGAGGGGGCGTCGAGTGCGGACCGCAGGGCGCTCAGCAGGGCGTCGGTGTGGCGCTTGCCGAGCGCGCGGTAGAGGCCGCCCTTGTCGCCGAAGTGGCGGTAGAGGATGGGTTTGGTGATCCCGGCCTCCGCCGCGATCGCGTTCATCGACGCCTTCGGTCCGTCCCTGAGCACCACTCGGTCCGCCGCCTCGAGCAGCTCCCGGCGGCGGCGCTCGGCCGCCGTCCGCTGTCGCTCGGCCCCTCGTGTGGTCTCCATGTCGCCTCTCCCCGCCCGGCCGGCTGTCATGCGATTTCCTGACGCCCGGGCAACGTAACACCATGCCCTGCCGGGCGTGGATCCGCGTGTGCCCGGTTGACAGTGGCTACTTGCTGGTAACAGACTGTTGTTACCGCGAGTAACGTATGTTTTTATGGAAGTGCATGGAGGGAACATGTCCGAGTTCACGCTCGATCTCAACGACGACCAGAAGCAGGTCCGTGACTGGCTTCACGGCTTCGCCGCGGATGTGATCCGCCCGGCAGCTTCGGAGTGGGACGAGCGTGAGGAGACGCCCTGGCCCGTCATCCAGGAGGCGGCCAAGGTAGGCATCTACTCCCTCGACTTCTACGCCCAGCAGTTCTTCGACCCTACGGGTCTCGGCATCCCCGTGGCTATGGAGGAGCTCTTCTGGGGCGACGCGGGCATCGCCCTTTCCATCGTCGGTACGGGCCTGGCGGCCGTCGGCGTCCTCGCCAACGGCACCGAGGAGCAGATCGGCACCTGGATCCCGCAGATGTACGGCGACGCGAACGATGTGAAGGTCGCCGCCTTCTGCTCCTCCGAGCCGGACGCCGGTTCCGACGTCGCTTCGATGCGTACCCGCGCGGTGTACGACGAGGCCAAGGACGAGTGGGTCCTCAACGGCACCAAGACCTGGGCGACGAACGGCGGTATCGCCAATGTCCACGTCGTCGTCGCCGTCGTCGACCCGGAGCTGGGCTCGAAGGGCCACGCCTCGTTCATCGTCCCGCCCGCCACCCCGGGTCTCTCCCAGGGGCAGAAGTTCAAGAAGCACGGCATCCGCGCCTCGCACACCGCCGAGGTGGTTCTCGAGGACGCCCGTATCCCCGGGCACTGCCTGCTCGGCGGCAAGGAGAAGCTCGACGAGCGCCTCGCCCGGGCCCGTGAGCGCGCCAAGTCCGGCGGAGAGCGCGTCAAGAACGCCGCGATGGCCACCTTCGAGGCGTCCCGCCCGGCCGTCGGCGCCATGGCGGTCGGCACCGCCCGCGCCGCCTACGAGGTCGCCCTCGACTACGCGAAGACCCGGACCCAGTTCGGCCGCCCCATCATCGACAACCAGGGCATCGCCTTCCAGCTGGCCGACATGCGGACGCAGATCGACGCTGCCCGGCTGCTGGTCTGGCGCGCCTCCTGGATGGCGAGCGCCGGCAAGCCGTTCACCTCGGCCGAGGGCTCGATGTCGAAGCTCTACGCGAGCGAGACGGCGAAGTCGGTCACCGCGCAGGCCGTCCAGATCCTCGGCGGCAACGGCTTCACCCGTGAGTACCCGGTGGAGCGCATGCACCGGGACGCCGCGATCTACACCATCTTCGAGGGCACGAGCGAGATCCAGCGCCTGGTGATCGCCCGCACCCTGTCGGGGATGCCGATCCGCTAGCGCCTCTCGTCAGCTGTGCCGCGGGGCCGGACCGTACGACGGTCCGGCCCCGTGAGCCGTCCCGTCCTACTTCTGCGGCAGGTGCGCCTCGATCGCCGCGATGACCTCGGGCGCCTCCGGCTCGGTCCGGGGGCGGATCCGGGCGACGGGCTCGCCGGCCGGGGAGATCAGGAACTTCTCGAAGTTCCACTGGACGTCACCGGCCGCGCCCTCGGCGTCCGTGAGCTTCGTCAGTTCCGTGAAGAGCGGGTGCCGGTCCTCGCCGTTGACGTCGATCTTCTCCAGGAGCGGGAAGCTGACCCCGTACGTCGTCGAGCAGAACGTCCGGATCTCCTCCGCCGTGCCCGGCTCCTGGCCCGCGAACTGGTTGCAGGGCACGCCGAGGACGGTGAACCCGCGGTCGCCGTACTCCTTCTGGAGCCGCTCCAGGCCGGCGTACTGCGGGGTGAGCCCGCACTTCGAAGCGACGTTCACCAGGAGGACCGCAGAGCCCTTGTAGGCGCCCAGCGTGGTCGGCTCGCCGGTGAGGGTGCTCAGCGGGATGTCGTGCAGCGTCATGGGAAATCTCCTCGATAGCGTGGCGTCGCTGTTCATTGTGACGCCATGGGATTCGCGGGGCCGACCGCCCTGTAGTAGATGGTGGTCGCCTTCAGGACGCCGGCCGGGTCCTTCGCGTACTCGGGAATCGACCCGCACTCCGTCCAGCCCGCCGAGCGGTAGAGCCGTTCGGCAGGGCACCCGGTCTCGGTGTCGAGGATCAGCAGGGAGAGGCCCTCGGCGGCGGCCGACCGCTCGACCGCCGCGAGCAGAGCGCGGCCGACCCCCCGGCCGCGGGACGAGGGCCGCACCATCAGTTTGGCGACCTCCGCGCGGTGCCGGGCATTGGGCAGAGCAGTCCTGACCAGCCCGATCGTGCCGGCCACCCGTTCCCCGTCGCGGGCGATCCAGACCTGATGGCAGCCCGTCTCGACGGAGGTGGCCCGCTCCCGCCACCAGGTGGCCGCGGCCTCCCGGTCCAGCGGCGCGAGGAAGCCCACCGATGACCCGCCTTCCACGGTCTCGACCAGTAGGGCAGCCAACTCGTCGGCGTATGTGACCAGTTCGGGGCCGGACACGGAGACGATCTCGGTCATGGAACAAGTCCTTTCACATTCACGGCAGGACGATCATCAGGGCGTAGCGGACCCGTTCAGGGCCGGGGCAGTGGAAGTGCGAGGGGCCGTGCAGCCGGAAGCGCAGGCAGTCGCCGGGACCCACCGTGTGCACGGTGCCTTCGACGGTGATCTCGACCAGGCCGTCGAGCACCCAGATGTGCTGCTCCACACCGGGCACGGGCGGATTCTCGTACGCGACGACGGCGCCCGCAGAGAGTGTGCCTTCGATGATCTCGGCACGAAGACCGGCGTGCGGCGGCGACACGGAACGGCGTACGAATCCGGCCTGCTCGTCCCGCCACACCGGCTGCAGCGCGGCGGGCACGAGCCCCGGTGGCTCCGCCTCCACTTCCATCAGCAGCCGCGACATCGTCCGCCCGTACGCGGTACACAGCCGTCCCAGCAGCGCGGCGGTGGGGCTCAGCTCGCCCCGCTCCAGCCGGGAAAGTGTCGAGCGGCTCACGCCGGTGTGCCGGGACAGCTCGTCCAGCGACCAGCCCCGCTCGGTACGGAGTTGGCCCAGTCGGGCCGCAAGTCTGGAGTCGACGGTGTCCGGCTCATCGAGGTCTCTCATATGTGGGATCGTATCTCTGAAGTGAGAGATCTTCACGGGTGGTGCCACATCGCTGGTGACGGGTTCGGAATCGGCCGGTGTGCCGATCGGGTGATGCCATGTCAGGCTGATAAAGGGAATGTAAGCCGCATATCTGCCCAATCGGGTCGGTTCAACGGCTTGAGGCCGAGGAGGCAGCCATGGCCAGAAATGTCAGCGGAACGCGAGAAGACCACGAAGGCGTCGCATCGCACGAGGCGTCCGCATCCGGCTGGACGCTCTTCGCGGCGGTGCTGATGGTGTTCGGCGGCGCCATGGCCATCTTCGAGGGCATCGCCGCCCTGGCCAAGGACGACCTGTTCGTCTCCACACGCAACTACGCCTTCGAGCTCAGCCTGACGGGCTGGGGGTGGATCCATCTCATCCTGGGTATCGTCATCCTCCTCGCAGGCTGCGCCCTGTTCAGCGGGGCGATGTGGGCGCGCATGATCGGCATCCTGCTCGCGGGCCTGGGTGCGCTGGCCAACTTCCTGTGGCTGCCCTACTACCCGTTCTGGTCCATCGTGCTCGTCGCGATCAACATCTTCATCATCTGGGCGCTGTGTGCGTGGCCGCAGCGGGAGGGGCGAGCCTGAGTGTGATGACGTAGGAGACCACGACCGAGACGATCACGAGCGGCATGACGGTGATGCCCTCGGATCCCAGCAGCAGCGTGGCCAGCAGTACCGACGTCATCGGCAGCTTGAGCATCGCCACGCACATGGCCCCGATACCGATCGCGAAACCCGAGGTGGCGTTCAGGCCGGGCAGGTGCGACAGCGCCAGCCCGCCCGCCGCTCCCAGGAACATCGACGGGAAGATCGGGCCACCTCTGAAGCTGCTCAACGACACGGAGTACGCGAGCGCCTTGCAGGTGATCAGCAGCAGGAGTGTTCCGGCCGAATACGCGGCGTCCTCGGCGAGCAGACCACCGAGGGCGTCCTGGCCCGAGTACAGCACCTCGGACGCGTCCCCTCCCGTGCTCTCGGCGTACAGCAGAGCGAGTACGCCGACGGTCACACCCATACCCACGGTGGCGATCACTCTCCGCCGCTCGACCCACTCCTGCAGGGACAGGGAAAGCCTTCTGATGCCTGTGCCCGCGAAGGCCGCCGCGGCTCCGAGGACGATGGCCCAGCCGAACTCGGCGAAGGTGGGATCGGGGGTGTGCGGTACATGCGGGAGGGTGAGGGAGTACGTCCCCAGCCCGGTCCACGATCCCAGACCGATGAAGATGAGCGACCCGATGCCCGAGGCGAGCAGCCCCGGCACGAGCACGAGGCCGAGCATCATCCCGGCGAGGCCGGACGCCTCCATCAGCAGGAACGCCCCCAGGAGTGGGGACCCCAGGAGCGCGCTGACGGCGGCGAAGCTCCCCGCCGCCGCCACCATGGCGCCCGCGCTCGGCTCGATGCCGGGTTTGAGCAGGCGCACCGCGTACAGGGCGAGTCCCCCGCCCAGGGCGATGAGTGGCGCCTCGGGTCCGAGTACCGCGCCGAGCCCGAGGGAGGCCAGCGCGGCCAACGCGATTCCGGGAAGCTCCGCGGCGGCCGCCGGGCCCGTCTGCACCATTCCCTCGGCGGGCTTGTGTCCGCCGATTCCCGGCAAGTGCTGGATGGTCAGTCCGACCAGCAGGCCGGCCACGGCGAGCAGTGGCACCGGCCACCACGACGGAGTGCCGTCGAAGCCCAGTGCACGGGGCAGATCCTCGTACGTCAGCGACTGGAGTTCATGGACCAGGGCCAGGAAACCGAACGCCGCGGCGGAGATGGGGACTCCGAGGATCGCCACCATGATCAGAAGGACCACGTAACCCCGGGTGCGTGCCACCGTGAGGGGATCCGGGGGCTGCGCGCCGGGCTCCGTGACCGGTTCGGCCGACATGGTCATGTTCTCCTCAGCATCGGGGTCCGGGCCGAAACGTGCTGTCCCGTGGGCCCACTCGGTGATACCACGATGTGGCGTTATGACCGTGATGTACCCGCTGTTGAGGTGTGACGATTCCGGTTCGCCGACTACACGCCGCCGGCCTGGGCCGCGGGAAGCCGTCCCGCGCGCACGGCATCGGTCAGCGCCCGGTGGTCCCGCTCGTTCTGGTCGGCGTACCGCTCGGCGAACGTCTGGAGCGCCCGGTCGAAGACGTTGCCGTGGCCCAGGTAGGCCGCGATGGCGATCCGGTCACCGGACCGCGCGTGGGCGCGGGCCAGCGTCGTCCCGCACAACTCGCCGAAAACGCCCATCCCGCGCGGCACCATCAGTTCCGGTTCCGCGATGCCCTTCCAGTCGCGCAGCTGGCGTACGTAGAAGTCTCGGCGCTTTCCGTCGAACCCGTCCACCCTCTCCCAGCCCAGGAAGATGTCACCGGCAGCCTGCATCAGGCGCTGGCCGGCCACCACCCGCTCGCCCTGATTCCGGTACGCGCTCGCCCCCGCGTGCGGAGCGAGCACCGAGGAGTCGGCCTCCTTGGCCTGGAGGAAGAGCGGATCCCCGCCGTCCCTGCCCAGCAGGAGGATGATCCAGCAGCGGGTCCCGACGCTTCCCACGCCCACGACCTTGCGGGCCATGTCCACGGGCCGGAAGTCGGCGAGCAGGGACCGTCGGTCCGACGGAAGGCTGCGGCCGTAGCGCCGGAGAAGCTTCCGGAACTCTTTCTCCGTCGCGCTGCGTTCGGCATCGGGCAGCAGGTCCGTGATCGGTACGATCAAGGGCGGATCGGCTGCGATCCGCAGTTGTCCGCCGGCTACCTCGGTGAGTTTGTCGAACGCCTGCAGGCTGTCCCGGGTACGGGCCTTCGCCGTCGCCCTGGCCACGCGCTTGCGGCCCCGGGCGGCCAGTTTGTCGGCGGCTACGGCCCTGATGCGGTCCTCGTCGGTCCGCGTGTACCAGACATCGAGATTGCGCATGCCCGCGAACCGGATCATCGACTCCCGGTACGACCGAACGGTGGCCCGTACGATGCGGGCGCGTTCCGTGTCCGTGAAACCGTTGGCGCGCCCCGCGATGACGAGGCTGGCAGCCAGCCGCTTGACGTCCCACTCCCAGGGCCCCGGCAACGTCTCGTCGAAGTCGTTGATGTCGAACAGCAGATGGCGCTCGGGGGAGGCGAGCAGCCTGAAATTCAGAAGATGGGCGTCACCGCACAGCTGCGCCCTGATTCCCGAGTCCGGCGTCCCGGCCAGGTCGGAGGCCATGATCGCCGCGGCGCCCCGGTAGAAGCGGAACGGTGACTCCGTCATCCGCCCGTAGCGGATCGGGACGAGCTCCTGCACCCTGGCTGCCGACTGGGCCTCGAGGAGTGCCAGTGGATCCGGCCGGTTCGCCGGTGGTTCGTACACGTGATGGCTGGACCGGGGCGCCCGTTTGCGGGCGGCCTTGCCGAGTGCGACCCGTTCCTTCGGTGTCGCGCCCGGTACGGCACGGAGCGGTGAGGTGCGTTCCTGGGGCATGGCGGCCCTCCTGGCTACGTCCGAGGCCGTGCGAGCGGCCTGCTCTTCATCATCCCCGGCCGGACGGATTTCGGCCGCTCGGTCCGTTTCGACGGCGGGGGCGGCCGCGTGGCCTCAGGCTTGTCCGCCGTTCCTTGCCCGGCGGCCCACCCGTCGCCAGATCGCCCGCTGGCACCGGAGCGCACCCGTGCCCACCACGATGAGAACCACAATGTTGACCAGGAGCTGGATGAGGGAACCCCGCGCCTCGGACCAACTGGCGAAGGCCGTGGACACGCTGATGGCCGCGGCGGCCGGGATGGTCGTGACCGAGATGAACACTCCGAGGAGGGCGCTCGTACGGGCCTCGGTGAGTGACACGATGCCGACGACACCGGCGAGGGCGGCGACGGCGACGGAGAAGAAGTTGGGGGTGTTGATCAGGTCGGAGACCGGCCGGAGCCCCAGGTCGAAGGCCTCCGACTGAAGACCGAAGCCGCGGATGAGGAGACTGAAGAGGAAGGTGACCGCGATCGTCAGCAGAAGGCCCGTGCACAGGGCCGTCAGCCCTGTGCGGACCATGGTCCGGTCGCCCCTGTCGATGCCCAGTGCCACGGCGACGATCGCCCCGTACTCGGGGCCGACGACCATGGCGCCGACGATCAGGATCTGGGAGTTGGTGACGATGCCGACCGAGCCGATGAGACCCGCGATGACCAGGTACAGGTAGAAACTCGGCGCGTACCTCCCCTCGGACCTGATGCGCGCCTCCACCTGGTCCCAGACCGGCGCGTTGGCCAGTGCGCCGAGGCGGCGTGTCGCGCCCTCCGAGGCCCGCCCCGAGAACGCCATGTCCACCGGCTCGATGACGATGGAGCCGTGCACGTCGATCTGGAGGCCCCGCAGACCGCGCAGCACCTCGTTTGCCGCCCCCGTCAGCACGTCGCAGGCGACGGCGTCACCGTCGGGGTGGCGCGCGGCGCCATGCTGCACGATCAGGTTCAGGACGTACGGGTCGCCGGCGAGAAGCTCCACGACCTGGTCGGTGCGGTCCGGAGGGCTCACCGCGCGGACATGGATCATGTCCATTGCGTACCTCCGCGGGGCAGGGCGGGCGGCCGGATGCTGTGAGGCGGATAGTGTCTTAGGTGGTGACATGTCGGAGATTGGACGGTCATGGACCGATACCCTCCCATAGCCGCGCACGGTCTGGTGGGCGACCTGCAGACGTGCGCACTGATCTCTGCGCGGGGCGTCGTCGACTGGTTCTCCGCTCCCCGGTTCGATTCCCCCAGCGTCTTCGCCGCACTGCTCGACCACGACCGCGGCGGCTTCTTCCGGCTGTCGCCCGACGGCCCCGAGAGCTCCTGCAAGCAGCTCTACTACCCAGACACCGCTGTGCTGGTCACCCGCTTCATGTCGCCCGACGGGGTCGGCGAGGTACTCGACTGGATGGCGCCGATCGCTTCCGGGGGCGCCACCGGCCGGCACACTCTGGTACGGAAGGTGCGCGCGGTCCGGGGGACCGTACGGTTCTCGATGGAGTGCAGGCCCCGGTTCGACTACGGGCGTGCGTCCCATGAGCTCGAACTCCGCCCGGAGGGAGCCTCGTTCAGGTCGGCGGGGATCTGTGGACATCTGCAGGCCGGCTTCCCTCTGGAGCGCGACGGCCAGGACGTGCGCGGAGCCGTGACGCTAGGCGTGGGCGAGGCGGCGGTCGCCGTCTTCACCGTCTGCGGAGCCGACGGACCTGCACCGCCGCCGCCCGGCGTCGACGGAACCACCGAACAGCTCTGGGAGGTCGTCGACTTCTGGCAGAAGTGGTTGCGCACCTCCCGCTACCGGGGCCGCTGGTCCGACATGGTCAACCGCTCCGCCATCACCCTCAAGCTCCTCACCTACGCCCCCACGGGCGCCCCGGTCGCCGCCGCGACCATGGGCCTGCCCGAACAGATCGGCGGGGAGCGCAACTGGGACTACCGGTACACCTGGGTCAGGGACGGCGCACTGTCGGTGCGGGCCCTGCTGGACCTGGGCTTCGTGACGGAAGCGACCGCTTTCACCCACTGGCTGGGCGACCGCCTCGGGGACCGGGACATCGACGGCGAGGCACTCCAGATCATGTATCGCGTCGACGGGGAACCCCTGCCGGCGGAGGAGATCCTCGGGCAACTCGAGGGCTACCGCGGTTCCCATCCGGTACGTCTCGGAAACGCCGCCTCCGACCAGTTGCAGCTCGACATCTACGGCGAGGCCCTCTACGCACTCTCCGAGGGGCACGAGGTCGGTATCCAGGCGGGCTACCGCGGCTGGAAGAAGGTCTCCCGCACACTGGACTGGCTCGCCGACTGCTGGGACCGCCCCGACGAAGGCATCTGGGAAACCCGCGGCGGACGTAAGGACTTCACCTACAGCCGGGTGATGTGCTGGGCCGCGTTCGACCGCGGACTGAAGCTCGCGGCCCAGTTCAGCAGGCCGGCCGACACCGCCCGGTGGACCCGGGCCAGGGACTCCATCCTCGAACAGGTCATGGCCCGAGGCTGGAGCGAGCAGGAGCAGGCGTACGTCCAGCACTACGAGGGCGCCGTGCTCGACGCCTCGCTGCTCCTGATGCCCAGGGTGGGATTCCTCGCCCCCAAGGACCCCAGCTGGCTGTCCACGCTGGACGCCATGAACGACACCCTCGTCTCCGACAGCCTGGTCTACCGCTACGACCCGGCCGCCTCGCCGGACGGCCTGCGCGGCTCCGAAGGGACGTTCAGCCTCTGCACGTTCCTCTACGTCGACGCGCTGGCCCGCGCCGGGCGACTGCGGCCGGCCCGCTACATGTTCGAAAAGATGCTCACCTACGCCAACCACGTCGGCCTCTTCGCCGAGGAGATCGGCCCCAGTGGTGAGCAACTGGGCAACTTCCCACAGGCATTCACCCACCTCTCCCTCATCACGGCTGCCCGCACCCTCGATGAGGCACTCGACCGGCAGCGCGACTGACCGGTCGCACGGTCACCGGTCGTGACTGTGCCGCACCGGCTTGAGAGGATCCGTACGTGGAGTCCCCCGAGCCCTTCCCTGAACTCTTTCCCGAACCGCGGCCCGGAGCCGGCCGGGCCGAGAGCCGCCGTCCGGTGCGCTGCGCCCTGTGCGGACGACCCCTGACCGGCGCGGACTCGCGGCGCACCGGACTCGGCCCCGCCTGCGACGCCAAACTGCACCCGGCGGGCCCGGACATCCGGACCCGCCGTCACGAGGCCGACCAGGATCCGCTGCCCGGCATCTGACCCGCGGTGGGCGCTACGCGCCGTCGAGACGGCGGAACAGGCCCTCCTGGACCACCGACACCAGCAACTGCCCCTGGCGGTCGTAGATCCGGCCCCTGGCCAGCCCACGGCCTCCCGTGGCGATCGGCGACTCCTGGTCGTACAGGAACCACTCGTCCGCCCGGAACGGCCGGTGGAACCACATGGCGTGGTCCAGCGACGCCATGTCGAAGCCGCGCGGCCCCCACAGCGGCTCCACCGGGATCCGGACCGCGTCCAGCAGCGTCATGTCGCTCGCGTACGTCAGCGCACAGGTGTGCACGAGCGGGTCGTCGCCCAGCGGGCCCACCGCGCGCATCCACACCGCGCTGCGCGGGTCCGCGTCCTTGATCTCCTCCTGCGTCCAGCGCAACCGGTCGACGTAGCGGATGTCGAAGGGCTGACGCCGCGCCATCCGCTCCAGTGCCTCCGGCAGCCCGCCCAGGTGCTCGCGCACCTCGTCGGCGACCGTCGGCAGCTCTTCCGGGTCGGGGACCGTACGGGCGGGAGGCAGCTGGTGCTCGAAGCCCGCCTCCTCGGGGCGGTGGAAGGACGCCGTCAGATTGAAGATCGTCCGGCCCTGCTGCACGGCCGTGACCCGGCGGGTGGTGAAGGACCGGCCGTCCCTCACCCGCTCGACGTCGTACACGATCGGCACGCCGGGGCGGCCCGGCCGCAGGAAGTAGGCGTGCAGCGAGTGGACAGGACGGTCCCCGTCCGTGGTGCGGCCGGCCGCAACCAGGGCCTGTCCCGCGACCTGACCGCCGAAGACCCGTTGCAGGGACTCGTCGGGGCTGCGGCCACGGAAGATATTGACCTCGATCCGCTCCAGGTCGAGAAGATCGACCAGGCGCTCGGCCGGGTTCGTCATGCGGTTCGTCTCCACTCTCGAAGCCGGTGTCGTCACAGCTGGCCCACGGCCGTGACCCGGACGACTGCCCGGCCCTCCTCGTCGGAGGCCGCCAGATCGACCTCCGCACGGATTCCCCAGTCGTGGTCGCCGGCCGGGTCGGCGAAGGCCTGCCACACCCGCCACAGACCGTGCTCCGGGTCCTCGTCGATCTTCAGCAGCTTGGGGCCGCGCGCGTCCGGGCCCGTACCGAGGTCCTCGTGCGCGTCCCAGTAGCCGTCCATCGCCTCGCCC
The DNA here is from genome assembly GCF_042736635.1 of Streptomyces sp. NPDC060035. Taxonomy (NCBI): domain Bacteria; kingdom Bacillati; phylum Actinomycetota; class Actinomycetes; order Kitasatosporales; family Streptomycetaceae; genus Streptomyces; species Streptomyces sp. NPDC060035. The sequence continues at coordinate 174,516 of NZ_JBHWVO010000013.1, forward strand.
CAGGCGTCCTCGTCCCAGCCCGAGTCGGCGTCGAGCTCGCCCAGGTCGCGGACCCGGTCCAGCGCGGCCAGCTCCACCCGGCGGAACATCGCGTTGCGCACCAGGACCCGGAAGGCGCGGGCGTTGGCGGTGACGGGCTTGACCTCGTCGGCCCGCTCCTGCGCCTGCTCGGCGGTCTCCACCTCCGGGTTCGCCAGCTGCTCCCACTCGTCCAGCAGGCTGGAGTCCACCTGACGCACCATCTCGCCGAGCCAGGCGATCAGGTCCTCCAGGTCCTCGGACTTCAGGTCGTCCGGGATGGTGTGCTCGAACGCCTTGTACGCACTCGCCAGATAGCGCAGCACGATGCCCTCGGTACGGGCCAGCTCGTAGTTCGAGGTGAACTCCGTGAAGGTCATGGCCCGTTCGTACATGTCCCGGATCACCGACTTCGGTGACACGGGATGGTCGCCGACCCACGGGTGGCTCGTGCGGTACACGTCGTACGCGTGCCAGAGCAGCTCGCTCAGCGGCTTGGGGTACGTGACCTCCTGGAGCCGCTCCATCCGCTCCTCGTACTCGACGCCGTCCGCCTTCATCTGCCCGACGGCCTCGCCCCGCGCCTTGTTCTGCTGGGCGGCCAGGATCTGCCGCGGGTCGTCGAGCGTCGACTCGACGACGGAGACCATGTCCAGGGCGTACGAGGGGGATTCGGCGTCCAGCAGATCGAACGCGGCCAGCGCGAACGTGGACAGTGGCTGGTTCAGGGCGAAGTTCTGCTGGAGGTCGACGGTGAGGCGCACGATCCGGCCCTCGGCGTCCGGGGTGTCGAGCTGCTCCACCACACCGCCGTCGAGCAGCGAGCGGTAGATGGCGATGGCCCGCCGGATGTGCCGCAGCTGGGCCCTGCGCGGCTCGTGGTTGTCCTCCAGCAGATGCCGCATCGCCTCGAAGGCGTTGCCCGGCCGGGCGATCACCGAGAGCAGCATCGTGTGCGTGACCCGGAAGCGCGAGGTCAGGGGCTCGGGATCGGAGGTGATGAGCTTGTCGAAGGTGGTCTCGGACCAGGCGACGAAGCCCTCGGGGGCCTTCTTGCGGACGACCTTGCGCTTCTTCTTGGGGTCGTCGCCCGCCTTCTTGACGGCCTTCTCGTTCTCGATGACGTGCTCGGGGGCCTGCGCGACCACGAAGCCCGCCGTGTCGAAACCGGCGCGGCCTGCGCGGCCGGCGATCTGGTGGAATTCGCGGGCGCGCAGCGTGCGCACCCGGGTGCCGTCGTACTTGGTGAGGGCGGTGAACAGCACCGTACGGATCGGGACGTTGACGCCGACGCCGAGTGTGTCCGTACCGCAGATCACCTTCAGCAGGCCCGCCTGCGCCAGTTTCTCGACCAGGCGGCGGTACTTGGGGAGCATGCCCGCGTGGTGCACACCGATACCGTGCCGGACGTAGCGGGAGAGGTTCTGGCCGAACTTGGTGGTGAAGCGGAAGTTGCCGATCAGATCGGCGATCTTCTCCTTCTCCTCCTTCGTGCACATGTTGATGCTCATCAGCGACTGCGCGCGCTCGACGGCCGTCGCCTGGGTGAAGTGCACGATGTAGACGGGCGACTGCCGGGTGTCCAGCAGCTCGGTGAGCGTCTCCGTGATCGGCGTCAGCCGGTACTCGTAGGACAGCGGCACCGGCCGCGTCGCCGAACGCACCACGGAGGTCGGGCGTCCGGTACGGCGGGTCAGGTCCTCCTCGAACATCTTGACGTCACCGAGGGTGGCCGACATCAGGATGAACTGGGCCTGCGGAAGCTCCAGGATCGGGATCTGCCAGGCCCAGCCGCGGTCCTGCTCCGCGTAGAAATGGAACTCGTCCATCACGACCTGGCCGATGTCGGCGTACTTGCCGTCACGCAGCGCGATGGAGGCGAGCACCTCGGCGGTGCAGCAGATGACCGGGGCGTCGGCGTTGACCGAGGCGTCGCCGGTCAGCATGCCCACGTTCTCCGTGCCGAAGAGCTTGCACAGGTCGAAGAACTTCTCCGAGACCAGAGCCTTGATGGGCGCCGTGTAGAACGTGACCTTGTCCTGGGCCAGCGCCGTGAAGTGCGCACCCGCCGCGACCAGGCTCTTTCCGGAGCCGGTGGGCGTGGAAAGGATCACGTTCGCCCCGGAGACCACCTCGATCAGCGCCTCCTCCTGAGCCGGATAGAGGGTGATGCCCTGCGATTCGGTCCATGACGAGAAGGCCTCGAAGAGGGCGTCCGGGTCGGCGGTCGGGGGCAGCTGATCGATAAGGGTCACGCCCCCATCTTGCCTGCCTTGTGCCCGGATGCGGGAACCGGAGGACCGCCCGAAGATCACGGGCGATACGCTGCCCACTCAACTCGGCCGCCGTGCACAGGCAATGGCGGCCCCGGCCGTGCCGCACGGCCGCATCACGATGGGGGCGGAAACAGCCATGATGGGACCGGCACACTCTCTGTCAGGGGCAGCGGCCTGGCTGGGGGTGGGCGCCGCGGCCGCCGCCGCGGGCCACACGATGCCCTGGCCCGTCCTCGTCGTAGGGGCGCTGATCTGTGCGGGCGCCGCGCTCGCCCCGGACCTCGACCACAAGTCCGCCACCATCTCGCGTGCCTTCGGCCCGGTCTCCAAAGGCCTGTGCGAGATCGTCGACAAGCTCTCGTACGCCGTCTACAAGGCGACCAAGGGAGCCGGCGACCCGCGCAGGACCGGTGGACACCGAACCCTCACCCATACGTGGCTGTGGGCGGTGCTGATCGGCGGGGGAGCCTCTCTCGCGGCGATCACCGGCGGCCGGTGGGCGGTCCTGGCGATCCTCTTCGTCCACCTCGTGCTCGCCGTCGAGGGTCTGCTGTGGCGGGCGGCGCGCATGTCCAGCGACGTCCTCGTCTGGCTGCTCGGCGCGACCAGCGCGTGGATCCTGGCAGGGGTGCTCGACAAGCCGGGCAACGGCTCGGACTGGCTGTTCGCCGAGCCCGGCCAGGAGTACCTGTGGCTGGGGCTTCCGATAGTCCTCGGGTCCCTCGTCCACTGCATCGGCGACGCGCTCACCGTCTCGGGCTGCCCGATCCTGTGGCCGATCCCGCTGGGCCGCAAGCGGTGGTACGCGCTCGGACCGCCGAAGTTCATGCGCTTCCGGGCCGGCAGCTGGGTGGAGATCAAGGTGCTGATGCCCGCGTTCATGCTGCTCGGGGGAGTGGGCGCGGCCGCCGCGCTCAACTTCATCTGACCTCCGGACACCGTTCGGGGGGCGGTGCGCCCGGAGCCGTAGCACCATGACTGCATGCTGCTCGCCCGGCTCGCCCATGTGTCGCTGGAGGTCGCCGCCACCTCGGCACGGAACCGCAAGGTCGCCCTGCTCGCCGGACTGTTCCGGGAGGCCGGACCTGACGACGTCCCGGTCGTCATCCCGTATCTCGCCGGCCGCCTCCCGCAGGGGCGGCTCGGCATCGGGTGGAGCGCCCTGGGCGATCCGGTGGCGCCCACGGAACGGGCCACGCTGACGGTGACGGACGTCGACGCGGAGCTGACAGCGATCGGGGCGCTCTCCGGTCCCGGCTCGCAGGCCGCGCGCAAGGAGCGCCTCCAGCGGCTGCTCGGCGCTGCCACCAGCGACGAACAGCACTTTCTGCGCGGGCTGCTCACCGGCGAGGTACGCCAGGGAGCACTGGACGCCGTCGCCATCGACGCCCTGGCCGGTGCCACCGGAGCGGAGCCCGCCGCCGTACGCCGCGCCGTCATGCTCGCCGGATCACTGGAGTCGGTCGCCCGGGCCCTGCTCGCGGACGGCCCCGGGGTGCTCTCGGCCTACAGGCTCACCGTCGGCCGGCCGGTCCAGCCGATGCTGGCGCACACCGCGCGTTCGGTCACCGAAGCCATCGACAAACTGGGGCCGTGCGCCGTGGAGGAGAAGCTCGACGGTATCCGCGTACAGGTGCACCGCGACGGGCCGCGGGTGCGGGTGCACACCCGCACGCTCGACGACATCACCGACCGGCTCCCCGAACTGGTCACGGCGGTGGCCGGCTTCCGCGGCGACCGGTTCGTTCTCGACGGCGAGGTGATCGCGCTCGGGCCCGACGGCAGACCGCGGCCCTTCCAGGAGACCGCCGGGCGTGTGGGATCCCGGCGCGATGTCGCCGCAGCGGCGGCAGAGGTCCCCGTCGTCGCCGTCTTCTTCGACGTGCTGTCCGTCGACGGACGCGAACTCCTGGACCTCCCCCTCACCGAACGGCACACGGAGCTGGCCACCCTGGTCCCGGAGCCGATGCGGGTGCGGCGCGTCATCGTCACGGACCCCGGGGACGAAGCGGCGCGCGAGGCCGCGGCTGCGTTCTTCGAGGCCACCCTGGCGCACGGACACGAAGGCGTGGTGGTCAAGGGCCTGACCGCGCCCTACAGCGCGGGCCGGCGGGGTGCGTCCTGGCTGAAGGTGAAGCCCGTACACACCCTTGACCTCGTGGTGCTCGCGGCCGAGTGGGGGCACGGCAGGCGTACCGGAAAACTGTCCAATCTCAATCTGGGAGCGAGGCGGCCCGACGGCTCCTTCGCCATGCTCGGCAAGACCTTCAAAGGACTCACGGACAAGATGCTCGCCTGGCAGACCGAACGCCTCCGGGAACTGTCCACCGAGGACAACGGGTACGTCGTCACCGTGCGCCCGGAGCTCGTCGTCGAGATCGCGTACGACGGGCTCCAGCGCTCCACCCGCTACCCGGTGGGGGTCACGCTGCGGTTCGCCCGGGTGCTGCGCTATCGCGAGGACAAGTCGCCGCAGGAGGCGGACACGGTCGACACGGTGCTCGGCCGGCAGACATGAGCGCGGTCCCCGCCGGTGCGGCGGGGACCGGAGCCTGACTGCTGATCAGCCGCCGGTGGCCGTCGACGCGGTGTGCGCGCGGAGCTGTTCCGGCGTGAGATAGGCGTCGGTGTACTCGAAGTCGCTCAGGGTGGCAGGCTTACGGGCCTGGAAACCGGTCCGTACGAAGTCGTCCCCCGCGATCGCGTTCAGTATCCAGTTGGTCAGGACCCGGGTCTTGGCGACGTTGGTCCGCAGCCCCGACCAGTGGTAGCCGCGTGCCACCAGCTGGGCGGGCATGCCCGTCAGCTCGATGCCCAGCGGCTTGGAGACCGCGTCCCGGCCGCCGAGGTCCACGACGAGGCCGAGGTCCTTGTGGACGTACGGCTGCAGCGGACGGCCACGCAGCGAAGCGATGAGGTTGTCCGCCAGCACCCGCCCCTGCCGCATGGCGTGCTGCGCGGTGGGGGGACAGATCGACCCGTCGCCCTTGGCAAGGTCCGGCACCGCCGCCGAGTCGCCCAGGGCGAACACCCCGTCCGCACCGCGCACCTGCATCTCCGGCGTCACCGCGAGCCTGCCGCGTACCGTCTCCGCGTCGAGTGTGGCGACGAGCGGGCTGGCCGCGACTCCGGCGGTCCAGATGAGCGTGCGGCAGGGCAGGACCCGGCCGTCGGTGAAGGTCACCTTGTCCGGTCCGGCCTCGGCCACCGAGACACCGAGCGAGACCTCGATGCCACGCTTGCGCAGGATCTCCAGCGCGGTGGTCCCCAGCTTGTCGCCGAGCTCCGGCATGAGCTTGGGCGCGATGTCGATCAGATGCCACTTGATCAGCTTCGGGTCCAGCCGGGGGTAGTGCCGGACGGCGTTGGCGGTCAGCCGCTGCAGGCAGGCAGCGGTCTCCGTGCCCGCGTATCCGCCGCCCACCACCACGAACTGCAGCCGCGACTCCCGCTCCGCCTCGTCGTGGCTGGCGTCGGCCAGATCGAGCTGGGAGATGACGTGGTCCCGGATGTAGGCGGCCTCGGCCAGCGTCTTCATGCCCCGCGCGTTCTCGACCAGCCCAGGGATGTCGAACGTACGGGTGACGCTCCCGGCCGCCAGCACGATGTAGTCGTACGGCTCGTTCACGATCTCATCGGTGATCTTGCGTACGACACAGACCTTCGCTTTGGTGTCCACACCGATCGCCCCGCCCGGCACGATCCGGGTGCGGTAGCGCCGGCTGCGGCGCAGGGAGACGGCCACCGACTGCGGAGTGAGCACGCCGGAGGCGACCTGTGGAAGCAGCGGCAGATAGAGCTGGTACGAGAACGGCGTGACGAGCGCGATGTCCGCCTCTCCCGGAGCGAGGCTGCGTTCCAGTCGGCGCACGCACTCGATCCCGGCAAAGCCGGCGCCGACAACGAGGATCCTGGGTCGTGCCACGGTGTGCGTCCCTTCTCGGGCTTACGCGGTCATCGCTCACCTGCCCCGTATCCGGGGCCAGTCACTCCTCATCCTTACCGCCATGGCCGCAGTCCGCCTCCCGTGAGGCGGCGACCGGAGGGGTCCCCGGGCCGCCGCCCCCGGCTCATCCGTGCCAGGACCGCCACAGTGCCGCGTACGCGCCGTCCGCCGCGACCAGCTCGTCGTGGCTGCCCAGCTCGCTGATCCGGCCCTCCTCGACGACCGCGATCACATCCGCGTCGTGCGCCGTGTGCAGCCGGTGCGCGATCGCGATCACCGTCCGGCCGTCCAGCACCCGGGCCAGTGAACGCTCCAGGTGCCGGGCCGCCCGAGGATCGAGCAGCGACGTCGCCTCGTCCAGCACCAGGGTGTGCGGATCCGCGAGCACCAGCCGGGCGAGCGCGATCTGCTGCGCCTGCGCCGGGGTGAGGGCCAGACCGCCCGAGCCGACCTCCGCGTCCAGACCGTCCGCCAGGGCCTTCGCCCAGCCGTCCGCGTCGACCGCCGCGAGCGAGGCCCACAGCTCCGCGTCCTCGGCGCCCGCACGGGCCAGCAGCAGGTTGTCCCTGAGCGAGCCCACGAACACATGGTGCTCCTGGTTGACCAGAGCTACATGGGTCCGTACCCGCTCCGCAGGCATTCTGGACAGCTCGGCACCGCCCAGCGTGACCTCACCGGTCCGGGGCGCGTAGATCCCGGCCAGCAGACGCCCCAGGGTGGACTTGCCCGCACCGGACGGCCCGACCAGGGCAAGGCGGGTACCCGGGGCGATATCCAGCGACACCTTGTGCAGGACGTCGACACCGGCGCGGTAACCGAAGTGCACCTCGTCCGCCCGTACCTCCCGGCCGTCCGGACCGACACTGTCGTCGCCCGCGTCCGGCTCGATCTCCCGTACGCCGACCAGCCTGGCCAAGGACACCTGGGCGACCTGCAACTCGTCGTACCAGCGCAGGATCAGACCGATCGGGTCGACCATCATCTGTGCCAGCAGCGCACCCGTCGTCAGCTGCCCGACGGTGAGCCAGCCCTCCAGCACGAACCAGCCGCCGAGCAGCAGCACCGCGCCGAGGATCGTCACGAACGTGGCGTTGATGACGGGGAACAGCACCGAGCGCAGGAAGAGGGTGTACCGCTCCCACGCCGTCCACTCCTTGACCCGCCGGTCGGAGAGCGCCACCCTGCCCGCTCCCAGGCGGTGGGACTCCACGGTCCGGCCGGCGTCCACGGTCTCGGCGAGCATCGCCGCGACCGCCGCATATCCGGCGGCCTCCGAGCGGTAGGCGGAAGGCGCCCGCCGGAAGTACCAGCGGCAGCCGATGATCAGCACGGGCAGCGCGATCAGCACGGCGAGCGCCAGGGGCGGGGCGGTGACCGTGAGCGCGCCGAGCAGCAGCCCGGCCCACACGACACCGATCGTCAGCTGGGGCACGGCCTCACGCATCGCGTTCGCCAGCCGGTCGATGTCCGTCGTGATCCTGGAGAGCAGGTCACCGGTGCCGGCCCGCTCAAGGACGCCCGGCGGCAGCCCGACCGACCGCACGAGGAAGTCCTCGCGCAGATCGGCCAGCATCTCCTCACCGAGGACTGCTCCGCGCAGCCGCATCGTCCGCGTGAAGACCGTCTGCACGACCAGTGCGAGAGCGAACACCGCGGCGGTGCGCTCCAGATGGAGGTCGGTGACCCCGTTCGAAAGGTCTTCGACCAGTCCGCCCAGGAGATATGGTCCGGTGATCGACGCGATCACCGCGATCGCGTTGACCGCGATGAGGACCACGAACGGCTTCCGGTGACGCCGAAGCAGGGAACGCACGTACGACCGTACGGTCAGCGGTGTGCCGACCGGCAGGGTCGTCGCCGACTGCGGTGCGGCCGGGTCGTATGCGGGGGGTGCGACGCCGATCATGCCCTCTCCTCGAATTCCTCGATCGTTTCGACCGACTGCGACGCACCGATTCCGGCGAGTGGGTCCCCAGCGGCCGGTGCCGCGATCTCTTCCTCGGTCTCCCGGGTGACGACCGCCCGGTACCGCGGTTCGTCCCGCAGCAGTTCGCGGTGTGCGCCGACCGCCACGACCGTGCCCGCATGGACCAGCACGACGCGGTCGGCGAGGTCCAGAAGCAGCGGCGACGAGGCGAACGCCACCGTCGTACGGCCCTGGCGCAGCTGCTTGATACCGGCGGCGACCCTGGCCTCCGTGTGCGAGTCGACAGCGGACGTCGGCTCGTCGAGCACGAGTGCTTCCGGGTCGGTGACCAGTGAGCGTGCCAGCGCGAGCCGCTGGCGCTGGCCACCCGACAGGGACCTGCCGCGTTCGGTGATCCGGGTGCGCATCGGATCGCCGTTCGTGTCCACGGATGCCTGGGCCAGAGCATCCAGCACGTCACCGCAGTGGGCGGCCGCAAGTGCGTCCTGGGCGGTGACCTTGCCGGACGACGGCACGTCGAGCAGCTCCCGCAGCGTCCCCGAGAGCAGCACCGGGTCCTTGTCCTGCACCAGCACCGCGGCCCGCGCCGAGTCGAGCGGCAGCTCGTCCAGAGCCACACCCCCGAGGAGCACCGACGGGGCCGGGTCCGAGGTCTCGTCCGTCTCCGCATGCCCGCCGAGCCGCTCGGCCAGCCGGCCCGCCTCATCGGGATCACCGCAGACAACGGCCGTGAACAAGCCCCGCGGCGCCATCAGTCCGGTCACCGGGTCGTACAGATCGCCCTCGGGTGACATGGCGTCGATCGTCGAGGGCTGCGCACTGCGCTGCAGCGACAGAACCCGGACCGCGCGCTGCGCCGACGGCCGCGAGAAGGAGTACGCCATCGCGATCTCCTCGAAGTGCCGCAAGGGGAAGAGCATCAGTGTCGCCGCGCTGTACACGGTGACCAGCTGACCGACGTCGATCCGGCCGTCCCGGGCCAGCGTCGCTCCGTACCAGACCAGCGAGATGAGCAGAATTCCGGGCAGCAGCACCTGGATCGCCGAAATCAGGGCCCACATCCGCGCGCTGCGCACGGCGGCCTTGCGGACCTCCTGGGAGGCACGCCGATAGCGGCCCAGGAAGAGTTCCTCGCCGCCGATGCCACGCAGCACCCGCAGTCCGGCGACGGTGTCGGAGGCCAGTTCGGTCGCCTTGCCCGCCTTCTCACGCTGGAGATCCGCCCGCCGGGTGGCCCGGGGGAGCAGCGGCAGCACGGCGAGCGCCAGGACAGGCATGGCGATCGCGACCAGCACACCCAGGGAGGGCAGATAGACGATGAGCCCGATACTGATGAGTACGAGGGCGGTGGCAGCAGCGGCGAAGCGCGACAGCGCCTCGACGAACCAGCCGATCTTCTCGACGTCTCCGGTGGAGACGGCCACGACCTCGCCCGCCGCGACCCGCCGGGTCAGCGCCGAGCCGAGCTCGGCGGTCTTACGGGCCAGCAGCTGCTGAACCCTGGCCGCCGCGGTGATCCAGTTGGTGACCGCTGTGCGGTGGAGCATGGTGTCGCCCACGGCGATGAGGATGCCGAGGACCACGATGAGCGCGCCGGCCAGGGCAAGGCCCCGACCGGAGCGTTCCACGACGGCCTGGACCGCGACCCCCACGGCAAGCGGAAGCCCGGCGATCGCGCACTGGTGCAGCAGTCCCCAGGAGAGGGACTTGAGTTGGCCGGTGAGCTGATTGCGCCCGAGCCAGAACAGAAAACGTGGGCCTGAACGGACATCGGGGTCGCCGGGATCCGAGTACGGAAGATCGCGAATCTGCATGACGTTCCAAGGATCGGAAGGGGCAGAGATCCGTGACGGATCTCGTGGAACAGGAGGTGACCAAACCGTGCAAGGTTCGCGTCATGCCCCGGTCCGAAGCAAGCGATTATTGGTGGCGACGGCAGTGGACGGCCGATGTTGGTCTTGTTCGCCGCCACAGCGGCGCAGGGCGGGAGGCCGGTCCGGTCCGCCGGGTCCGTCAGGGTTCCCGGGCACGGGGCGGAACTCCGTGTTCCCGGGCAGGCGGCGGGACTCCGCACCCTTCGGCGCGGAGTCCCGCCCTGCTCTACTCCGCGGGCTTGTCGGAGTCCATGCCGGAGCGGGCCTTCTTCCATTCGCCGCGGGTGAAGTCCGGGATCTGCTGCGGAGCGCCCTTGGCCTTGATGGAGAGGTGGCTCAGCGGGACCGGAGCGGTCCAGGTGGCCGCGTCGTACACATCGAAGTCGGGCGCCAGCCCGAGCCGCATGCACTGCATCAGACGGAAAACCAGCATGTAGTCCATCCCGCCGTGACCACCGGGCGGGTTGGCGTGCTCCTTCCACAGCCAGTGGTCCCAGTCGGCGTACGCGGAGAAGTCCTTCCACTGGTCGTCGGTGTGGTCGGGCTCGAGATAGATGCGCGTCGGATAGTCCTCGAAGACGCCCTTGGTGCCACCGAGGCTGTTGATCCGTGAGTACGGGTGGGGTGTGGACACGTCGTGTTCCAGGCGGATCACACGGCCCTTCGCCGTCTGGACGAGACTGATCGTCCGGTCGCTCTCGATATAGGTCTCCTTCCAGCTCGGGTCACCGGCAGGCATGTGCTCCTCGCGGTACTCGGCGAGACCGAGCGCGGGTGATCCGACGCTGGTGATGCTCACCGCGCGGTCGCCGCGGTTGATGTCCATGTAGTTGGCGACCGGCCCGAATCCATGGTTGGGGTACAAGTCGCCGCGCAGCCGGGTGTGCCACAGCCGCCGCCACGGACCCTCGTAGTAGTCGGGGTCGAACATCAGCCCCCGCAGATCGTGGTTGTACGCGCCCGCGCCGTGCAGCAGGTTGCCGAAGAGACCGGCGTGCGCCATCCGCAGCACCCTCATCTCGTTCCGGCCGTAGCAGCAGTTCTCCAGCTGCATGCAGTGCCGCCGGGTCCGCTCGGAAAGATCGACCAACTGCCAGAGCTGGTCGAGCTGGAGAGCGACCGGACACTCGACCCCGACATGTTTGCCATTGAGCATGGCGGTCTTCGCCATCTCGAAGTGGAAGTCCCAGGGTGTCGCTATGTAGACGAAGTCGATGTCCCCGCGCTTGCAGAGGTTCTCGTAGTCGTCCTCGCCGCTGGTGTACACGGCGGGCGCAGGCTGACCCGCCGCCGTCACCTTCGCGGCCGCCTGTTCGGCCTTGGCCTTCACCGGGTCGCAGACGGCGACGACCTGTACTCCGGTGACGGCGAGAAAGAGATCGATCATGCTGCCGCCACGGTTGCCGAGGCCCACGATGCCGACCCGCACGGTGGAGCGCCGGTCGAAGGGCACCCCGGCCATGGTGCGGCCCTGGCGCGGGGGGACGGTCTCCGGACTTCCCGCCGCTGCCGCTGCCGCTGCCGTGCCGCTGCCGAGTGCTCCGAGTCCGAGGCCGGCACCGGCCACTCCGGCTGTTGTACGAAGCACGGAACGACGGCTCATCGAGCCGTCGTCAGTGTTCCGCGGGTCCTGGTCCTGTGGTGCGTCGTCGTTCATCGAGCCTCCAGAATGGGGGATCTGACGGTGCGCGTAGGGATGCGGAAACCCATGAGGGCATGACGGTTCCCGCACCTCGGTAAGGACCCTGGACGGTGGGGCTGCTGCTGCGCAAGGGATGCGAGGGGACTCTCGCGTGGATTCTCGCGCCGAAACCATGGACTTTCCGGCGGGGCTGCCGGGGGGCGTGCTCGGTTCAGAGAACCGGCCGCGTCGCCCGCTCCAGCTCCATCAGTGCCGAGTAGTACGTGCGGCCGGTCGCCCGGTCCATCCCGATCTCGCACATCCGGTTCGCCGACAGATAAGCGTCGTACTCCCGGGTGTTCACCTCGGCCGCCTCCTTGGCGGTCGCAGAATCGGTGAGCTCCTTGTGCAACATGCCGCGGTCGCCCGCGAACCCACAGCAGCCCGCGTCGTCGGGGATGACGACGTCCTCCGCGCAGGCCTCGGCGACCGCGCGCAACTGTGCCACGTCTCCCAGATGCTCCATCGAACAGGTGGGATGCAGGACGGCCGAGCCCGCCCTGCGGAACACGGTCAGCGCGGGAAGCAGCTCCTCGGCCGCCCAGACCAGAGAGTCGACGACGGTCAGCTCACGGTGCAACTCCCGGTTGGACTCGGTGAGATAGGGGACCACCTCGTGCGCCAAGCCCAGCGTGCACGAAGAAGCGTCGACGACCAGCGGAAGCCGCCCGCCCGCCGTCCAGCCCCAGGCCGCCTCCACGATGCGGTTGGCCATCACGGCGTTGGCCACGTCGTATCCCTTGGAGTGCCAGATCGTCGCGCAGCAGGTCCCCGTGATGTCCTCGGGGATCCACACGGGCTTCGCGGCCCGGGCTGACACGGAGACGACGGCTTCGGCGAGCGACGGCGAGCCCTGGTCCTCGGGTCCGGCGAAGATGCGGTTCACACAGGCCGGGTAATAGACGGCGTGCGCACCCGCCCGGGAGGTGGGAGGCATTCTCCGGCCGGCAGCCCCGGGAATCTGGGGCAGCCACTCCGGTACCAGGTCGGGGTGTACGGCCCTGCGGGCCAGCCGGGTCACGGACTCGAGCAGCCGGTCGCCGCCGCGGTCGGAGACGATGCCCGCCGCGGCGACCGCGAGTCGTGCCGAGGCCTCCACCACCTTGAAGTGCTTCGCGGTGAGAGCGGCGATGCGCTCCTCACGCGGCGAGTGCCGGTGATGACGGAAATCCCTCATCATCGCGCCGGTGTCGATGCCGACCGGACAGGCCAGCTTGCACGTGGAGTCGCCCGCACAGGTGTCCACGGCGTCGTACCCGTACGCATCGAGGAGACCGGCCTCCACCGGGGAGCCGTCCGGCTGGCGCATCATCTCCCGGCGCAGAAGGATGCGTTGACGGGGTGTGGTGGTCAGGTCCTCGCTGGGGCACGTCGGTTCGCAGAAGCCGCACTCGATGCACGGATCAGCGACCGGTTCGACCTTGGGGATCGTCTTGAGCCCACGCAGATGCGCCTTCGGGTCGCGGTCCAGGACGATCCGCGGTGCCAGCACCCCGTCGGGGTCGATGATCTGCTTCGTGCGCCACATCAGTTCGGTGGCCTTCGGGCCCCACTCCAGCTCCAGGAACGGCGCGATGTTGCGGCCCGTGGCGTGCTCCGCCTTGAGTGACCCGTCGAAACGGTCGACGACGAGAGAGCAGAAGCTGTCCATGAAGGCGGCGTACCGGTCGACGTCGGCGGATTTCGCGGCGTCGAAAGCGAGCAGGAAGTGCAGGTTTCCGTGCGCCGCATGACCTGCGACGGCGGCGTCGAAGCCATGGACCGCCTGGAGTGCGAGCAGGGCCTCGCAGGCCTCGGCGAGCCGCGAAGGCGGCACCGCGAAGTCCTCCGTGATCAGCGTCGTGCCCGAGGGACGGGAGCCGCCGACGGCGGTGACGAACGCCCTGCGGGCCTTCCAGTAGCCCGCGACCGTGGCAGCGTCCCGGGTGAACTCGTTGGTGACGGATACGGCCGGCACGACGAGGTCGAGACCCGCGACGACCGAGGCCGCCGCCTGCTCGTAGGTTTCCAGAGCCTCCTCGTCCGGAGCGCGGAACTCCACGAGGAGCGCCGTCGTCTCCCTGGGCAGGGAGACCCAGTCCGCGGGGACGCCCTGGACGCTCACCGATGCGCGCAGTGTGTTGCCGTCCATCAGCTCCACGGCGATCGCCCCCGCCTCGTTGAACTGCGGCACGGCTGCCGCCGCTGCGGTGAGGGAAGGGAAGAACAGCAGCGCCGAGGAGAGGCGGCGGTCCAGCGGCAGCGTGTCGAAGACGACCTCGGAGATGAAGCCGAAGGTGCCCTCGGAACCGACCATCAGCCCGCGGAGGATCTCCACGGCAGTCGATCCGTCGAGGAACGCGTCGAGCCGGTAGCCGTTGGTGTTCTTGATCTCGTACTTGGCGCGGATCCGGGCGGTGAGCTGCGCGTCCGCCTCGATCTCCGCCTTGACGGCCAGCAGCCCTTCGCACAGGCGCGGCTCGGCGTGACGCAGCAGCTCCTCGGCGGCCGGTTCAGCCGTGTCGACCACTGTGCCGCTCGGCAGGACGAAGGTGAGAGAGGAGACCGTGCGGTACGAATTACGGGTCGTGCCCGCGGTCATTCCCGAGGCATTGTTCGCGACGACACCGCCGATGGTGCAGGCGATGGCGCTGGCGGGGTCGGGGCCCAGCAGTCTGCCGTGCCGGGCGAGCGTGGCATTCGCCCGCATGACCGTGGTCCCCGGCCGGATCCGGGCCCGCGCGCCCTCGTCGAGGACTTCGATCCCTGTCCAGTGGCGGCGTACGTCGACAAGGATGTCCTCTCCCTGCGCCTGGCCGTTGAGGCTGGTGCCTGCGGCCCGGAAGACCACGTCGCGGCCCTTGCCGTGCGCGTAGGAGAGGATCGCCGAGATGTCGTCGATGTCCTCGGGGACGACGACGACCTGCGGCAGGAAGCGGTAGGGGCTGGCATCGGAGGCGTACCGCACCAGGTCGGAGATCTTCCACAGCACCTTCTCCGCGCCGAGCAGGGCGGTCAGGTCGGCACGCAGCGGTGCGGGCGTGCCCGAAGCCTTCCAGTCGGGCACCCGGTCGGGGGACGGCGCCCGCGCCGTACCAGGACGGAGGGCTTCCGGCTTCGGCTCCAGCAGCGGCATCTCAGGGTCTCCTCGACGACACGGCGCGGTGCTCCGCACCGCGCCTCAGCAGCGGCGGCGCTCCGGCATCCCGTCCACCAGAGCGGTCAGCAGCCCGCCGAGCACTTCGCGCTGCTCGGCGGTCAATGGAGCCAGGATCTCCTCTGCGGCGGCCTTCCGCGCGTTGCGCAGCGAGCGGAGCGTGGCCCTGCCCTCCTCGGTGATCTCGATGCGGACCACCCGGCGACTGGTCGGGTCCGGCGCGCGGCGCACCCGGCCGTTGGCCTCCAGGCCGTCCACCAGAGTGGTGACCGCACGTGGGACGACGTCGAGGCGCTGGGCGAGATCGGCCATCCGGGGCGGGTCCTCGTAGTGCGCGACCGTGCGCAGCAGCCGGAACTGCGCCGGAGTGATGCCGATCGGCTCCAGCTGGCGGCTCTGGATGCGCTGGAGTCTGCGGGTGAGCCGCAGCAGCTGTTCGGCCAGGATGCCGTCGGGATCGGGGGAGTCCATGAGGGAACAATATCAGGACCCTGTTCATTGTGAATAGAGGTAACAATGAGCTAAGCTCCGTAAAATCCCGTACGTCTTCCGCCGCACGCCTCCGCTCGAAGCCTGTCGGCCCCACGCTGTCGAAGGAGCACATGAAACCCGACGAACCCACGTGGACACCCCCTGCCGGTGATGCCGAGCAGCCGCCCGCCGAGCTGCGCCGCATCTTCCGCCTCTTCCGCCCCTACCGCGGCAGGCTCGCGATCGTAGGGCTGCTGGTCGGCGCCTCGTCACTGGTGTCGGTCGCCACCCCGTTCCTGCTCCGCGAGATCCTGGACACCGCGATCCCTCAGGGGCGTACGGGACTGCTCACGCTCCTCGCGCTCGGCATGATTCTCACCGCCGTGATGACCAGCGTCTTCGGCGTCCTGCAGACCCTGATCTCCACGACGGTCGGCCAGCGCGTCATGCACGATCTGCGCACCGCCGTCTACACCCAGCTGCAGCGGATGCCACTCGCCTTCTTCACCAGGACCCGCACGGGCGAGGTCCAGTCCCGCATCGCCAACGACATCGGCGGAATGCAGGCGACGGTCACCTCCACCGCGACCTCTCTCGTCTCCAACCTCACCGCGGTCATCGCCACCGTGGTCGCCATGCTCGCGCTGGACTGGCGGCTCACCGTCGTCTCGCTGCTCCTGCTGCCCGTCTTCGTCTGGATCAGCCGCCGCGTCGGCCGTGAGCGCAAGAGGATCACCACTCAGCGCCAGAAGCAGATGGCCGCGATGGCGGCCACGGTCACCGAGTCGCTCTCGGTCAGCGGCATCCTGCTCGGCCGCACCATGGGCCGCTCGGACTCCCTCACCAAGGGCTTCGCCGAGGAGTCGGAGCGCCTGGTCGACCTCGAAGTGCGCTCCAACATGGCCGGGCGGTGGCGGATGTCGACGATCGGCATCGTCATGGCTGCGATGCCCGCAGTCATCTACTGGGCGGCCGGTCTCACCCTCCAGTCGGGTGGCACGGCCGTCTCCATCGGCACGCTGGTCGCCTTCGTCTCGCTGCAGCAAGGGCTGTTCCGGCCGGCGGTGAGCCTGCTCTCCACCGGCGTGCAGATGCAGACATCCCTGGCCCTGTTCCAGCGGATCTTCGAGTACCTCGACCTCGACGTGGACATCACCGAGCCCGAGAAGCCCGTCCGGCTGGAGAAGATCCGCGGTGAGGTCGCCTTCGAAAACGTCACCTTCAGCTACGACGAGAAGAGCGGCCCGACGCTCAGCAGCATCGATGTGACCGTGCCCGCCGGCCGCAGTCTGGCCGTCGTCGGTCCCACCGGCTCGGGCAAGTCGACCCTCAGCTATCTGGTGCCGCGGCTGTACGACGTCACCGGCGGCCGGGTCACCATCGACGGGGTCGATGTCCGGGACCTGGACTTCGACACCCTCGCCCGGGCCGTCGGCGTGGTCTCCCAGGAGACCTATCTCTTCCACGCCTCGGTTGCCGAGAACCTCCGCTTCGCCAAGCCCGACGCCACTGACGAGGAGATCGAAGCAGCGGCCCGAGCGGCACAGATCCACGACCACATCGCATCGCTGCCCGACGGTTACGACACGCTGGTCGGCGAGCGGGGGTACCGCTTCTCGGGTGGTGAGAAGCAGCGGCTGGCCATTGCCCGCACGATTCTCCGTGACCCACCCGTGCTGATCCTCGACGAAGCGACGAGTGCCCTCGACACCCGCACGGAACACGCAGTGCAGCAAGCCATTGACGCGCTGTCGAAGGGTCGCACCACCCTCACCATCGCGCACCGGCTCTCGACCGTCAGGGACGCGGACCAGATCGTCGTCCTCGACGGCGGGCAGACAGCCGAGCGAGGCACGCACGCTGAGCTGCTCGAACGGGACGGCCGGTACGCGGCCCTGATTCGCCGGGACGGTGACCTCGCCCCGGCGACCACATGAGGCGGGACCTCTCCTGCGTGGCGGGTCGCACGTAGGGCATGATCGCCGCCCATGAGAGCTCTGCTCGGGGTGGAACTCCCCGGATACCGGCCCGTGGGCGACGACGCCTGGGCGAATGACGACGGCGATGTGCTGTCGCTGCACTACTTCGGACTGCCACCCGACCTTCCTGCCGCCCTGGAAGACGGCCCGACCCTGCGCAGCACTCTCACGCACTGGACCGCGCAAGCGGGCGGCGGGCTCATCGAGGCATCGGTGAAGAAGCTGGACGGGCTGCCCGCGCTGCGGCAGATACTCAAGGTGCCGCTGCCCCAACAGCCCGGCGGGCAGGTGTTCATCGGCAGTTTCACAGTGCCGCGTGCCGGATGCAGCACGGTGGTGAAGATCCAGGCCCCCGAGCGCGGAATGACTGGGATGCGGGAAGCCCGTCGTCCTTGCGAAGGTCGGCCCCGGCCAGTACATCCGGCCGCACCCCTATGCGCCCGAGGTCCAGGGCGGCCTTCCCTTCCACGCGGCGGACCACGCCCGGTGGGACGCGGAGTTCCTGGACCACCCGCTGACCCGGGTCCGTCGGACACTCGATGCGCTGGTCGAGGCGATCACTGTGGACCCCGGATCTGCCGCGCCGGCGCCTTTCGCGGGCCCGGGCGAACCTGCCCCGCGCGGCTGACGGGCCGCGCAACACGGGGGTGGCGCCGCACCCCGGGGGCGGGGGGCGGCGGCGCCGGGGGGGCAAATGTGCGTCGGGGCAACCCACCTATAGGTGGAGACCCGCCAGCAGGGTGGGGTTGTTGTGGTATGGGGGGTTATGCG